>CADBYZ010000022.1 GCA_902799075.1 Oscillospiraceae bacterium | reverse complement strand
GGCGCTGAGAAAAAAGCTGGAAAACTGAATACTCAAAGAGGCCGGCGCTGATCATGCGCCGGCCTTTTCATCGGGCGGGCGATTGTTGAGCGCTTACGTTCGTCATATGAAAATCCCTATGATTTAGGCGCTTATATCAACCTTGACCTGAATGAAGGCCATGTTGATTTTAACTGTATCGATATCGAATAAACAAAAGCGCCAAGCGGGACTCTGCACAGCAAATTCCGTCTGGCGCTTTTCTTTCATGTATTGTCATATGGGTATTCTGATATCTGATATGTCAGAGGCATCGTAACGCCTGTGTTTTATATAATTTCGATAGTAACTCCTGCATTGTCAGATCCAAGATATAGAGTAATGCCGCTTTGCAAAAAGTATGACTTATCCGGTTCCAGACGAGTACCGTCTGAAAGGAATGTGCCATAGCTGGAGTTCATATCGCGTACTTCCACAGTAGTTTCATCGGCATGGAGCATACAGTGTATGTTGCTTACGCCCGGGGTATTTTGAAGGACCAGCTGGCACAGCTGTGTATTACGTCCGATATATACGGCTTCTCCCGTTGCAGAAGCACCTCTCTCCGGACCTGCGACACAGATCACGCGGAGCCTCCTCTGTTCGGGATTCAAATCCATATTCTGTTCTCCGGAAGAAGTCCCATCGAATCGGGTCACCGTACTTTGGATCGGTCCCTTTTTCTCCCTGGCATTGATTTGAGCCCCCGTTGTATCCTCCGATACCACGGATGTGCTGTTCTTTTTGTTCTCATATCCACCGCTTTGCGATCCAGTACCCGATGGAGTATCTTCTTCATGCAGTTTCTGCTCATTGCCAGCGTTCTGCTGCTTGGCCTGCAAGCTGCCGCGTGAGCCTCCTTTTGGTTTGATTCCGCCCTTGCCGCCGCAATTTGGACAGACAGGAAGCTGTTCGTCATACCGCTTACCGCAGAACTTGCATATGTATGCTCCGGGGGTGTTATCCTCAACGTTGGCTGAAACCTCCGGTTCTTCTTGAGAAGGTTTTCGGAGACTGACAAGGATCACCGCAGTAAAGAGAATGATGATGAAGACAACCCAGTTCAGTGTATGCTGACTCCTCAGCTCTTCAAGCGATGATGTGCTGTAATATGCGCTGAGCACAATGAGGCGTTTTTCATTGCCTATCAGCGAAAAGAGCTGAACTCCGGCACCAGCCAAAATCAAAACCCATGCTGCAGATTTGCTTTTCTTTGCCGCCAGAATTGCGACAATAAAAATGACGGTACATATAAGATTATATCCCAATGCAGAGCTCAGTGAATAAGCGCTTCCCATAGACACCTCTCCCAATCAATAAAGCTTGATATGATACCCGTTATTCGGCTGTTTATTACCACGCAAAATCATGTTATTTGTCTATGAGTATATCATAGATCCCATTATTTTCAAGTTTTATCTGCTTGAACAGTCATCCGATCCTTGCTAAAATGAAAATACCAAAACCAAAAGGAAGTGCCTGCATCATGACCTGTATCATAACCGACTTCGGCGCCGTGGGAGACGGCAAAACGCTCAACACCGCCGCCATCCAGAGCGCTATCGACGCCTGTACCGCTGTCGGCGGCGGCAGGGTGAGCGTACCCGCCGGGAGGTTTCTCTCCGGCACGATCCTGCTCAAATCCAACGTGGAACTGCATCTTGAAACCGGAGCGGAGCTCATTTCCAGCCTTGACCCGGCGGACATGCCCGATCTCATGGGCGGCTTTGAGGACGACAACCGGGACACCGGCTGGGAGGGCGGCTGCTTCCTCCTCGCGCGGCACGCGGAGAATGTGACCATCTCCGGCTTTGGCTGCATCGACGGCCGCGGGCGGGAGGTCTTCTACGAGGACGACGATGACGGCGGCAGCCACGAAAGCCCCCTGAAGGTACGGGGCTACCGTCCGCGCATGAGCTTTCTGGAGGACGTGCGAAACCTCACCGTGAAGGGCGTGACCTTCCGTGACGCCGCCTTCTGGACCCTGCACATGGCGGGCTGCCGGAATGTGCTGATCGACGGTATCCGCATCGAGAACAACGAGCGCCAACGAGCGCGGCCCGAACAACGACGGCATCGACCCGGACTGCTGCCAGGACGTGATCATCCGCGGCTGCGTCATCCGCTGCGCCGACGACGCCATCGTGGTCAAGACCACCGCCCCCATGACGAAGAAATACGGCCCCTGCCGCAACATCCTCATCTCGAACTGCATTCTCCGCTCCCACTCCTCCGCACTCAAAATCGGGACCGAGACCTGGGGCGACATCCACCATGTCACCATGAGCGACTGCATTCTGCAGGACTGCACTCGCGGCATCGGCATCTGGTCGAGGGACGGGGGACGGGTCCATGACATCATGATCCACCACATCTCGGGCAATACCCGCCGCTACCGGGATCGGGTCCGACAGGATTCGGAGGTCGTCGTGTGGTGGGGCAAGGGCGACGCGCTCTTCCTGTCGGCCACGCCCAGAGCCGGGGTAGAGAGGCTGCCCGGAATGATCGAGTCGGTCTTTCTGGATAACCTGCACTTTGTCTGCGAAGGGGCCATCATGATCGCGGGCGAGGAGGCCTGCCCGATCCGAAACGTCAGCATCCGGGATTCCGCCTTCCTCTGGAAGCGGCAGGGCTCTCTGGTGCCGGACTGCCTGGACGAGCAGCCATCAAAGCGCGGCGTGTATCCCCACGAGGTTCCAATGGTGTATATCCGCAGCGCAGAGGCGATCTCGCTCGAGGACAACGTGAGCCTGCGGATCGACGACTCCATGAAGCCGTACATCCGCGAGGCGGTGATTTCAGAACAGGTTTTTCTGAAATAAAGGTAAAAGTAATTGTGCCAATTTGGCACATCACGCAACAGCCCGGAAGGTTTTCAGAAAATTAGCCTTGAAATGCCGAGAAATTGTGCTATAATTCGAGAACGTTTGAATTGTTTTGTATTGCTGAATGCATAAAGGAAGGGCCGTATTGAGCGCTATAAAAGATTATCTGTTCCCGGATCTCGACGAAAAGGTCGAGCGGATCATCGATATCGACAGCATCAAAAATATCTATCATCTGTCTCTCGTCATCGGACTTTTTGAATTATTCACCATACCTGTCTTTTTGTACATAACCCCCGAACTGGGCCACGACGCACATGTCAGCCTTACACGTGTTGTGGTATGTGTTGTGCTGTGCGTGTGCGGAAGAGTCCTTTCGGGGCTGATCCTGAAAAATGATCAGGTCCCGCACAATGCGGTGATCCTGTTCAAGGTCATGTATTGCCTCGCGCTTTCCGCCTGGGCCGTCTGGGTATCCTATCTGCACTACGCCCGGGGCGACCAGCTTTTCACCTTCTTCACCGTTGAGCTGCTGATCGTCTGCTTCATCTCCCTGCGGCCATGGGTCAGCATTGTGCTGACGCTTGCGGTCTATACGGATCTCTATGTCATCCTCTATGTTATAGACGGTGCCGCCGGGCTGAACATCCTCAACTATGCTGTACTCGTGTTTGCATCCATCATGGGCATGATCATCCGTTTTCGCTCCCAGGCGAGGCTTGCCCAGATGACCGTATCGCTGGAGCAGCACAACGATTTGTTGGAGCATGCCAACCGCCACGACGGGCTGACAGGGCTCCGGAACCGCAAGGCGCTGGAGGAGGACGTGGTCAAGCTCGTCGACCGCCCTGTCACGGCCTTCATGCTGGACATCAACTATTTCAAGGAGATCAACGACACCTACGGACACATTGCGGGCGACGAGGTGCTCAGGGAGACCGCCGTGCAGATCAAAAACCTGTTTCCGGAAAGCCGCTGCTACCGCTACGGAGGAGACGAGTTTCTTGTCCTGCGCACCGAGGGCGAGGTCTATGCCCATGAGTTCTACAGCTTCCATGTCCCCGCTGTCACGCGCGAGAAGATCGTACTCAGCATCGGCCATGCCGAGGGTGAGCCGGAAACCCATGACCAGCTCTTTGATCTTATCCGGCGAGCCGACGAAAGCCTGTATGAATCAAAGCGGAAAACGCACTCCCCCGAGTTTGGCGGTCACGACAGACGCCGCGGGAGAAGATAAGTATGCAGCAGCCGCCCGGCCTGAGCCGGGCGGCTGCTTATTACTCTGTCAGGAGTTTGATGAGCAGCAGGGCAAGCACCGTGAGGATGATGGGGCGCGTGATTTTCGCGCCGCTTCGCATGGCAAGGCCCGAGCCGACGTAGTTTCCGAGCATGTTGCAGGCCGCCGCCGCGAGTCCCAGCGGGATCAGCACCGTGCCGCCGCGCAGGAAGACGATGAGCGAGGTGATGTTCGTGGTGAGATTGATCACCTTGGCGTGGGCGTTGGCAGCCTTGATGGGGAGCTTTGCGAAGGCGGCAAAGGCGATGATCAGGAAGGTCCCGGTCCCGGGGCCGTAAAAGCCGTCGTAAAAGCCGATGATGAGCGCGGCGAGGACACAGACCGTGACGGTGCGCCTGTCCACACGCACCTTAAGCGCCTCCCCCTCCGGGAACAGACGGGGATTGAGCACGATGAAGGCCGCGAGCGGCAGCACCGCAAACAGCACGGCGCGGATGATTTTTTCATCCGCCAGCAGCGACAGACGCGACCCGCACCCGGAGCCCACCATCGCCGCCGCGATCCCGGGCAGGGCAAGCTTCCAGCGGATAAGCCCGCCGCGGATGAAGCGTGCGGTGGTGAGCGAGGTGCCGCAGGCGGAGGAGAGCTTGTTTGTGCCGATGGCGATATGGACAGGCAGGCCCGCAAACAGATAGGCCGGCAGGGAGATCAGTCCCCCGCCCCCGGCAATGGAGTCCACAAAGCCCGCCAGAAACAGCAGCGGGCACACGATCAGAAACATTTTCGGCGTGAGCGGCATTTTTCTCAGTCCCTTGATCCTCTTGATTTTGCCCTATTTTGCCACGCCGAAGAGGCTTTGTCAATGCGGCAAGCAACCCGGTCGGTCTCCCGGCCGGGTTGTTTTTTGGTTCAGGTCTGGCCGTAGTAGGCGTTTGCGCCGTGCTTTCTCAGATAGTGCTTGTCCAGCAGCGTCTGCTGCATGGGTTCGAGAACGGGATTGAGCACGATCGCGTGCCAGTCCATGAAGGCGACCTCCTCCATGACGACCGCGTTGTGCACCGCGTTCATGGCGTCGGTGCCCCAGGCGAAGGGGCCGTGGGAGCAGACCAGCACGCCGGGGATGGCAGCGGGGTCGCGGTCAAGGAAGGTCTCCACGATCACCTTGCCGGTCTCCTTCTCATATTCGCCCCTGATCTCTTCATCGGTCATGGGGCGGGTGCATGGGATCGCGCCGTAGAAGTAGTCCGCCTGGGTGGTGCCCATGGCGGGGATGTCCATACCGGCCTGGGCAAAGGTCGTGGCCCAGCGGGAGTGAGTGTGGACGATGCCGCCGCATTGGGGGAAGGCTTTGTAGAGCTCGATATGGGTTGCGGTGTCGCTGGAGGGCTTCCGCTTTCCTTCCACGACCCTGCCGTCGAGATCGACCACTACCATGTCCTCCAGGCTCATCCCGTCATACTCCACGCCCGAGGGCTTGATGACGAAGAGGCCGCTTTCCCGGTCGATGCCCGAGACATTTCCCCAGGTGAAGGTCACAAGATTGTATTTCGGCAGGAGGAGATTTGCCTCCAATACCTGCTGCTTTAACGCTTCAAGCATGATTTTCTGTCCTTTCGCAAAGAAGTCCCGCTGTGTGCGGCGTGTTATGACCAGGGGTTCTCGGTCGGGTACGGCAGGCTCTTGGGCTTGTTATAGCCGATGTCCGTCACGCCCAGGAACTTGAAGACCTCAAAGAGTGCTTTGCCGTGATGGCCGAAGGCCACCGCGCCATGGTGGGGGAAGCGCTTCTGGATGAGCACATGGCGATAGAAGCGGCCCATCTCATGGATGGCGAAGACGCCGATGCCGCCGAAGCTCGTCGTTGCCACAGGCAAGACCTCGCCCTCGGCAATGTAGGAGCGGAGCATGCCCTCACTGTCGCACTGGAGGCGGAAGAAGGTGATCTCGCCGGGAGCGATGTCGCCCTCGAGGGTGCCGCGGGTGAAGTCGGGCTCGGACCCGGCGGGCTCGAGCAGGCGGTGCTGGATGAGCTGGTACTTGACCGCGCGGTCGGCACACATCTTGCAGCTCGGGGTATTGCCGCAGTGGAAGCCCATGAAGGTGTCGGTGAGGCTGTAGTCGTATTTGCCCTTGATCTGCTCTTCCCACATTTTTGCGGGGACGGAGTTGTTGATGTCGAGGATGGTCACGGCGTCGCCGGAGACGCAGGCGCCGATGTACTCCGAGAGCGCGCCGTAGATATCCACCTCGCAGCTGACCGGAATGCCGCGGGCGGCAAGACGGGAGTTTACAAAGCAGGGCTCAAAGCCGAACTGCTCGGGGAAGGCGGGCCAGCACTTGTCCGCGAAGGCTACATACTTGCGTGCGCCCTTGTGTTCCTCCGCCCAGTCGAGAAGCGTCAGTTCAAACTGCGCCATGCGCTCGAGCAGATCCGGGAAGTAGCGGCCCTCGCCCATCTCTGCGGCCATGTCGGCGCACACCTCGGGGATGCGCTTGTCGCCCGCGTGAGCCTTGTAAGAGACCAGCAGATCCAGCTCGGAGTTTTCCTCGATCTCCACGCCCAGCTCATACAGGCCCTTGATGGGGGCGTTGCAGGCGAAGAAGTCCTGAGGCCGGGGACCGAAGCTGATGATCTTGAGGTTCTGCACGCCGATGACCGCGCGGGCGATGGGATAAAACTCCTTAATCATGCGGCCAATATCCTCGGCGGTGCCAACGGGGTATTCGGGGATATAGCCCTTGAGATGGCGCATACCGAGGTTGTAGGAGCAGTTGAGCATGCCGCAGTAGGCGTCGCCGCGACCGTTGATGAGATCGCCGTCACCCTCGGCGGCGGCCACGAACATGCAGGGGCCGTCAAAATTTTTGGCAATCAGAGTTTCGGGCGTCTCGGGGCCAAAGTTGCCGAGGAAGACGACCAGGGCGTTGCAGCCGGCGGCCTTCACGTCTTCGACCGCCTTGAGCATATCCTTCTCGTTTTCCACGGTGACGGGACACTCATAGATATTGCCGCCGCAGGTCTTGACACTGGCCTCACGCCGGGCGATCGAGAGGCCAATCGGGAAGCAGTCGCGGGAGACGGCGACGATGCCGAGCTTGACTTCGGGGATGTTCTGCATTTTTGTTTCCTCCTTAGCGAAGCGCCGGGAACACGTCCCTGAGCGCCGGATAGATTTTTCTGTATTTCTGGTACTGTGCCTCATAGCGCGCGGTGAGCGCCGGATCCGGTTCCGTGACCGAGGAGACCTCCACCAGTGCGTCAGACGCGGCCTCTACGCTTTCAAACACGCCGCTGCCCACCATGGCGAGCATGGCGGCGCCGTAGCCGGGGCCCTGCTCGGTCCTGACCATCTCCAGGGGAATGCCCAGCACATTGGCAAAGATCTTACGCCAAAGCGGCGACTTGGCCCTGCCGCCGCAGAGCTTGGAGCGCCCGACCGGAAGGCCCAGGCTCTTTGCCACCTCGAAGCAGTCGCGGATGGCGAAGGCCACACCCTCCAGCACGGCCTGCACAAAATCTGTCCGGGCGGTATAGAGGGTGATGCCGGTAAAGGTGCCGCGGGCGTTGACATCGTTGTTGGGGCTGCGCTCGCCCATGAGATAGGGCAGAAAGAAGACGTGGTTTTTCCCCAGCATGTCGTCGGTGATGCCCGCCTGCTCGGCGGCGTAGTCGGCTGTCTCCAGGATATTGTCGCACAGCCACTTGTTGCAGCTTGCCGCCGAGAGCATGCAGCCCATCAGGTGGAAGCCCCCGTCGGCGTGGGCGCTGCTTGGGCTATTATAACACTCCTGCCGGGTATGAGACAACCCGTAATATCAACAACATATGGTGGGCGAGAGCGTGGCCGACTACATCGCCGATCTCTGATCCCTTTTATCGTATTACAAAAGCCCTGCCGGCTTCGGCAGGGCTTTTGCTGTCATGCGATATCCGACAGCTTGAGGTTTTTCATCTTTTTGAGAGCGGTGCTGCTGATGAGGGCGGAAAAGCCCGCCGTGATCAGGGCCGCATAAATGCAGGTGTGCGGGGCGGGATCAGCACGGCCTCATCCGTCGGTCGGAGCTCCTCTCCTCTTTCGGGGTCCTTCAGCCCGTAGTAGCCTTCGATTTTTTCCGGCTCCATGACGACGGCCGAAGCGCTGTTGAAGTTTTCGCCGGTGCGGAAAAGGAAGTCGGTTTTGCCGATCAGCTCGTGCGGCAGCTGCTTCTGCTCCAGGATATCCGCAAGCCGCTTCTCCGCCCCCTCGGTCTTCGGGTCGAAATACAGCTCCGCCTGGTAGCGTATGACCTGGCCGAATTGCCGTTCGTTCATGCGCTCGATGGCGTGCTTGATCAGAAAGCCGCCCGCCAGAAGCTGGCAATGCTGACGATGGTGATCTCCAGGCTTGACGCGAGGGCATTGTCAATCGCCTTTGCGTCACGCAGCTTCTCGGTGATCTCCCATACCGCCTGTGTAAAGCGCGCCTTTCTGTCTGCCATTCTGCGTCATATTTTCCGAATATTTTATTACGTCGGGCTTTTCATCACAAGTGTCTCGTATCTGAAAAAACGCCTCCGGGTTTTCCCGGAAGCGTTTTTGTTTATCGTTACTTTGTCAGCAGCGCCTCGTCGGAGTCGATGCTCGCGCCCTTCTGGGCAAATAGGTCGATGAGCTGCTGCTTGGTGAGCTTTTTCTTTTCCTCGCCCTCGATGTCGAGGATGATGTGGCCCTCGTTCATCATGATGAGGCGGTTGCCGTGGCGGATGGCGTCCTTCATGTTGTGGGTGATCATGAGGGTGGTGAGCTTGTGATCCTGCACGATCTGATCCGAAAGCTCCAGGACCTTGGCGGCAGTGCCGGGGTCGAGGGCCGCGGTGTGCTCGTCGAGAAGCAAAAGCTTCGGCTCACGCAGCACCGCCATCAAAAGCGTGACCGCCTGGCGCTGGCCGCCGGAGAGCAGGCCGACCTTGGAGGTCAAACGGTCCTCAAGGCCAAGGCCGAGGATCTTCAGGCGCTCGTGGTATTCCTCGCGCTCGGCGTTGGTGACGCCCCACTTGAGACCCCGCTTCTGACCGCGGCGGGCGGCCAGGGCCAGGTTTTCCTCCAGCTGCATGTTGGGCGCGGTGCCCATCATGGGGTCCTGGAAGACGCGGCCGATGAGGTGGGCGCGCTTATACTCCGGCAGGGCGGTGATGTCCTGACCATCGAGAAGGATGCGCCCCTCGTCCACGGGCCAGACGCCCGCCACCGCGTTGAGCATGGTGGACTTGCCCGCGCCGTTGCCGCCGATGACGGTGACAAAGTCGCCGGGTTTGAGGTGCAGGCTCAGGCCGTTGAGGGCCTTCTTTTCGTTGATGGTGCCGGGATTAAAGGTTTTCGAGATATTCTGTAAATCCAGCATCGCTTCAGGCCCCCTTCCTCTTGAGCTTGGCAAAGGAGCTCTTCTTCTGCCCGCGCAGATAGGGCACCGCGAGGAACAGCGCAACGACAATGGCGGTAAAGAGCTTGAGGTCGTTGGAGTTGAGCTTGAGCCAGAGGACGATGACGATGACAAGATAGTATACGATGCCGCCCACGACCGTGAAGCTCAGCGTGCCGTAGAAGTTGAGGTGCTTGCCGAGGATCGCGCCGCCCACCACCTCGCCGATGATGACGGCGGCAAGGCCGATGACGATGGCGCCGCGGCCCATGTTGATATCCGCGAAGCCCTGATACTGGGCAAGCAGGCCGCCGGAGAGGGCGACGATGCCGTTGGAGAGCGAAAGACCCAGCACCTTCATATTGTCGATGTTGATGCCGAGGGCGCGGCTCATGGCGGGGTTATTGCCGGTGGCGCGGATGGCGGAGCCCTGCTCCGTGCCGAAGTACCAGTACATCACGGAGATCAGCACGAGGGCGATGATAATGCCCGTCAGGATCGCGGCGGGGATGTTACGGGACGAGAGCAGCAGGTGGTATTTATCCACGCTGACGGCCTTGTTGGCCGCCATGCCCATAATATGCAGGTTGATGGAATAGAGGGAAAACTGGGTCAGGATACCGGCAAGGATCGCGGGGATGCCGAGCTTGGTGTGCAGGATGCCGGTCACGAAACCCGCGAGCAGTCCCGCCAGCATGGCCATCAGCAGCGCCGCCCACGCGGGCCAGCCCGCGAGGATCAGCATGACGGTCACGGCGCCGCCGGTGGTGAACGAGCCGTCCACCGTCAGGTCCGCCACGTCCAGCAGACGGAAGGTGATGTAGATGCCCAGGGCCATGATGCCCCAGATGATGCCCTGGGACACGCCGCCGGGCATGTTGCGGAAAAGTTTTAAAACGTTCAGAGAAGCGAAATAGCTTGTTAAAGTCACAGAATACACCTCAGTTGATGCCCCGGCAGGATAATCCCGCCGGGGCGTTGATTACAGGGAACTCAGAAATTACTCTGCGATGGCCTCGTAGGCCTCGGGAACGGTGATGCCGAGAATGTCGCAGTTGGTCTTGTTGAACTTCTTGGCAAAGGGAGCGTACTCGATCTCCATGGCGGAGACATCGGCGCCCTCGGAGAGGATCTTTGCGGCCATCTCACCGGTGACGGTGCCGAGGTCGTAGTAGGAGATGGACAGGGTAGCCACGCCGCAGCCGGCGCAGAGGTTCTCCTCACCGGCGACGATGGGAACTTTCTTGGACAGGGCCACGTTGTTAATGAGCTCCGCGTTGGAGGCGGCGGTGTTGTCGGTGGGGATGTAAAGCACGTCGCAGTCGTCGCAGGCGTTGTTGGTGACGGCGGAAACATCGTTGGAGTCAGCGAAAGTGAAGTCCGTGACCTTGTAGCCCATGCTCTCAAGGACGGGGCGGATCTCATCGGCCTGGAACTTGGAGTTGGGCTCGCCGGAGCAGTAGAGCAGGCCGACATTCTTGACATCGGGGAAGAGCTCGTTGACAACGGCTGCAAGCTCAGCGGCGGGGACGCCGTCGGAGGTGCCGGAGATGTTGGTGCCGGTGCTGCCCTTCCAGTCGTCGATGTCAAGGGCGGAGGCGTAGTCGGTGACGGAGGTGCCGAGCACGGGGATCTTGTTGGTGGCAGCCTGGGCGGCCAGCAGGGCGGGGGTGGCGTTGGCCATGATCAGATCGACCTCATCAGAGACGAACTGGTTGCAGATGACCGCGCAGGTGGCGGAGTCGCCGGAGGCGTTCTGCTCAACGAAGGTCACCTTGTCGCCGAGGGTCTTGGTCAGGGCGTCTTTAAAACCCTGGGTGGCGGCGTCGAGCGCGGGGTGCTGCACCAGCTGGCAGATGCCGACGGTGTAGGAATCGGCGGCGAAGGCAGAGGGAGCCGCCAGCGCGAAGACCATGGTCAGCGCGAGAACGAGAGTGAGAAGCTTTTTCATGTTCGTGATCTCCTTTATTTTCGTTTTTTGATCCGTGGGAAGTACGTTTATCACCCCAAAAGAAAAAACCGCTCAGACAGCAGTCTGTGCGGCGCGTTGTCGGTTATCGAAGCCTGACCAAACGTTTTCTTGCAGCACAAACCGCTATTACCGAAGGCGATAATAGGAATCATAGCTGTATGCGTATGCAATGCGGCGTCCGGTCATGACAGCGTCTCCTCTCTGGTGATGGCTGTACTTTAGCACTTTTTGGCGCTAAAGTCAATGCCGTTTTCAGGGCGTGCTGTCATTTCGGTAAAATCCAACAGGAAGAGGCGAAGGGCAAAAAGCTCTTTTGTGAAAATTTGAAGTTTTTTGTGCGCATGTGTATGATTTCCCGGCGCTCGGGAAATACTCCCGAGTGAATGGAAACGCGGCTCGGCAAGGCCGCGTGATAATACAAAAACGTCTCGCTTACGGCGGACGGAAAGGCGGGAGTATGGACAAGAAGAAATGGCTGCGGCGGCTGGGCATCATCGGCGGCAGCGCGGCGGCGGCGGTCGCCGCGACAGTTGGGGCGTATTTTCTCTGGGAAAAGCCGCCGGAGATCGCGGAGGGAAACCCGGTGCTGACGGAGGTCAACCAGCCGCAGCCCTCTGCCGAGGCGCCTTCCTCCCCCACCGCCGCGCCAACGCCGACGCCGGACCGGGGCACCGCCTTTGAGACCGAGCGGCAGGACGGGGTCTACACCATTTTGCTCGCCGGCAGTGACGACGGCACCGGCAACACCGACACCATCATGGTCGGCAAGCTCGACACCGTGCGGCACACGGCAAGCTTTGTGAGCCTTCCGCGCGATACGCTCATCAATGTGGACACGCCCATCCGCAAATTAAACAGCGTCTACTGGACGGCGGTCTACAGCGGGGCCGACGGCAGCGAGGCTCTGCGGCGGCATGTGAAGAAGCTCACGGGTTTTGACGTGGACTGCTACGCGGTCATCAGCCTCGAGGCCTTCGAGCAGGCGGTGGACGCCCTGGGCGGCATCTGGTACGATGTGCCCCAGCGCATGTACTACGAGGACGGACCTGTCATCGACCTGGAGCCGGGCTATCAGCTCTTGAACGGCGAGCAGTGCATGTGGCTGTGCCGCTTTCGCAGCGGCTACGTCAACGGCGACCTCGACCGCATCAAGGTCCAGCACGATTTTCTCAAGGCCGCGGCGGACCAATTCCTGCAGCTCGGCAGCATCCCGAACATCCCCCAGGTGGTCCAGATTTTGGCAGAGAACATGGACACCAACATGTCCGCCTCCAACATGGCGTGGTTTGCCCGTCAGCTCCTGCGCTGCCGCAGCGAGGACATCCGCTTCTACACCGCGCCGAACACCCCGTCCTATGTGCACGATCTGAGCTACACCTTTCTCGATCTGTACAACTGGATCCAGATGATCAACGACGATCTCAACCCCAACGCCCAGCCCGTGAGCGAGGGGCAGCTTGACCTGGTATATCTGCGCGGCGGCGAGGTCTGCTGCACGACCACCATTCAGGGCATCTCCTACTTCTCCCTCGGCAGGAGGACCGAACCGGAAGCAGAAGAGGAGGAAATCTATCCCGAGGAGCTGATCGAGCAGCCGGAGGAGGAAGCCCCGCCCGCGCCGGAGGAGTGGATCACCGGAACACCCGGAAAAAAGAGCGACAGCACCCCGCCGCCTTTTGCCATGCCGACGGACGACGACTGGCTGACGGAGTTAAAGAGCGCGGGATAAACAATAAGGACGCGTTTTCAACGCGTCCTTGTTCGTTACAGCAGCGTCAGCAGCTCGTCGCGCACGCCGTCCATGCGTTCGTCGATCAGGCCGAAGTCCATCTGCTTCCAGCTCCACATGGCGTGGGCGATGCCGTGACGGGCAAAGACCTTGTGCAGGTCACGGAACCACTTGACGGCTTCCTCGGGCGGCACCACGTCGATGACGCCGAACTCTCCGCAGTAGAGCTCGCAGTGCTCCTCTTCCGCCTTTTTGATGGCAGGGGCGAGGAAGTCCTCAAACCACGCCTCGCTCGCGCCGCAGTCGGCGTAGGCACAGCGCTTGTCCTGCAGCTCCGGCATCCAGTAAGCGCCCTGATGGGTGAAAGCGTGGGGCTCGTAAAAGTGGAAGTTGTATACCATTTTGTCGTCGTAGGGCGAGTCCAGCTCAGGGACGGTCCTGGCGCTGTTCCAGTTGTAGCTGCCGAGCAGGATGATCGTGTCCGGCGTAAAGCAGCGGATACGGCGCACGCACTCGCGGGAGATGCGCTTCCACGCGGGGAGGAAGCAGGCCTCGGTCACTTCATTGAGAAGCTCGAAGGCCACGCGATCCGACATACCGCCAAACCACTCCGCGAGCGTTTCCCAGATGTCATAGAAGCGCTCCTGATAGCTCTCGCTCTCGAAGAAGCCCGCCTCTTTTTCGCCCGCGTCAAAGGAGTAGCCGGGCGTCTTATGCAGGTCGAGCACCGCCCTGAGGCAGTATTTATCGCAGAGCGCCAGCGCCGCGTCGATGCGCTTGAGGCCGCTCTCGTTCATCGTGTGATCCGCGTTCTGGATGACGTTATAGTCGATGGGGATGCGGACATGGTCAAAGCCCAGGGCGGCGATCTTCTCAAAATCCGCCTCGGTGATGAAATTGTTCAGGCGGTCCTCCGAGTAGTCGCACTGGGAAAACCAGCCGCCGAGGTTCACGCCCTTCTGAAAACCGAGTTCTTTTAACATCGTGATTTCCTTTCCAAAAACGGCCCTCCCTGCGGAGAGCCGTTTTTATATATATTCGTGTGTTGTATCAGCCCTTCACGGAGCCGGCGGTGACGCCCTTGATGATGGACTTGGAGAGGATGATGTACACGATCAGGACCGGCAGGATGGCGAGCAGAATGAACATGTACACCTTGCCCATGTCGAACTTGGAGTAGTCCGCGGAACGGAGCTGGGCAATCATAATAGGCACCGTCTTCTTCTCCGCCTTGGTCAGCAGCAGGGAGGGCAGGAAGTAGTTGTTCCAGGACTGGACAAAGGAGAAGATGAGCTGCACGGCCAGCGCGGGCTTGAGCATGGGGAGGATGATGGTGTTGAAGGTGCGGAACTCGCCGCAGCCGTCCACGCGCGCCGCGTCCACGATCTCCATGGGGAGGTTGGATTCCATGTACTGCTTGATGTAGAAGAACACGATGGGAGCCGCGATGCCCGGCAGGATCAGCACGAGATAGTTGTTGGTCAGGCCGAATTTGTAGCAGATCTGCACGAAGCCGGACGCGGAGACCTGGGTGGGGATGACCATGATGGCCATGATGAAGCCAAACAGGATTTTTTTGCCCTTGAAGTCATATGCCTGAAAGCCATAGGCCGTGAGGGCGGAGAAGTAGGTGGTCAGAATGGCGGTGGCAGAGGCCACGAGGAAGCTGTTCAGCAGGCCGCGGGGAATGTTGATGGAGCTGTCCGTCCAGGCGTTTTTGAGGTTGTCCATCAGATGCCCGCCCGGGATAAGCGTGAAGCCCGCCTGGAGCTGGCCGTTGGAGCGGCTGGCGTTAATGAACAGCATAACAAAGGAGAACAGGCAGAGGACGGACAGGAAAATCAGGATGACATAAACGACGATTCGCAGCACGGTGAGCTGGATAACGGCTCTTTTTGCCTCTTTTGGGGTTAAAGCGTTCATCTTTTGTTCCCTCCCTCAGTCCTTCTTGTTCAGCGTACGGAATACAAACAGGCTCAGTATGCCGGTGACGATGAAGATGATGACCGAAATCGCGCCGGACATACCGTAGTTCTTGCTGCCGCCGAGGTAATTGTTCAGGTACATGACCAGCGTCATGGAGGTACGGTCAGGCATGCCCTTGCCCTTGGTGAGTACCTGGGGTACATCGAACATCTGCAGGCCGCCGATCATGGCGGTAATGACCGTGTAGACGAGGATCGGCATCAGAAGCGGGAGCGTGATCCGGAAGAAGGTCTGCACGGAGCTTGCGCCGTCGAGGTTCGCCGCCTCGAACAGATCCTGGTCGATGCCCATGATGCCTGCCATCAGGAGTATCGTGGTGTTGCCGAACCACATGAGAAAGTTCATCGTGCTGATCAGCCCGCGCACCGTGCCCTTGTAGGCGAAGAAATCAATGGGTACATCGCTCCAACCCCAGGCCTGGATGAGCTGGTTGACAGGGCCGACATTGGAAAACAGGGTGAAGAAGAGCATCGAGAAGGCGGAAGCCATGATGAGGTTCGGCATGTAGATAACCGTCTTGAAGAATTGCTGACCCTTGATGTTCAGGCGATAGCTGGTGAAGAAGATCGCCAGCAGCAGTGCAATCAGGATCTGCGGCACTGCGCCCAGCAGCCAGAGGGCCAGGGTGTTGCCGGTATACTTGAGGATGTTGATGGTGCCGGTCTTGTCAGGCGTGAAGAGCTTGACGTAGTTGCCGAAGCCCACGAAGTTCGGACCGACCTGCTTGAGGCCCTCACGGTAGTTCTCAAAGAAGCTGTTGTAAATGGTCAGAACCTGCGGCGCGAAGTTAAAGATGAAGTACGCCAGGAAAAAGGGCAGGATAAACAGATACCCCCATTTGGAATACGATACGCCCTTTTGGTTGCGGCGCAGCTGCTTTTCGTTCACGGTTGCATACCCCCTGATAATTCTCTCAAATACTTTAATAAAATCGCATCGCAGCGTACAGGCTGTTTATACGTTCCGATCTGATTTCAAAAGGGGCGAGGCATTTGCCTCGCCCCTGGAAGGTTTGCTGTGCGATTGCCACGGAGTCACGATGGTGGGGTACTTCTCGTTGACGTAGAGGTAGAAGTTCTCCATAGCGGTGTCCTGATCGACGGAGCCGCGGTAGTACTCCTGGAGGCTGTTCTGCAGACCCTCGTTGAGGAGCTGGTCATAAATGGTGTGGTTCTCCCAAACGATGTTGTCGGTCATCTCGGAGAAGACAGCGACATCGTTCTGGCCGCCCAGGAAGGCAGAGCCGTAGTTGGGCTCGTTGTTGATGAAGGTGTTCATCACGTCAGCGAGCATGGTCGGGTTATCGGTGCCGGCAGGCGCGAGCAGCCAGGTGCCGCCCCAGAAGTGAGCAGCAGGGCCTTCGCAGATCGCCCAGTCGCCGGAGCAGCCCTTGTCGGGATCCTGAGCATTGCCCATGCAGAAGTTGAAGTACCAGGCCGGGCCGAAGAAGCACATGGTCTTGCCGTCTTTGAACATCTGGACGTTCTTTTCGTCGTCCCACACGCCGGCGGTCAGGGTGTAGCCGTTCTTGATGAACTCGTCGGTCTGAGCCATCCAGGCTTCGATCTGGGGATCGATCTGGATATTGTTGTCAGCGTCGACCCAGGGAGTGGTGCAGTTGTTGGAGAAGGGGCGGAAGGTCTCGGCGAAGGAGGCGGTCATGTAGTAGCCCTTGGCCTTGGCGTCGGCAGCGACAGCGTTGAACTTGTCCCAATCGGACAGAGCAGCCTGAACCTCGGCGGGATCATCGGTGCCGAGCACGTCCTTGGCGATGGAGCGGCGGTAGATCAGAGCGGAGGGGCAGCACTGGAAGGAGACGCCCTTCACAACACCGTTTGCGTCGGTCGCGGCCTGGACGGTGTACTTGTAAGCGTTGGAGAAGTCATTCACGCCGAGGGCGGTGACGTCCTGAGTGAAGTCGGAGTCGACGTACTTGAGGATGTAGTCAGCCTCGGCCAGGAACATGTCGACCTTGTCGTCGTCCTTGGCATCAGCCTGGTTCAGCAGAGCTGCGTCCAGAGCATCCTGGTAAGCGCCGTTGTCAGAGGGAACGATGATCCAGTTGACAGTGACGCCTTCGGGAACGGTGTAGTACTTCTCAAAGAAGCCCTTGAACTCTTCGTTCCACGCGTAGATGTTGAAAACCTTTCCTTCGGGTTCATCGGCGAAAGCGGCGGTGCCGCAGAGCGCGAACACCATGACCAGAACCAGAAGCATTGCGATGGTCTTTTTCATGATCTTTTCCTCCATGTGATTTATTATTTGCGGGTTTTTCCCCGCTGATCACCTTGTTTGTATCTCTCCCACCGTGCCGCCGGATTGCAGGGAACCGGTCACGATCTCGCGGTCGAGGATCACGGTGCGCGGATGCTCGATCTGCTCGATGAGCCTGTCGGCGGCGATGGTGCCGAGCTTTTCGGTGTCCTGCCGCCAGGTGGTGAGCACCGGGCTCATGATCCGGGAGAGGGGGATGCCGTCATACCCGACGGCGGAGATGTCCTGCGGGACCTTGAGCCCCGCGTCGCGGATGGCGTTGTAGCCGCCGATCCAGGAGTAGTCGTCCGGGAAGAAGATGCAGGTGGGTCTTTCCGGCATGGCCAGAAGCTCCTTCGTGATGCGCTGGCAGCTTGCCGGGTCGTGGAACACGCCCTCGCGTATCCACTCCTCCGGGACCGTGATCCCAAACTCCTCGCAGGCCCGGTGAAAGCCGGTCAGGCGGTTTTGGGTCACGCCTGTGAGCTCGCCGTGGATGATGGCGATCTTCCGGTGTCCCTTCGACGCCGCATACCGCACAAGCTCCTCCATGCCCTGCATGTTGTCGGACATCACGGAGATGCGGTTATTGAAGATGTGGTCGATGGTCACCACCGGCAGATCCGACTGCACAAGCTCCGTCACCATGGGGTCATTGAAGTCCGCCGAGGCGATCACCACCCCGTCCACCCCGCGGTAGCGGCAGTGCTGGAGGTAGCTGGTCTGACGGCTGCCGACATTGCGGTTGATAAAGGTGATGTCGTAGCCGTGCTTTTCCGCTTCGCTGCGGATGCCGTCGAGCACCGTGGAAAAAAATTCGTGCGCCAAACCGCCGTGCATGGGATCGACGAACAGGACGCCGACATTGTAGCTGCGGTTGGTCTTGAGCGCGCGGGCGGTGGCGTTGGCCATGTAGCCGAGCTCATCCGCCAGGTGAAGGATGCGCTCGCGCGTCTCCTCGCCGATGTCCGGCTGGCCGTTGAGCGCCTTGCTCACCGTGGCAGTCGAGACACCGCAGCGCTTTGCAATGTCCTTGATCGAGACCACGGAGAACAGCTCCTTTACTTAATCGTTTTCGTGGCTTTAATGTAACGCATTTCCTAAAAAATTGCAAGTACTTTCTTGCGAAAAATCCGGGTATTTCAAATTCTTGTCGTTCTTCCACAATTATAGGGGTCTGTTTTTGTGCAATACCACGAGATCCTGAAAGGCGCTTAAACTTTCTCCTCCGCTCCGTTTTCGGGTTTGCAGCATTTTTACCGAAAACAGACTCTTTTTGAAAAAAGCTCTTGATTTTTCTGCCCAAATGCGTTACTCTCTATGTATCACTTAAACGATTACGCAGAGGAGATGGCTTATGCAATACGGACATTTCGACGACGCCCGGCGCGAGTACGTGATCACCACGCCGCGCACGCCGCTGCCCTGGATCAACTATCTGGGGAGCGAGGATTTCTTTACCCTGCTCAGCAATACAGCCGGCGGCTACAGCTTCTTCCGGGACGCGCGGCTGCGCCGCCTGACCCGCTACCGCTACAATAACGCGCCCCTGGATCAGGAGGGCTTCCATATTTATATAAAGGATGGCGCCTCCGTCTGGAATCCCGGCTGGCAGCCCGTACAGGCCGAGCTTGACGCCTACGAGTGCCGCCACGGCATGGGCTATTCCATTATTGAAGGCGAGAAGGACGGCGTGAAGGTCTCCCAGGAGCTGCTGGTTCCCGTCGGGGAGCGCTGCCTGCTGATGCGCGTCACGGTCAAGAACGAGGGCAGGGCCGCCAAGAGCCTGCGCCTGTTTCCGTTTGTGGAGTTCTGCCTTTGGGACGCCATGGACGACGCCTCCAACTTCCAGCGCAACTACTCCACCGGCGAGGTGGAGGTCGTGGGCTCCGCCATCTATCACAAGACCGAGTACCGCGAGCGCCGCGACCACTACGCCGTGTTCTGGGCAAACCGCACCCCCGACGGCTTTGACACCCAGCGTGAAGCCTTCCTCGGTCTCTACGGCAGCCCCGCTCACCCCGAGGCTGTCTTCGGCAACGGCTGCACCGGCAGCGTCGCCCACGGCTGGCAGCCTGTGGCTGCGCAGCAGTTCAATCTGGAGCTTGCCCCCGGTGAGAGCGAGAGCGTGATCTTCGGCCTCGGCTATATTGAAAACCCCCAGGCCGAGAAATGGGCAGCGCCCGGCGTCGTCAACAAGATGCGCGCCGAAGCCATGATGGCCCGCTTTGCCGACAGTGCCGCTTTTGACGCCGCGATGGACGCGCTGCGGAAACACTGGGACAAGCTGCTCAACAAGTATCAGGTCAGCACCGGCGACGCAAGGCTCGACCGCATGGTGAACATCTGGAACCAGTACCAGTGCATGGTCACCTTCAACATGAGCCGCTCGGCCAGCTACTATGAAAGCGGCATGGGCCGCGGGATGGGCTTCCGCGATTCCTGCCAGGACCTGCTGGGCTTCGTGCACATGATCCCGGAGCGTGCCCGTGAGCGCATCCTGGACATCGCCGCCACACAGTTTCCCGACGGCAGCGCCTACCACCAGTACCAGCCCCTGACCAAGAAGGGCAATCTGGACGTGGGCAGCGGCTTCAACGACGACCCCCTGTGGCTCATTGCGGGCACCGACGCCTACCTGCGCGAGACCGGCGATTTCGGCATCCTCGACGAGCAGGTGGACTTTGACAACGATCCCTCTCTGGCTCAGCCTTTACTGGAACATCTGCGTCGCAGCTTCAACTACACGCGCACACACCTTGGCCCCCACGGCCTGCCCCTCATCGGCAGGGCCGACTGGAACGACTGCCTCAACCTCAACTGCTTCTCCGAGCATCCGGGCGAGAGCTTCCAGATCACCGGACCCAGCGAAGGGCCCGTGGCCGAGAGCGTGTTCATCGGCGGCATGTTCGTCAAGTATGGCCGCGCCTGGGCGGAGATCTGCCGCCATGTGGGGCTGAACGGTGAGGCCGTTGAGGCCCTGAAGGCCGTTGAGCAGGTCGAAGCCGCGGTCCTGGACGCGGGCTGGGACGGCGAGTGGTTCCGCCGCGCCTTCGACGCCTACGGCCATGTGGTCGGCGGCAAGGAATGCGAAGAGGGCCAGATCTTCATCGAGCCCCAGGGCATGTGCGTCATGGCGGGCATCGGCAAGGAGAGCGGCGAGGCCGCCAAAGCCATGAAGAGCGTGGAGGAGCGGCTGGACACCAAGTACGGCATCGTGCTGCTCAATCCCGCCTACACCCGCTACCACCTGGAGCTGGGCGAGATCTCCAGCTATCCTCCCGGATACAAGGAGAACGCCGGTATCTTCTGCCACAACAACCCCTGGATCGTCTGCGCGGAGGCAGAGCTCGGCCACGGCGACCGGGCCTTCCAGGTCTACCGCCGCACCGCTCCCGCCTTCATCGAGGACATCAGCGACATCCACCGCACCGAGCCCTATGTCTACAGCCAGATGATCGCGGGCAAGGACGCCCCAAGCTTCGGTGAGGCAAAGAACTCCTGGCTTACCGGCACCGCCGCCTGGACTTTCCTGTCTATCTCCCAGGCGATCCTGGGCGTAAAGCCGACGCTCGACGGCCTCGAGATAGACCCCTGCGTCCCCTCCGGCTGCAAGGGCTTCGTGGTCACCCGCTCCTACCGCGGTGCGGAATATGAGATCCATGTGGATAACCCCAGCGGCGCGCAGTACGGCGTGAAGTCCATGACGGTAGACGGCAAGGCCTTCGACGGCAAGCTCATCCCCGTGCACCCCGCAGGCGCTCACGTGAGAGTGGACGTTACGCTGGGATAATTTCAAACGGCAAGCGTAAAAATGCCCCTCGGCGATTTTCGCCGAGGGGCTTTGGTTTTGAGAACGTAAGATTATTTGAGATCGAAGAGCTTGTAGGTCCAGCCCATGTCGTCCTCGACCTTGCCGGTCTGGATGCCGTAGAGGGTGTCGTACAGCTTCTGGGCCACGGGGCCGACCTGCTCATCGGCGACCTTATAGTCGGTGCCCATGAAGTTCAGGCAGCCGATGGGAGAAATGACCGCCGCGGTGCCGCTGGCGAAGATCTCCTGCAGGGAACCGTCCTTGGAGGCGGCGATAATGTCGTCGATGGCAAGCTTGCGCTCGGAGACCTTGACGCCCCACTTCTTGAGGAGCTGGATGACGGAGTTGCGGGTGATGCCGGGCAGGATCGTGCCGGAATCCAGGGGCGCAGTAATGACCTCGTCATTGATGCGGAAGAAGGCGTTGGAGGTGCCGATCTCTTCGACATACTTGTGCTCGGCAGCGTCGAGCCAGAGAACGTCCTTGCAGTTATACTTCATGGCGTCGAGGGAGGCGCGCATGCCGCCGCCGTAGTTGCCGCCGACCTTGGCAAAGCCCGTGCCGCCGCGGGCCGCGCGGATATACTCATCCTGCACGAAGATGCGGGTGGTGGCAAGGCCGCCGTCGTTGGCGGCGTAGTAGGAGCCGGTCGGGGTAAGGATGATCATGAAGCGGTAGTGCTTGGCGGGCAGGACGGAGAAGGAGACCTCATCGCCGAAGATGAAGGGGCGGATATACAGGGCAGTACCGGGAGAAGACGGGATCCAGTCGCGGTCTTCCCAGATGACGGCCTTGACGGCGGCGAGGAAGAGATCACCGGGCAGCTCGGGGATGCACATGCGCTCGCAGGTGCGGGCCATGCGGGCGATGTTCATCTCGGGGCGGAAGATCTGGATGGCGCCGGAGGGGGTCTTGTAGGCCTTCATGCCCTCGAACATCATCTGCGCGTAGTGCAGCACGCAGGAGGCGGGCTCGATCTCGATGGGGGCATGGGGGACGATGCGTCCGTCATGCCAGCCCTGGCCCTCGTCCCAATCCATGCAGAACATGTGGTCGGTGAAGTACTGGGCAAAGCCGAGCTTGCTCTCATCCGCGGGCCGGGGCTTGGGATGGGTGGTACGGGTCACGGGAAAATTGTATTCCATAGTGGCATTACTCCTTACAATTGATATAATTCAGGGCGTCTGTCCCGGAAGACATGGATGCTGTTGCGGATCTGTTCCTTGACGGCAAAGTCGCAGTCGGCAAGGATGATCTCCTCCTGCGTGCCCGCCTCCGCCTTGATCTCGCCCCAGGGGTCGTAGATCGCGGAGGACCCGCCGTAGACCGTCTCCCCCGCTGTGCCGCAGCCGTTGCAGCAGGCGAGGAAGATCTGGTTTTCGATGGCGCGGGCGCGGTTGAGGGTCTGCCAGTGGGCGCGGCGGACGCCGGGCCACTCGGCCGGGACAAAGAGCAGTTCGATGTCCTGCAGGGCCAGCGTGCGCGTCAGCTCCGGAAAGCGCAGGTCGTAGCAGATGATGAGCCCGCATTTCACGCCGTCAAGCGTGAAGGTGCAAAGTTGCTTGCCGGGGGTGAAGTAGTCATGCTCCCCCATGGGGGTGAAGAGGTGGGTCTTGTCGTAGGAGGCGATGCACGCGCCGTCGCGGTCAAAGACATAGGCGGTATTGTAGATCTTGCCGCCCCGGTTTGTCACCGCGGAGCCCGCGACAAGGTTGATGTGCAGCTCTGCCGCGAGCGCGCCGAAGGCCATTTTGATGATCTCGCCGTCGCGGTCAGCCAGTTCCGCGAGGTTTTCCCGCGGGAAGAAGCCTATATTAAAAGTCTCCGGCAGCAGCACGGTATCCGCGCCTTCCGCCGCAGCCCGGCGTATAAGCTCCAGCGCGTGCGGCAGGTTGTAGGCGCTGTCGCCGAGGCGC
The DNA here is from genome assembly GCA_902799075.1 of Oscillospiraceae bacterium. GTDB lineage: Bacteria > Bacillota > Clostridia > Oscillospirales > Oscillospiraceae > Limivicinus. The sequence continues at coordinate 36,839 of CADBYZ010000022.1, read as the reverse complement.
ACATCCATCTGGGCGCAGGCGGTTTTCACGGCTGATAGTCCTTCCCGGCCTGGATGGCCTTGAGGTTTACATCCATGAGGTTCATCTTGCGGGCGGGGATGACGTGCTTGAGCGCGTCCTCCACCGTCTCGTCCTTGATGCACTTCGTCTCGCGGATGACGGTTCCGAGCAGGATCATGTTGGCGAGGTTTTTAAGCTCCATGTCCTTGGCCATCTGCGTTGCGGGGACATAGTAGACATCCACGTCGTCGCGCCGGACCTTGCGGGAGATGAGGGTGGAGTCGACAAAGATCTTGCCGCCGGGGACGACCGCGTCCTCGTACTTGTCAAGCGACGGGGTGTTCATGACGATGAGCACGTTGGGATGCTGCACGATGGGGGAACCGACGGGATCGTCGGAGAGGATGACGTTGCAGTTGGCGGTGCCGCCGCGCATCTCGGGGCCGTAGGAGGGCAACTGACGCTTTTCAACGAGGCCCGCGTAGGCCAGCACCTTGCCGATGAACAGCAGGCCCTGTCCGCCAAAGCCCGCGATTACGATTTCATGATGTGCCATATCTTACGCCTCCTTATCCCGGAACACGCCCAGCGGGTACTGGGGGATCATGGCCTCGTCGATCCACTGGAGGGCCTTCTGCGGCGTCATGCCCCAGTTGGTCGGGCAGGCGGAGAGGACCTCGATGAAGGAGAAGCCCTTGCCGTCGATCTGGTTCTGGAAGGCCTTCTTGATGGCGCGCTTGGCGTTGCGGACGTTCTTGACGTTGTTGACGGTGACACGCTCGAGGTACTGGGGCGCATCGAGGGTCGCCAGCAGCTCGCAGACGCGAATCGGATAGCCCTGGGTCTTGGGGTCGCGGCCGTAGGGAGAGGTCTGAGTGACCTGGCCGATGAGGGACGTGGGGGCCATCTGGCCGCCGGTCATGCCGTAGATGGCGTTGTTGATAAAGATGACGGTGATATTCTCGCCGCGGGCCGCGGTAGAGACCGTCTCGCACATGCCGATGGAGGCAAGGTCGCCGTCGCCCTGGTAGGCAAAGACGATGTTGTCGGGCAGGGCGCGCTTGACGCCGGTGGCGACAGCGGGGGCGCGGCCGTGGGCGGCCTCGATCATGTCGCAGTTAAAGTAGTTGTAGGCAAGCACCGAGCAGCCGACCGGCGCGATGCCGACGGTCTTACCCTCGATGCCGAGCTCGTCGATGGCCTCGGCGACCAGGCGGTGCACGATGCCGTGGGTGCAGCCCGGGCAGTAGTGCAGCACGGTGTCAGTCAAGGCATGGGGCTTTTCAAACACGATCATGCTTCTTTTCCTCCTTCTGCGATTTTGCGGATGTGCGCGAGGACCTCATCCGGGGTGGGGATCATGCCGCCGACACGGCTGCAAAGCTCAACAGGCTTCTTGCAGCGGATGGCGAGCTCCACGTCTTCCTTCATCTGGCCCATGTTCATCTCCACGCACAGGAAGGCGTTGACCTTCTCGGCAGCGGCGGCAAGGGCCTTCTTCGGGAAGGGCCAGAGGGTGATGGGACGGAGCATGCCGACCTTGATGCCCTGCTTTCTGGCTTCCACGATGGCGTTGCGGGAGACGCGGGCGGTGATGCCGCAGGCGACAATGCAGATCTCGGCGTCGTCCATCATGTACTCTTCCCAGAGGCACTCGGACTCTTCGATCTTCTTGTAGCGCTCAAAGCGCTCGAAGTTCTGCTTCTCGAGGTTCTCCGGGGAGAGGTCGAGAGAGGTGATAATATTGTGGGGACGCTTCATCTCGGTGCCGGTGGCGGCCCAGGGATTGTCGTCGCCGAAGGCATTGGAGGGCTCGGGCAGGTTCACGGGCTCCATCATCTGGCCCATGGTGCCGTCAGCCAGCAGCATGGCGGGCATGCGGTACTTCCAGGCAAGGTGCAGGGCGCGGCCGGTCAGGTCCGCCATTTCCTGCACAGAGGAGGGGGCAAAGACCAGCACGTGGAAATCGCCGTGGCCGGGGCCGCGGGTGGCCAGGAAGTAGTCGGACTGGGAGGGCTGGATGCCGCCGAGACCGGGGCCGCCGCGCTGGACATTGATGATGAGGGCGGGCAGATCCGCGCCCGCGAGGTAAGAGATTCCCTCTTGATGGCCGCGATCTCGCTCTCGGCCTGGAGGAAGGTGCCGCCGATCTTGGGCATCTTCTTGGCCATGTAAGCGGCGACCTCGGTCTGCGGGGTGATGGGATAGCCGAAGTAATGGCGGCAGCCGGCCAGAATGGCGGCCTCGGCGATCGCTTCGTTTCCTTTCATCAGGACGGTTTCACTCATACGCCTGCTCCTTTCCTTAACGCTCCACGGTGATGACGCAGTCGGGGCACATCATGGCGCAGCTAGCACATCCGATGCACTCCTCGGGCTTTGTCAGCTCCACGGGGGAATATCCTTTTTGGTTGAGTCTAAAGGTTAATTTTGCCAAGGCTTGTTCCTTCTTTCTCCATGTAGTATAGTTGCATGATCTGTATAGGAAAGAAATTGCTCACTTTGTTTTGAAGCTCTTTACTGAGCTTTTCGGACGCGCAGCTCATCTTGACCGGAAGCTTGACCCTCTCGGCAAACTCCTGTGCGAAACGCTCTCCCGCGATCACGTCCTCCGCCTTCGTCAGCGGGCCGAGGTTCGTGTTGTTCACGATCGCGGTAAAGGGAAGACTGCACGCGGCCTCGATCTCGTAAAAAACCTCCAGCGCGTCATCAATATTCCGCGTCAGGGGGCGGGCCCTGTTGAGGACAAACAGCATCTCGTAGTCGTTTTCCTCCCGTATGCCGGGGACATAGCGGCCCAGGGCCAGGGCCCCGCGGTCGTCGCCGCCCACGTCGATGACGCCGCAGGCGCTCTTGTCGTCCACGAGGGAATACGCTTCACCGGGCAGGGCAGGCAGGTCGACGTTGGAGTTTGCGTAGTCAGAGGAAATGAGGCGCACGCCTGCGGCCTCCAGCTGCTCGGCCCCGTCCTTGGTGCGGAAGTAGGGGTTTACGATGTCCAGGTCTGCGACCGTGACCTTCAATCCCTGACTCCTGAGCCATAGGGCGTAGTTTAAGGCAATATTGGTTTTTCCGCTGCCGTAATGTCCGGCAAAGAGGGTAAGACGTTTATGGTTCATTTTACAGCTTATTTCTCATGATCTTACCGCTGATCGTCTTGGGCAGCTCATCCTTGAACTCGACAATACGCGGATACTTGTAGGGCGCGGTGTGCTGCTTGACGTAGTTCTGGATCTCCTTCTTGAGCTCCTCGGTTCCCTCCTTGCCCTTGACCAGCACGATGCTGGCCTTGACGACCTGACCGCGGATCTCGTCAGGGGCTGCGGAGACGCCGCACTCGAGAACATAAGGCAGCTCCATGATGACGTTTTCGATCTCGAAGGGCCCGATGCGGTAGCCGGAGGATTTGATGACATCGTCCACGCGGCCAACGTACCAGATGAAGCCGTCCTCATCGCGCCAGGCCTCGTCGCCGGTGTGATAGTAGCCGTCGTGCCAGACCTCTTTCGTCTTCTCCGGGGCCTGATAGTAGCCGAGGAAGAGGCCGCACTTGCGCTTGCCGTTTTCATCGGCTTTAATGACGATCTCGCCGCTGATACCGTCCTCGACGGGGTTGCCGTCGCGGTCGAGGATGTCGATGCCGTAGCCAGGGACGGGCTTGCCCATGGAGCCCGGCTTGATCGTACTGCCCGGGAGATTTGCGATGCCGAGGGTCATCTCGGTCTGGCCGAAGCCCTCCGCAAGCTTGAGGCCCGTGAGCTTTTCAAACTGATAGAAGACCTCGGGGTTCAATGCCTCGCCCGCCGTGGTGGCGTGGCGGATGGACGAGAGATCGTACTTGGAGATGTCGCTCTTGATGAGCATACGGTACATGGTGGGCGGCGCGCAGAAGGTGGTGATGTTGTACTTTGCAAACATGGGCAGGATCTTCTCGGCGTCAAAGCGGTCAAAGTCATAGGTGAAGACCGCGCCCTCGCACAACCACTGGCCGTAGAGCTTGCCCCAGAGCGCCTTGCCCCAGCCGGTTTCGGAGATGGTGAAGTGCAGACCGTCGCGCTCCACCATGTGCCAGTAGCGGGCGGTGACATAGTGGCCGAGGGCGTATTTGTAGCTGTGCAGCGCCATCTTCGGGTAGCCCGTGGTGCCGGAGGTAAAGAACATGAGCATGGGGTCGTCCCCGCAGGGGGAAGTCTCGCTGCGGCGGTAGCGGCGGGAGAAAAGGCCGTACTCGCCGTCGAAGTCGTGCCAGCCCTCGCGTTTGCCATTGACCATGATCTTGGTGACGCTCATGCCCGCTGCCTGCTCGCCCAGCTCCACCTGGTGGGCGACGTCGCCGTCGCCGGTGCAGACGATGGCGGACACGCCCGCCGCCTTGAAGCGGTACTCAAAGTCGTGGCTGAGGAGCTGGTTGGTGGCGGGAATGGCGATGGCGCCCAGCTTGTGCAGGCCGAGGATCGAGAACCAGAACTGGTAGTGCCTCTTGAGCACGAGCATAACGCGGTCGCCGCGCCTGATGCCGAGGGAGGTAAAGTAGTTTGCCGCCTGAGAGGAGGCGTCCTTGATATCCTTGAAGGTGAAGCGCCGCTCAGTCATGTCGTTTGCGACATGAAGCATGGCAAGCTTCTCGGGCGTCTTGCGGGCGATCTCGTCAACAATGTCAAAGGCGAAGTTGAAGCTGTCCTCGTTCTTGAAGCGCAGATCCTTGAGCACGCCGTTTGCGTCCTCCTCGGCCTCGATGAATTTCTCGCACAGCAGCGGCTCCCGCTCGGGCTTGACGGCGGGCTTGGTCTCTTCCTCCTCCGCCTGCATGAGGCCGGGCTTCTGGACGGTCTCGTCCGCCGCCATGATCATGGCGAGGAAGGTGCAGTCCTTGCCATCAATGGCAATCATGCCGTGGGGCGTGGAGCTGTCGTAGTAGATACTGTCGCCCTCGTGCAGGATCTCCTCATGTTCGCCGATGCGCACACGCAGGGTGCCGGAGATGATGAGGTCAAATTCCTGGCCCGCGTGGGTGGTGGTGTGGATGGGCTCGTTCTGGAGCTCGGCGGAGTACTGGTAGGTGACCCAGTAGGGCGTAGCCATCTTTTTGCGAAACAGCGCCGCCATGTTCTGGATGACGATGCCGTCCTCCACGGCGGTCACAAGGCCCTGATCGCGGCGGTTCACCGCGTAGGAGGTCAGCCTTGCGCTGCGGCCTTCCAGGAGCTGGATGGGCTCGACGCCCATGGCCATGGCCGCCTTATGCAGGAAGGTGAAGGGCAGGTCCACCCGGCCGGACTCGTACTCGATGTACTGCGCCTCGGTGATGCCGGTGCGGGCCGCCATCTCCTCGGTGGAAAAGCCCACGATGTCGCGCAGCTCACGGATACGGAGCGCGATCTGCAGAAGCTGATTGTCTGCGGTCTGTACGTTCATAGACATTTCTCCTTGTCTTTTACTCGAAGAAAAAAGCCCGCCTCAAAAACGATTTTGAGGCGAGCTGTTAATCCCGCGGTACCACTCAAATTGCAGCTTTCGCTGCCGCTTCAGGCCCCAACAGGCCCTATCCCTTAACGCGGGCGGAACGGGAGGCGCTTACTCGGCGATGCCTTTCAGGTCTCCGGCTCGGAAGTGATGGGCCCTTGAAGCTGGCGTTTCCGACTCGCACCGTCCGTCGGCTCTCTGATAACGCTTCCCTTCGACCGTCTTCGTCACAGCCTTTGTGAATGTTGCCTCAATTATTACCGCAATTTTATGCTTTTGTCAAGGAGAATCCTTATCCATTGAAAGAGTTTCGCCTTTTTGACGAAATCCGGGGTTTTTGTCAAACGAGATTCAGCGCTTTTGCCGCGTCCTCTCTCATTTTATATTTCAGGATCTTGCCTGCCGCGTTCATGGGGAAGCTGTCGGTGAAGGTGATATAGCGCGGGACCTTGTGACGGGCCATATGGTCGGTGATGTACTTGCGCATCTCCTCCTCGGTCATGGTCTCGCCCTCCTTTAAGATGATGGCGGCGTAGGCCTCCTCGCCGTACTTCTTGTCCGGCACGCCGATGACCTGCACGTCCTGCACCTTGGGGTGGGTGTAGATGAACTCCTCGATCTCCTTGGGGTAGATGTTCTCACCGCCGCGGATGATCATGTCCTTGAGTCTGCCCGTGATGCGGTAGTTGCCGTTTTCATCACGTACCGCCAAATCACCGGAGTGGAGCCATCCCTCACTGTCCACCGTCTCAGCCGTGGCCCTGGGCATCTTGTAATAGCCCTTCATGGTATTATACCCGCGGGAGCAGAATTCACCCGTCTCATTGTCGCCGAGCTCCCGCCCGGTCTCGGGGTCGATGATCTTGCACTCCACATGCGGGAAGGCGTAGCCCACGGTGTCGGTGCGCACGTCGATGGAGTCGGTCCAGGCGGACATGGTGCTGCCGGGGGCGGATTCGGTCTGGCCGTAGACGGAGACGATGCCGATCATGTGCATCTCGTCGGGCTGGGCGGCGCGGCGCATGAGCTCCGGCGGGCAGCCCGCGCCCGCCATGATGCCGGTGCGCATGTGGGAAAAGTCTGTCTTCCGGTAATCCGGGTGGTTGAACATGGCGATGAACATCGTCGGCACGCCGTTGAAGCAGGTGATCTTCTCCTGGCGGATGCAGGCAAGCGAGCTCTTTGCCGAGAAATACGGCATGGGGCAGACGGTCGCGCCGTGGGTCAGGGAGGAGGTCATGGACAGGACCATGCCGAAGCAGTGGAACATGGGCACCTGGATCATCATGCGGTCGGCGGTCGAGAGACCCATGCGGTCGCCGATGCACTTGCCGTTGTTGATGACGTTATAGTGCGTGAGCATGACGCCCTTGGGAAAGCCCGTGGTACCGGAGGTGTACTGCATGTTGCACACGTCGTCGGGCCATGGCGTTGACCGTCTCCTGAGGCACCATGTCGGAACGGGCCATGGCCTCCTCGAAGGTGAGGCTGCCCTCCTGCCGGAAATCGACGGTGATGACGTTTCTGAGAAACGGCAGCTTGCGGCAGTGCAGGGGCTTGTCCTTGTCGTGGCCCTTTAATTCGGGGCAGAGCTCGTTGATGATGGCGCGGTAGTCGGAGTCAAGGCACGATTCGATCATCACGAGCGTGTGGGTGTCGGACTGGCGCAGAAGGTATTCGGCCTCGTGGCTCTTGTAGGCGGTGTTGACCGTGACGAGCACAGCGCCGAGCTTGACGGTGGCCCAGAAGGTGATGTACCAGGCCGGGACGTTCGTGGCCCAGACGGCGACCTTGCTGCCCGGCCGCACACCGAGGTAGACCAGAGCGCGGGCAAAGCGGTCCACGTCTTCACGAAATTCCTCGTAGGTGCGGGTGTAGTCGAGGGTCGTGTACTTGAAGGCATACTGGTCGGGGAACTCCTCCACCATGCGGTCGAGCACCTGGGAGAAGGTCAGATCCAGCAGCTCGTCCTTTTTCCAGACATATTCGCCGGTGCCGTCGTGGTTGGGGTAGAGACGCTTTTTCTTGCCGCGGGTGTTCTCGAAGCGGCCCATGTAGTTGACGAAATGGGGGAAGATGATGTCAGGATCGTCCAGGTCCTCGATCCACTCCGGCTTCCATACCAGTGAGATATAGCCGTCGTAGTCGATGGAGCCGAGGGCGCGGATCATCTCATCGACCGGCAGATTGCCCTCGCCGATGATGGTATAGCCGCCCGCCTCATCCGAGTCGCGGATATGCACATGGCGCACGTAGGCACCGAGATTTTTGATGGTGGTGTCGGCATCCTCGCCGCAGTCGTGGCAGGGGTGATGGATATCCCAGAGGGCGGCCAGGCTGTCGCTGGCGAAGTCGTCCATCAGGGCGCGGAGCCTGCCTGTGTCGGAATAGATGCCGGTGGTCTTGATGAGCAGCGTGACCTCCGCTTTTTCGGCGCAGGGCAGGAGTTCTTTTACGCGCTCACGCACCAGGTCCTCCCTGTCCTCCAGGGCGACCACGGAGACATATGGCGTGCGGATGCTTCCCGCCGTTTCAAGCAGCCACTTCACGTCCTTGAGCCCGGTTTCCGGGAGCGAGAGGTCGATGGAGCTGTCAAGGCACGGGATCGCCATACCCTTCTCACGCAGCTGCCTTACCGTCGTGGCGGCGCGGTAGCGGTCGAAGGGGCAGCCGCGGTCGATGAGGTCTTCGCGTTTGAAGAGATCATAGAGCTCGATGCCGTTCATGCCGCTCTCTTCGGCGGAGGCAAGCAGCTCGTCCCAGCTGAGTCTCTGCCAGCCGCGGGTGGAAAAGGAAAGCTTCATGCCTCACCCTCCTCATACGCGATCTTGTTGAGTGCGTTCACATAAGCCTGGATACTCGAAAACACGATGTCGGTGGAGATGCCGCGCCCGGAATAGAGCTTGCCGTTGGACACCAGACGCACCACCGTCTCGCCCATGGCCTCACGGCCCTCGGTGACGGCGCGGATCTGGAAGTCGTCCAGCTCGTAGTGGCGGTTGACCACCTTCTCGAGCGCGAGGAAGGAGGCGTCGATCGGTCCATCGCCCAGGGCCACGCCCTCGAGCATCTCGCCCTCGCGGCTTAATTTGATATGGGCCATGGCGGAGATGTTGCTGCCGCTGTTGATGACGTAGCTCTCCACGGTATAGCTCTGCGGCACCTGGAGGGCAACCGAGGCGATGATAGCGTCGAGCTCCCGCGCGCCCACCTGCTCCTTGTGGCGCAGCAGATCCTGCACAGCCTCCCACACAGCCTGGGTGTCCTCGGGGTTTAAGTCATAGCCCAGATCGCGGGCGGCCTGGGCAACGCTGGCTGCATCGTCGCCGAGAGCCAGGGACAGCTCTTTCGCCGCGTCCTGCACCCCGTCGTCAAAGGGCGAGGTCTTGTTGCGCTTGGTCTCCACCATCCACACGATCTGCCGCACGATGCGCTTGAGCTCCACCGTGTGCAGGGGACATGTGACCTGGAAAAGCTCCTCTCTCGCGGCAAGAATGCCCGCCACGTTCTGGAGGGAGGCGGTATCGCCCACGGCGGCGGTCTTGACCTCGCGCGCGCCGGCTCTCACGGCTGCGACAGCGCAGGCGTCCGCCATGGCCATGGTGTTGGCGCAGGCCACGCCCAGGGTCACATCATGGAGGGCCGGGACGGTGTCGAGCAGATTTTTCAGAAAGTCCGCCAGTTCCTCCGGCAGCAGGGCGCCGGTGGCGTCGCAGACGGTGACGGTCTTCGCGCCCGCCGCGGCGGCGGTCTCGATGGCTTTGCGCAAAAAGGCCGCGTCGCTGCGCGTGGCGTCCTCGGCGATGAATTCCACATCTTCGGTCTTCTCCGCGCAGGCCCTCACGATCTCCTCGATGCAGGCGAGCATGGCGTCCGGCTTTTTGCGGGACAGGTACTCCATCTGCACGGTGCTGACCGGGGCCGTGACCTGGAGCCGCGGGTGCTTTGCCCCCTTGAGTGCCTCCCAGGTCTCGTTGACGCTCTCGGCGTTGAGCTCCACGGGCACCGCCACAATGCTTCCCTTTACCGCCGAGGCGATGGACTTGACACGCAGGGCGTCGGCCCGGCCCGTGCGGATGCCCTCGATCTCGATGACCGAGACGGCCAGCTTGTCCAGAAGCTTGGAGATTTCAAGCTTGCCCTTGAAGCTCAGGCTGTGGTCAGCCTGTTTGGCAAGCTGTTTCATTGTAATGTCGCTGATGCGGATTTTGTCCATTCTGCGCACTTCCTTTGCAAGATAAAAGATAAACCCCCGAGGTCTTTATGACCTCAGGGGCGAATGTTAACTCGCGGTACCACCCTGGTTCTCCACCGACACGCGGCGGACTCTCTCGGGCTCCAATAAGCCCATGGCCTGTAACGGGGCCTCCCGTGATCCGCTACTGACCGCCCGTGTTCGCAGATCCCGCTCGGGAACGAGACGCTTTCCGATTTACGCACCGGCTCACACCGCCCGCCGGTTCTCTGTGCCGCTCATACGGAAGCGATTTTCCTTCATCGCTGTTTACAGGCGGAATTTTACCACAGCCCTCCCCCAGCGTCAACTGTGTAAATTACCATTTTTCCTGCGTAATTATGAAATAATTCTTGACATTTTGACTTTAGCTCGTTAAACTTTCCGGGTAAACTGCAACAAATCAGGTGATCCCATGCTCATTATCGACTCCCATGTGCACATCTTTCAGCCCAACATCGCCTTGGCGGCGGTGCTGGCGACCAACAGCTTTTACGAGGGCTCCTGCAATGAGGAGATCCCCGCCCCGGTAAACCTCGGCCATCTGCCGGGCACCGTGAAGGACCTGCTGCCCCGCATGGAAACCGACGGTGTTGACCGCGCCGTGGTCTTCTCCACCGCCACAGCGCCGCACCAGGTGGAGGTCATCAACCGCTTCATCCGCGATACCTGCCGGGAAAACCCGCAGCTCATCGGCGTCGGCACCATGCACCCGGACTACCCGGACTTTGAGAGCGAGGTCAGGCGCATGAAGGAGTTCGGCCTTGTGGGCATCAAGCTCCACCCGGACATTCAGCGCTTCAAGCTCGACGACGAACGCCTCATGCCGCTCTACGAGATCATGAGCGCGGAAAACCTCTTTCTCATCGCCCATACCGGCGACTACCGCTTTGACTATTCCACCCCGAGCCGCATGGCGCATGTGGCGAAGACCTTCCCGAAGCTCCGCTGCGTCGCCCCTCACTGCGGCGGCTGGAGCGAGTGGACGGAGGCACGCGAGTGCCTGAACCTGCCCAATGTCTACATCGACACCAGCAGCACCCTCCCCTTCAATGCCTATGAGGCGGCGAGAAAGGCGATCGCGCTTTTTGACCCCACGCACATCTTCTTCGGCACGGACTACCCCATGTGGGAGCCGGGCGAGGAGCTGGCGCGCTTCTTCTCCCTGGGCCTCGGCGACGAGCTCAACGAGATGATCCTGGGCAAAAACTTTGAGAACTTCTTGAACGAATAAGACGTGGAAAATCCCCGGTGAAGGTGATTCACCGGGGATTTCCGTGTTTAGCTGTACTGTCAGACAAAGTCCTCGCGCATGGGGGTGAAGATATCCAGGAGCTTGGTGTCCTCCAGGATCTGCACACCGTGGACCACATTGGGGGCGACATAGTAGGTGTCGCCGGTCTCGAGGATCTTGTCGGCTTGCCCTGCCTCCTGATAGATGAGGCGGCCGGAAATGATGTAGCCGATCTGCTCATGGGGGTGAGAGTGCGGGGCGCCGACCGCGCCCTTTTCAAAGGTCAGCTCACAGGCCATGAGATTCTGGCTGTAGGACAGCACCTTGCGCTTGACACCTCCGCCTAGATCCTTCGCGGCGACGTTTTTATTCTCCGTATACATATCCGTGTCCTTATCCGATCAGGGAGCCGGTGATCCGCGGCAGCCAGAGGCTGATGGACGGGATGAAGGAGATCAGCAGCAGGGCGATGATCATGCACACGTAAAACGGCAGGGTGGCCTTGACGACCTTCTCCATCGGGCGCTTTGCCACGGCGGAGCCGATGAACAGCACCGCGCCGACAGGCGGGGTCAGCAGGCCGATGCCGCAGTTGAGCACCATCATGATGCCGAACTGGACCGGGTGCAGGCCGACACTCTGCGCGACCGGCAGCAGGATGGGCGTGGCGATCAGGATGATCGGCGCCATATCCATGATCATGCCCAGCAGCAGGAGGATCAGGTTGAGCAGGATGATGATGACCACGCGGTTGGAGGAGATGCTGGTGATGAAGGTGGCCGCCTTGGCGGGAACGTGCAGGAGGGTCATCAGGCAGTTGCCGAAGGCCGCGCTCATGGCGATGAGGATCAGCACGATGGCGAGGGTGTCGATGCACTGCTCCAGGCTCTTCCAGACGCCCTTCCAGTCGAGGCCCTTATAGATGAACACAGACACGATCAGGGAGTAGATGACCGCGATGGCGGCGGACTCGGTGGCGGTGAAGACGCCGCCCACGACGCCCACGACCACGATCAGCACGGCCAGCAGCGCCCAGATGGACTTGCCGATCTGCTTGAAGAAGTTGGACAGGGAGAAGGGCTTGCCCTTGGGGTAGTTGTTCTTGACGGAGAGGATGTAGGAGCCGACCATCAGCGCGATGGCGAGGATGGCGCCGGGAACATAGCCCGCCATGAACAGTGCGCCCACGGACACGCCGCCCGCGGAGGTGGCGTAGATGACCATGTTGTGGCTCGGCGGGACCAGCAGGCCCTCGCAGGAGGAGGTGATGGTGACGGCGGTGGAGAAGTCGGCGTCATAGCCCTCGTCCACCATCATGGGAATGAGGATGGAGCCGAGGGAGGCGGTGTCCGCCGAGGCGGAGCCGGAGATGCCGCCGAAGAAGTAGGAGGCCACGATGTTGACCATTGCAAGGCCGCCGCGCATCCAGCCGACCAGCGAGTTTGCCAACGCGATCAGCTTGTCGGAGATGCCGCCGGTGCCCATCAGGACGCCCATGGTGATGAAGAAGGGAACGGCCATCAGGGAGAAGGACCAGATGCCCTTGACCATCTGCTGCGGCAGCGTGACGATGTTCTGCCCCATGGAGATCATGCACAGCACCGTGGAAAGGCCGACCGAGTAGGCGATCGGGAAGCGCAGGATAATGAAGACAAAAAAGCTGCCCAGAAGGACGAGCGTCGATAAAGCTTCACCACTCATGCCTTTTTATCCTCCTTCACAAAGAGTTGTTCGACGTGCAGGAAAACCTGCTCCAGCTCGAAAATAATCATGCCGATACCGGCCACCGGGACCGGCAGATACTGCCACACCTTACCGAGGGTGGGGATGGAGGCATACTTGCCGCGCAGGCTCAGGGGAGAATTGCAGAAGCGGATGCCGTAGACCACGAGGATGATGCCCAGGATCATGACGGCGAGATCGGCCAGGATGTCGGACACCACCAGCACCTTTTTGGGCAGGTAGGTGTCGAAGGCGGTCATGCGGATATGCGCGCCCTTGCGGATGGCGAGGGTTGCGGAGAGGACCGCCATGTAGACCATGAAGGTCAGCACGATTTCCTCGCTCCAGTGGGGGTCGGTGATAAACGGGATGTAGCGTCCGGCCACGGCCCAGGAGGTGATGAGGATATCGCCGATGAGCAGCAGCTTGCAGATGAACATGATGATCTTGTACGTCCAGTCGTACAGGGGCCTGATTTTCTCAAGCGTGCGGAAAAATGCAGGCAAAGCGAAAACCCCTTTCTTTACGATTTCTTAGCGGGATAAAAACCGGGGGCGCAGGGGGACTTCCCCTGCGCCCCTCAGGCTTTGTGATTTACGTTGATTACAGGTGAAAGAACTCAGCCGGCCATGGCGACGAGCTCAGCGTACAGGTCGGCGAGCTTCTCGGTGTTGGCCTTGATGGTGGGCTGGCAGGCCTCGACCCAGGGAGACTTGTCTTCCACGGGGATAACGGTGGCGCCGTCCTTCTCAAGGAGCTCGAAGGTCTCGGCTTCGACCTTGCCGACCTGCTCACGGCAGACCTCGGAAGCGTACTTGGCAGCCTCCATGATCCAGCCCTGCTGCTCCTCATTGAGCTTGTTCCAGCCGGTGTCGGTGATGACGATCTGCAGAGCGCCGAGGGTGTGGCCGTCGAGGAGGAGGTAAGGCGCGACTTCCTGGAAGGCGTTGGAGCGGTAGTTGGCGGTGGGCTGCTCAGCGCCATCGACAACACCTGTGTTCAGGGCGCTGTAGAGTTCGGTGAAGGGGACGCTGGTGGCGGAAGCGCCGAGGTTGGAGACCATGCCGGTCATAACGGGGTCGGAGGAAACACGGATCTTGAGACCCTTCAGGTCGTCAAGGCTCTTGACTTCGTTCTTGAAGAAGAAGTGACGGAAGCCTTCCTCGCCGTAGCAGAGGCCGCGCAGGGGCAGGCCGATCTCCTGGGGCTCGTTCAGGAACTCCTGGGCCAGCTCGCTGTCGGCGAACTTCCAGAAGTGATCCTCGTTGACAAAGGTGTAGGGGATGGACAGAAGGCTGGCCTTGTCGCAGCCGTACTGGGTCAGCGCGAAGGCGGAGATACGGCTGATGTCGGTGATGTTGCCGCCGCCGAGGAGGTTATCGAGGATCTGGTCCTCGGAACCGAGAACGCCGCTGGCCTGGATGTCGATGATGACAGAGCCGCCGGAGAGCTCTTCGGTCTTTTCCTTGAAGGCCTTGGCCATTGCACCGACGATGGTGCCCTCGAGGGGGTTGACTTCCGCGTAGGTGAGGGTAATGGGCTCATCAGCGGATGCGGAAACGGCGCACAGCGCAAAGATCATGCACAGTGCCATGGTGAGTGCCAGGAACTTTTTCATCTTGTTTTCCTCCAATTTCAGAATTTTTACGCAGCTCTTGTGATAGTATGCAAAGCTGTGAAGATTCACAAATTTTACGCTACACAAGCAAGCTCTTGTATGCTATTATAACAGCAGCTTAACAGTTTGTCCATAATCAAAGCGCAAAAATCCGGATAAAAAATATGTACAAAACGGACAGCGCGCAGAAAGGGAAGCCGAGAATGAAAGACACACCGAACGCCATCGCCATCCCCTGTAAGATCGACCGGAAGACCTTCACCCGCTTTGCGGTATACGATACGCTCATACGAAAAAAGGGCTGGCGAAACCCTGTCCTGTTTGCGCTCATCATGTCGGCCTTTGCCGCCGTGTGCTTTTTCGTGAGAAAGACCCACGCGCAGGCGACGCTCCTGGGCGGCGTGCTGCTGGGGGTGGGGCTCGTGCTGCCCATCGTGTGGTTCGGGATGTTTTTCGCATCCGTCCGCCGCCAGGCAAAGCGCAGCGGCCTTTCCCCGGACACGGTCCAGTACACCGTGACCCTCTCCGACGCGAAGATCCACGTCTCCAAGGGCAAGGAGGCGGCGGATTTTCAGTGGCAGAACGTGCACCTCGCCCGCCGCGAAAAGGGCTGCATCTACCTCTATGTTTCCCCCGCCCGCGCCTTCCTCCTGCCCGACTGCGAGGAGACGGACCGGGCCTGGCAGCTCATCACCGCAAAGCTCGACCCCGCGAAAATCGAGAACAAAGCATAAACCGAATCCCCCGCCGGCCGGCGGGGGATTCAAGCTTTTTTCATATCTCCACTTTTCGCTTTCCGCTTTTCCCTTTTTCGATCAGATGCTGCGCAGAAATTCCTCGATGATATAAGACTCGTAGAGGTGGGCGGCGTCATTGGGGTGGGTGTTGCTGCTGCCGGTGAGCGCGCCGGTGTAGTCCACCGCCCAGCGGCGCTTGAGCTCCTCCTTGACGAAATCCGCCACATCGGGATTGACGGTGCGGATCATGGCGGGGGTATGGCTGTCACCGTTCAAGTCCAGGTAGGCAAGGCCGTATTTCTTCGCCGCCGCGATGGTCATGTCCCGATAAGCCTGTGTCTCCACGCCGTTGGAGACGATGATGCCGATGTGTGCCCGGGGGCGGTTCCGGATGAGCCACCAGAGCACCGCGTTCCAGGCCCCGCCGAAGCTGTGGATCGTGTCGTCCTCCAGAGAGCCGAGGGGAATCTTGCCCGTGATGTCCTCCCCGTCGCCGGAGGATGCGTGGGGAGCGTGGTGGCTGTCGTTGATGCCGAGGTAGATGGTGATATAGTCCGCGTCCTCGGGGATGTTCCGATAGTTCCAGGGCATGTCCGGCGCGGTGAGGGAGTTGCGGAACGCGCCCGGCTCCGGCGGATAGGCAAGCGTCCGCCCGCCCTCAAAGAAGGGGACGAGCTCCATGTCGTTGCGGTTTGCGATCAGATAGGGATAGACGCTGCGGTGACCCCGGTAAGGCCCGTCCGGGATGGGCGCGTTCTGCTCCAGGCCGTTTGTGAAGCTGTCCCCGCAGACGACCCATTTCTTGCCGCTGAGAACGTTATACTCCGTTGACATGGCTTTATCCTCCCTCAGTCCCTGGTGATGGCGCCCGCGGGCCTTCAAGCGAATGCCGGGGCGTCAGCTTTGCGGTGCCGCTTTCAAAGCAGGGTCATTCTATCATAAAGCGTCCTCCGCATCAACCGCCAATCCGGTATTTCTTTTTATTGCTCTGTGACACTTGTGTGACGGACGCGGCGTCAAGCTGCATCCGTGAAACGCAAAGCGGCACGTTTCCCGCTGTGAATCAGGCGCGGGGCCCCGGAGGCTTTCAGCCCTTTTTCCCGCTTTTCAAACGCCGGGTGTTCTGCTATAATGCTTTCCAGTCTTCATACAAAAGGGAGCAATAAAATGGATAAGAAAAAGGAATTTTTCCGAGCGGTAAAATTCGCTCTGTTCTCGGCCTCGGCGGGGATCATCGAGCTTGCGGTCTTTGCCCTGCTCAACGAGCTGCTCGGCCTGCCCTACTGGCTGTGCTATCTGGTGGCGCTTGTGGCCTCGGTGCTCTGGAACTTCACGCTCAACCGGAAGTTCACCTTCCAGAGCGCGAACAACGTCCCCAAAGCCATGCTGCAGGTGGCGCTGTTCTATGCCGTTTTCACGCCGCTGAGCACCCTGCTCGAGCATTTTCTGACGGAGAAGCTGGGTTGGAACGAATATCTCGCCACCGGCATCAACATGGCCCTGAACCTCACGACGGAATACCTCTATGACCGCTTCGTGGTCTTCCGCGACAGCATCGACACCAACGACCTGGCCCGGAAGAAGCAATAAATCAACCGAAAAAGAGCTGTGAAGGAAACTTCACAGCTCTTTTTCGTATCGGGTTTTCGCTTTACTTGGCCGGACGGCAGTAGACCGTCAGCTCCTTGGTATAGCCGGCGCAGGTGAGGGTGAGGGTTGCGGACTTGGGCAGGCTGCCGTCGTCGTGGCACTCGACATGCACGGCGTAATCGTCCGTCCGCTCCACCGTCAGGATGCTCGGATTGCTGGACCTCCATTCGACCGCGAGTCCCTGGAGCGTCAGCGGCATGACCTGGACCGTCAGGTCGATCGGGTCATCCACCCAGATGGTGAAGTCCGTCTGGATCTCGGTGGTGAAGAACATGACGCGCAGGCCCTCGACCGTGGGTGTGGGCGTGGGAGGCGGCGTGGGAGGTTCTTCGATCGGCGGGATATACTCGGTCACGACCGGGGGTGTAATGACCGTCTGCTGCTGCTTTACGTCGGCCCCTTCGAGGCTGGTGGTGACCATGACGATCACGGCCAGCACGACGGCGGCAACAAGGATCAGGCCGAAAATGATCTGCCATTTGGTGTTTGTCTCTGCGCGCTCAAAGGCGGCGGTGCCCTTCACCGTCCCGGGCGTCGGGCTCGGGTTGCGGCTGCTTTGGGTTACCCGCCGGGTGCCGCAGTTGGGGCAGCGGCTGCGCATGGAAGAAAAGGTCTCGCCGCAGCGCCGACACTTTACTTCGGGGATCATGGGCATACGGGTTCCTCCGTTCTGTCTCAATTCCAAGAGGGCATTTTGGTACTCATAGATAATACATCTAAATTATCTTTTCGTCAAGACTTGTCATGCCCTGCCGCGCTTTTTTTGTGCCATTTTTGGTGCAAATTCCCCACTTTGCCGGTTTTTGCTCCACACATTTCCGCCCCTTCTCTCCGTAAAAGTCCAAAACGGGCTTTCTTTCCCACAATTGACCTGTTGTGGGAAAATGTTGTTTTGTGTCCTCTGCGCCAAAAGAGCCGGGGTGCGATGCCCTTCCCGCGGGATTTGAAAATGGCCGCGCCTCTGTCGCTCTTTTTCGTTGAAAAAAGACGGCGGGCATGGTAAAATATTGATATATATATTTTAGGAGGGCTGTTCCCATGGCCAAGCAGATCACCCGCATCGTCCTGACCGGCGGCCCCGCCGCGGGCAAGACCACGCTCATCAGCCGCGTCCTCAAGGAATTCAAAAGCGACGACGGTTGGAAGGTCATCACCATCCCCGAGACCGCGACCGAGCTGATCTCCGGCTTCGGTATCGGTCCCTTCCCCAACTGCATGTCCATGGAGGACTTCCAGTATTATGTGGTAGGTGACCAGCTGCACAAGGAGCAGCTCGCGCTCCGGGCCGCTCAGGCCGTACCGGAGGAGAAGGTGCTCATCGTCTACGACCGCGCCATCTTCGACGACAAGGCCTACGTTTCGGACGACTTCTTTACAAAGCTCCTGGCCCACTTTGGCAAGACCGAGGCTGAGATCATGTCCCACTACGACGCGGTGCTGCATCTGGTGACCTGCGCCAAGGGGGCCGAATACGCCTACAACTACGGCAATGCCGCCCGCTACGAGAGCATTGAGGACGCCCGCAAGGCCGACGACAACATCCTGCGCGCCTGGAGTGCCCATCACTCCCTGTACGTGATCGACAACTCCGTGGACTTTGAGGACAAGATAAACCGCGCGGTTGCCCAGATCTACCGCATCCTGGGCCAGAGCGCGCCGGAGCCCGGCAAGCGCAAGTATCTGATCCATATGCCCGACCGGGGCGAACTGAGCCGCAAGTACGGCGCGGTGCCCATCGAGATGATGCAGACCTACCTGCTCTCCTCCGATCCGGAGATCGAGCGGCGCATCCGCCAGCAGTCGACCCTGGGCGACCAGATGTTCTTCTACACCACCAAGCGCGTGGGCGAGGACGGCACCCGCTGGGTCACCGAGCGGCCCATCTCCGAGAAGGACTACGTGACCTACCTCATGGAGGCGGATCTGAGTCTGAGAAGCGTGCGCAAGCTCAAGTACCGCTTTGCATATAACAGGCATCGCATGGAGCTGGACGTGTATCCCTTCGCAAACGACAAGGCCATCTTCTTTGCCTTCGGCTCAGACCCCGCAGAACTGCCGCCGGAGATCGAGGTCATCCGCGATGTTACCGGCGACCCCTACTATAAAAACAGAGCGTTTGCCGACAGGCAGAGTTTGTAAGCGACGCTGCGCACAATCGAACAATGAGCCCAATCGGAGCCGCGCAGCACCCGCGCGGCTCCGATTTTGCGGACAGACCTCTTATCATGGCGGCGTGTGCGCCTTCTGTGACAGTCGCTGTGTTATGCTCAGGCTGTCCTTGAGGGACAGAACAAAAAGAAACACCGAATGATATAAATAAAGGAGATTACGAAAATGAAAATGCTTAATGAAAAAGAACTCGAATTTGTTGCAGGCGGACACATTCCCATCATTTCTCCCGGCGAGGGAACGACAGTCTTTGACCGCGATGATGAAGACCGCAGCGGCGGCGCGACCGGCGGCTGGTGAATACAGACGCAGCAGGCGCTGACCCGCCCGCCACAAAATACATTGACAAATCCGCGATCCCATCTTATAATTTACCATCGGCGACCGGCAGAAGCGCGACGCTTCCGCCGGTTTTCCAATTTATATGCAAGGAGCGCGGAATTTTATGAACACAGTCACGGATTCTTTCGGCAGCATGGTCTTCAACGACTCGGTCATGCGCGCGCGTTTACCCAAGGATGTGTTCCGGCAGGTCCAGCGCTCCATGAACGAGGGCAAACGCCTGGACAGCAGCGCCGCCACCGTGGTGGCCAACGCCATGAAGGACTGGGCCATTGAAAAAGGCGCGACCCACTTCACCCACTGGTTCCAGCCCATGACCGGCATCACCGCCGAAAAACACGACAGCTTCATTGCCCCCGTCGACGGCGGCAAGGTCATCATGGAGTTTTCCGGCAAGGAGCTTATACAGGGCGAGCCGGACGCCAGCTCCTTCCCCTCCGGCGGCCTGCGCGCCACCTTTGAGGCCAGGGGCTACACCACCTGGGACCCCACCTCCTACGCCTTCATCAAGGACGGGGTGCTGTGCATCCCGACGGCGTTCTGCTCCTTCGGCGGCGAGGCGCTGGACAAAAAGACCCCGCTGCTGCGCTCGATGGAGGCCATCGGCCGCGAGGGCCTGCGCGTGCTGAAGCTTTTCGGCAACGAGGATGTCAGCTCCGTCAGGACCACCGTCGGCCCGGAGCAGGAATATTTTCTCATCGACAAGAACGTCTTTGAAAAGCGTAAGGACCTGCTCTACACGGGCCGCACCCTCTACGGTGCCCGCCCGCCCAAGGGCCAGGAGCTGGACGATCACTACTTCGGCTCCATCAAGCCCCGGGTACAGGAATTCATGAAGGAGCTCGACGAGGAGCTGTGGAAGCTCGGCGTCATGGCGAAGACCGAGCACAACGAGGCCGCCCCCGCCCAGCACGAGCTGGCCCCCATCTACACCACCACCAACATCGCCGCCGACCACAACCAGCTGACCATGGAGCTCATGCAGCGCATCGCCCGCAAGCACGGCATGGTGTGCCTGCTGCACGAGAAGCCCTTTGCGGGCGTCAACGGCTCGGGCAAGCACAACAACTGGTCCATTACCACCAACACCGGCATCAACGTCTTCGAGCCCGGCGAGACCCCGGCCGAGAACGCGCAGTTTCTGCTGTTTCTGTGCGCGGTGATCCAGGCCGTGGACGATTACCAGGACCTCATGCGCATCTGCGTGGCCTCCGCGGGCAACGACCACCGCCTCGGCGCCGCCGAAGCGCCCCCGGCCATCGTGTCCATCTTCCTCGGCGATGAGCTCAGCTCCATCCTCGACGCCATCGAAAAGGGCGCCCCCTACGGTGCAAGGGAGAAAGAGCTATTTAAAGTAGGCGTGCATGTGCTGCCGAAATTCCCCAAGGACACCACCGACCGCAACCGTACCAGCCCCTTCGCCTTCACGGGCAACAAGTTTGAATTCCGCATGCTGGGCTCGTCCCAGTCCATCTCCGGGCCGAACGTGGTGCTCAACACCGCCGTGGCCGAGTCCCTGCGCCAGTACGCCGACCGCCTTGAGAAGGCGGAGGACTTTGACGCGGAGCTGCACGACCTCATCCGTGAGGTCATCCGCAAGCACCGCCGCATCATCTTCAACGGCAACGGCTACGGAGAAGAGTGGACCGTGGAGGCCGCCCATCGCGGTCTTTGCAATTATCCCTCCACCCCCGACTGCACGCCGGAATACCTGGCCCAGAAGAACGTAGAGCTCTTCCTGCGCCACCGCATCTACACCGAGACCGAGCTTCGCGCGCGGTGCGAGATGAAGCTTGACGCCTACTGCAAGGTCATCCGCATCGAGGCGCTGACCATGCTGGATATGCTGTGGAAGGACATTCTGCCCGCGGTCTCCGCCTGCACAGGGGACCTTGCCCGCGCCGCCAACGAAAAGAAGGCCCTGCTTCCCGCGATGGATGTGAGCTACGAGACCCAGACCGCAGGGGAGCTCAGCTCCCTGATCGCCTCCGCCACGATCCACGGCCGGGCGCTGGAGGCCGCGATGGACGGCCTTAAAAGTCAGCATGACACCTACGCCGCCGCCCGCTACTACCGCGACCGGGTCTTCCCCGCGATGCAAAGCCTGCGCGATGTGGTGGACAGCATGGAGGTCCGCTGCGGGGCCAGATACTGGCCCTATCCCTCCTACGGCGATATTCTGTTCAGCGTAAAATAATAATGTAAAGTCTGTCATCCTGAGCGAAACGAAGGATCTTTCCGTATGCGTGATCGGAAGCAAGGATCCTTCGCCGGCGCTCAGGATGACAGTATCATTCCGGCGTCTCTGCCATGAGCAGAAGCGCCGCGGAAAACAGGAGTCAACATGAAAAAGCTGCTTGCTCTTTTGCTCGCCATCTCCCTGCTGCTCGCCCTGCCAGTGACGGCGGCGGCGGACGGAGACGGCCGGAGCTTCGAGTGCGACAATGTGCTGCTCACGGTCACGGGCTGCTGCACGACCCCTGGGGCCGACGGCGCCACGAGGCTGACGCTCTTTCTCTCCGCCGGGAACAAGAATGACGCGCCGCGCGAGGTCCGCGCGGAGGGCTGTATTGTCGGCCCCTGTGAGCTGCCGGTCAACCTCAGCCTCACCCTCGACGCCTGGGAGAGCCGGGAGGCCATGCTGGTGATCCCGCTCACGGCCCTTTCGTTTTTCGACCTGTCCCACTTTAACACCGACTTTATCCGCCTGCGCCTGTCTGTCGCCGAGCCGGGCGCGGCCTCCGTCTCCGCCGGTCCCATGCCCCTGCATGTCGGGGAGCTCCCGAGGCCGGAGCGGCGTCTGGATACGTCGGCAGAGCTGTATGCCCGCTTCGGCGCGAGGGTGCTCGCCCTCGGCGCGGATTTTGACGGGCGCTTTTACACCGCCTGGTTCCTGTTTGAAAACAATAACGAGTTTTCCCTGCGTCTCGACGGAGGCGTCGAGGGCGCGGCCTTCTCCGGGTGCGCAGTGCAGCCCCACAGCCGCGCCGTCTTCCGCCTGGACCTTCCCGCGGACACGGTGAAGGACGGGCAGAATTTTTCTCTGCGCTGTGATCTCACAGGCTATGCCGACGGGGCGGACAAGCCGCCGGTGCCCATGTCCTCCTTCCGCTGCGAGCTTTCGCTGCACGATACAGACGGCGGGTGGGCGCTCACGACCGGTGACATGGAGAGCGAGAACGACCAGGGCTACATCGCCCGGGTGGGCATGCGGGATTTCCGGTACGACGAATGCACGCCCGTTTTCGAGATCGACCCGGACGCCCCTGTCCTGCCCGCGCGGGAGAGCGGCCTTGTGAGTCTCGCCTGCTGCGGCGGGTATGAGATCCTGGCGGGCGACGAGCGCGCGGAGGGCACGCGGGCGGTTTTGCCGCTGACCCTGCGCAGCTTCACCGGTGAGGCGCTGCGCCTGCGCGTCAGTCCCGGCAGCGGCGCTATGAGCCTGCCCTGCCTGACGGCGGCGGCACCGGAGGCTCCGGCAAACGGCAGCGCGTCGGCGGACTTCGTCTTTGACGCGGGCGGGCTTGCCTACACCGAGCTTGCGGGCGCGGAGGATCTGAACCACAGCTTCTCTCTTAGTGTCGGCCCCGCATCGGATGCCGCACGCAGCTATGGCACCCATCCGGCCGAGCGTCTTTGCGCCGTGGACGGGCTCGAGAAGCTTGCCCCCTGCGACTTTGAGGAGCTATCCGTCGGCGGTCTGCGCTTTACGCTGCTCGGCCTTGACCTCACGGACGGGCTCTCCGTCTGGCTGCGCGTCCGTAACGACAGCGCCGCCGCGCTCCCCTTCGGGAGCGAGCGCACAGAGGGCATGCTCAACAGCTCGGTGGTGAGCTTTGTAAACAGCGGCAGCCGCATCCCCGCGGAGGCCGACTGCCTGGTTCTGCTGCGCGCCGCGCAGTTTGACGAGGACGGCAGGGCGGATCCCTTCGGCTTTCTCCTGCCGACGCTGTCCGAGCTCAACACCTTAAAGCTCCGCTTCGGCCCGGAGGAGGACGCGGTCAACGTGACGGTCATGTTCCGGCACAACGGGGACATCATGCTGGCCTCCGCTTCGGTCATGAACGTAGAAATCCCCGAGGAGTAAGGAAGAAGGGAGTCATACTATGCAGCCAATATTTGAACAGAATATTCTGATCCCGCCCAGTGCCTGCGATTACAGCGGGAAGCTCGGCTATGCCGGAGCCTTCGCGGTGCTGATGGACCTTGCCACCGAGCACGCCGAACACCTCGGCATCGGCCTTGCCGCGATGAAAGCCAAAAATCGCTTTTGGGTCACGGTCAGGACCAAGATCCTTTTCTTCGAGCACCCCGCCGTGAGCGAGGCGGTGCGGCTCATCACCTGGCCGGAAAAGCCCGGCGCGGTGCGCTGCAACCGCAGCTATGAGATCCGCCGCGGCGACGAGCTGCTGATTGCGGGCAGGACCGAGTGGGCCGTCATGAATACTGAGGCGAACACCATCGCCCCGGCCACCGACCTCTTCCCGGCTGATCTGGATTACGTGAGCGGCTCCTCGGTCAGCGAGCCCTTTGCCCGCATCCCCGCTCGCTTTGACGGTATGGAGCCCTTTGCGTCCTACACCGTGCGCTCGACCGACATCGACCTCGGCGGCCACATGAACAACGCCGCCTATCCCCGTGCCCTGTTCGGGGCCTTCTCTACAAAGGAGCTGGAGGCCATGCAGGCGCGCAGCATCGACCTCATCTTCCGATCTCCCTGCTACGAGGGCGAGAAGCTGGACTTTTACAAGAAGGAAAGCGAGGGCGTCACCGATCTCCGCATCGCCCGCGGGGACGAGACCGTTCTTCTTGCCAGGATCGCAAAATGACTATTACCGCCCGGCATATGTCGGGCGGCTTTTGTTTGTCCCCGTCCCTTTGCGGTTATACTTTCCTATCAAACGAAAAAGGGGGACGCGGCATGTCGGAAAAGCTTGCGAAGGCGGTTTTGATCGGCCTTGGGCTGATGCTGAGCGCGGGGGTCCTGTTTCTCGCGGGGCGCTATCTGCTGCCCTGGACGGCGCCGCTCCTGACCGCGTGGGTACTCGCTGCGTTGCTGGAGCCTGCGGTGGGTTTTCTCACGCGGCACCGCTGGAAACGCGGCGCGGCGGCGGGACTGTGTACCCTTACCGCTCTGGGGCTGCTGCTCTGGGGGATGACTGCACTTTTGTTTCGGGGACTGAGTGCAGTGACGGAACTGACGAAGGTGCTGCCGGGGGCAATGGAGGCGCTCTCCGTGCGTTTGGAAGCCCTGGAAAAGCTCGCCGAGGCTCACATCCGCGCAGCGCCCGAGCCCGCCGGACAGCTGCTCGAGAGCACGCTTTCGGGACTTTTGGGCAGTGCCGCCTCCCTGCCGGGGGAGCTTTCCAGGGGGCTTGTGGCGCTTTTGTCCCGCACGGCCCAGGCAAGTCCGGACACGCTGCTCTTTCTGGTCACCGCCGCTCTCGGCACCTACTTTATCTCCGCTTCGTTTCCGACGGTCAACGCCTTTCTGCTGGCCCAACTGCCGGAGGGGCTGCGGCGGCGCTTTGAGGGGCTGGGGGCCGACCTCAAAAGCGGCTTCGGCGGACTTTTGCGCGCACAGCTGATTCTGATGGCGATCTGCTTTTTCGAGCTGCTGGCGGCGTTTCTGCTGCTGGGCGTACGCCCGGCGGTGATGCTCGCGGCGGTGACGGCGCTCATCGACGCGCTGCCGGTCTTCGGCACAGGGGTGGTGCTCGTGCCCTGGGCGCTTTACTGCCTGCTGCTGGGGCCTACCCGCCGGGGTCTCGGGCTGCTCGTGATCTGGGGACTGACAGAGCTTGTGCGAAACGCGGCGCAGGCAAAGCTTTTAGGGGATCAGATCGGCCTCAACCCGTTGGCCTCGCTCCTGAGCGTGTATGTGGGCTGGCGCGTGGGAAAAGTCGGCGGGATGCTGCTCATGCCGCTCGGTCTCATGGTGCTCATCCGCCTCAATGACAGAGGGGTGGTAAGATTGTGGAGGAGTGTTTAGTTCTTCTCCTTTCGCTTGCTGCTCAGAAACACCTGCGCAGCGTGCTGCACAGTTTACAAGTCATACCTCTTGTCATTCAAAACTTAACCCTCCACTACCAGGCAGCAGCGCGAGCGTAAGCGAAGCCCTCCGCGGTCGGCGTGGCGCAGGACCGTATACCGCCTGCGAGCGCCCTTTTCTTTTCTTACACCGGGCGCGGCGCGTTCTTTTCTTTTCGGCAAGGCGAAAAGAAAAGAATGGGGGCGCATTACGCGGGTCATGTCCTCTCTGCAACAATATAAAGGAAGCAAGAGCAAACGTGCGTCTCTGTCGTAATTGCCTAAAAAAGCGAGAAGCACGGAGAACTTTTTGCAGATTATTGACATCCCGCACAAAGAGCGGTATAATTTTTCCTGCAAAAATCAAAAGCATTTTATAGACAGGATGCTTTTGAAAACGGGGCGGCTCTGCCGCCGATTTCAATAAGGAGGAAAATCCATGAAAAAACTGCTCGCAGTCGTGCTGGCAATCGTGATGGTGCTGTCCCTGGCGCCCGCCGCCTTTGCCGCAGGCCCGGATTATTCCGGCTACACCATCCGCATCTACTCCAACTCCAACTCCACCGAACGCGTGACCTGGCTTGTCAACGAAGCCAAGAAGGCCGGCTTCTCCATCAGCCTTGACACCAACGAGGTCATCTCCGGCGACACCGCCGCCGTGCAGGCCGCCAACGAAAAGAAGGACGGCGACCTGATCTTCGGTCTGAACGAGACCCGCTGGGGCCAGATCGTGGACGGCCAGTACGAGAACATCAAGCTCGTCCCCTTCACCCCCGACTGGGCCGGTGAGGTCGGCGAGTACAAGTACGACAATCAGGCCTACGGCATCGTCATCCAGAACGTCCTGATGCTCTACCGCAACGATGAGTTCGGCACCAAGGGCCAGGAGCTCCACTTCAAGCACTGGGCCGATGTTGTTGACTGCGGCTTCCCCTGGTACCGCCAGAACAAGATCGGCGGCACCACCAACGCCAACATCAACTCCGCCATGCTCTATGCCTTCACCGATCCCGCTTCCCCCGCCGGCGGCATCTCCGTCGATGGCTGGAAGGCCCTGTGGAAGTTCTGCGCTGACGGCATTTCCGGCGGCGACGACTACAAGTACGGCTTTGATCCCCTGAACAAGGGCGACGTTGCCGTGTCCGAGTTCTACTCCTCCGCCCTCTACGGCAAGATCGACGCCGCGGCCGACGGCTCCGCACATCCCCTGATCGGCGCTCTCGAGCCCGAGAACTGGGCCCTCGTCGACATTGAAGACGGCACCTACTACATCGCCGAGTACATTGGCATCCTTGACAAGGCCGGCCGTACCGACGAGCAGACCGAGGCTGTCAAGGCCTTCGTCAACTGGTTCGGCTCCGCCGAGGTCCAGGCTGCCTGGGCCGAAGAGTTCGACTCCTTCCCCTGCAACACCGAGGCTGCCAAGCTCGTCTACGGTGACGACATCCCCGCCATCTACCTGCTGCCCAACTTCGCGCTGACCACCGTGGAAGGCACCGACATGACCTACGCCGCCTATGTCGCCGCCCACAGCGCCGAGTGGACCAACATCATGACCAACCTGGGCTTCTACTGGGCCGATCAGTCCCAGGCCAAGACCGAGCCCGATTGGGCCAACCTCGACTGGGCAACCCTGACCCAGAAGGCCGAGTAATCAAGCTTACCCTCAAAGGCGAGTTGGGCTTGCCCCAGCTCGCCTTTCGTTATAGAGTGAAGAGTGAAAAGTGAAAAGTGGAGTTATGGTGTCCGCTGCGCGGACGGATTAAGATTTCGCAGAACGTGAATTATTACCGACAAAGTAAGCAGGCCTGAGGGCAGAGCCAATTACAATCGCGGCGTAGCCGCTCCTTCACTTCACTTTTCACTCTTCACTTTTCACTTTCTACACGTCACTTTTCACTCTCTCAGGATTTTGAAGGAGAAAGCCTATGATCAAGCTCAACAACATCGTCGTGAAATTCGGGGACTTTGTCGCCCTGCACGACATCAATGTCCACGTCAAGGAGGGCGAGTTCTTTACCTTCCTCGGCCCCTCCGGCTGCGGCAAGACCACGACCCTGCGCACCATCACCGGCTTCATTGAGCCCGCCTCCGGCACGGTGGTGGTCAAGGACCGGGACATTACCCACGTCCCCATCGAGGACAGGAACATCGGCATCGTCTTCCAGAGCTACGCCCTGTTTCCGACCATGACCGTGTACGACAACATCGAGTTCGGCCTCAAGATCAAGAAGGTGCCGAAGGCCGAGCGCGACCAGCGCGTGCGCGAGATTGCCAGGAAGGTCGATCTCTCGGACGAGCAGCTCAAGAAGGCCGTCAGCCAGCTCTCCGGCGGCCAGCAGCAGCGTGTCGCCATCGCCCGCGCCCTTGTCACCGGGCCCGCCATCATCTGCATGGACGAACCGCTTTCAAACCTCGACGCCAAGCTCCGCGTCCAGCTGAGAAACGAGCTCAAAAAGATGCAGAAGGATTTTGGCATCACCACCATCTATGTCACCCACGACCAGGAGGAAGCCCTGACCCTCTCCGACCGCATCGCGGTGTTCAACAAGGGCTACATCGAGCAGATCGGCACACCGAACGAGGTCTACAACTTCTCAAAGACCGAGTTTGTCTGCAACTTCATCGGCGACATCAACCGCCTCGAAGACGGCATTGTGAGCGCCATGGTGAAGGACGGCGCGAAGCTCGACGCGAACAAGCACAACTACATACGCCTCGAGCGCCTGCACGTCAACGTTGAGCCGCGCCCCGGTCAGGTCAGTCTCGAGGGTACGGTGGAAAGCCGCGAGTACTACGGCCTGTACATCAAGTACTACATTTCCGTCGCGGGCCAGACCCTCAAGGTCATTGAGAAGAACGACGGTGTCCGTATTTACGAGGAGGGCCAGAAGGTCCGGGTCATCATCGACCCGAAGGATGTCATGGCCTACGACGCGGACGGGAAGGGGGAGGCACAATGAACGCCTCGCTGGATAAGAAGCTCCGGCCGGAGCTGATCATCCGGCTCGTCGGCGTGTGCTTCTTTGCCTATCTCTTCTTCGGCTTCATGCTCCTGCCCTGCCTCAATACCCTCACCAGCATCTTCAACACCAAAAACGCCGCCGGGGAGCGCGACGCCTTTGCCGTCATCCGCTTTTTCCTCGCGGGCACGATGGGCAAATTTGTCTGGAACTCCCTGAAACTCGCGGTGGCGCTCGTCATCACGGTCAACGTCGTGGGCATCTCCATCGTGCTTTTGACCGAGTACTTTGACATCAAGGGCGCCGGCATCCTGCGCATGGGCTACATGACCACGATGATCTACTCCGGCGTTGCGCTGGTCACGGGCTACATGTTTCTCTATGCAAGCGACGGCATCCTCACCACCGCGCTCAAGAACGCCTTTCCCCACATGAACCCCAACTGGTTCTCCGGCTACAACGCGGTGCTGTTCACCATGACCTTTGCCTGCACTTCCAACCACATGCTGTTTCTCAGAAACGCCATCCGCGGCATCGACTACAACACCGTGGAGGCCGCGCGCAACATGGGCGCCAATCCCTTCAAGGTGCTGTGGAAGGTCGTACTGCCGACCCTGATCCCGACGCTTTTCTCCCTGACGGTCATGACCTTCATCACGGGTCTTTGTGCCATGTCCGCCCCGACGCTTCTGGGCTATGACTCCATCAACCCCGAGATCGTGCGTCTGGCAGGCTCCTCCACCGCCGACGAGGCCTTCCCCCAGGCACGCGCCGCGCTTTTGTCCATCATCCTCGCCATGTTCACCATCATCCTGCTGACGGTGCTGTCCGCCTACGAGCGCAAGGGCCACTATCTCTCGGTCTCCAAGACCAAGGCCAAGCTCCAGAAGCAGAAGATCGTCAACCCCGTCGCCAACATCATCGCCCACCTCTACGCCTATGTGCTGTTCATCATCTACATGACGCCGGTGGTGATGATCGTGATCTTCTCCTTCCAGACCTACAGCGCCATCCGCCAGAAGAAGCTGGACCTGAGTCAATGGACGCTCATCAACTTTTTCGGCAAGGAGGACTATCAGTACCTCACGAGCCGCGGCCAGTACAAGACCCGCGAGGGCTCTATCTCGGGCGTCTTCTCCAACGATGCGACCCTCGGCGGCATCAAGCTCAGCTTTGTGCTCTCGGCGCTCGCGGCGGCGTTTGCCTGCGTGATCGTGGTGGTGGCCTGCAACTACATGTTCAACAAGAAGCACAAGAAGTCCGGCATCGTGCTGGAGTACGCGCTGCTGTTCCCGTGGCTGCTGCCGACCATCCTGATCTGCTACTCCTACCGCACCTACTTTAACTCCGACGCCATCTGGTACGTCGGCAATAAGAACCTCTACTACGCCCAGAACGTGCGTATGCTGATCGTAATGGCCTACACGGTGACGAAGCTGCCCTTCTCGCTGCGCATGATCAAAGCCAGCTTCTACTCCATCGACGAGGAGCTGGAGGACGCGGCGAAGAACCTCGGCGCAAGCCCGATCCGCACCTTCCTGCAGGTAAAGCTCCCTATCATCCTGCCGAGCGTGCTGGCGGTCTTCGCCCTGAACTTCAACGCCCTGTTCACCGAGTACGACATGTCCGCCACCTTTGCAAGCTCCTACGGAACTTCCTACGCCATGGTCATCCAGGCCATGTGCGCCGAGGAGGGGCTCTACGGCTACAACGTCAATGCCTCGGGCCGCCGCTGCGCCTCGACGGTGTTCATCATGCTGGTGTCGGGCCTGATTTTGTACCTGGTCTACGGCGTGGGCTCCCGCGATCTCAGCGAGCGCCTGGCCATCCGTGAGCGCCGCCGGAAGTTCTTCCAAAAGCTCAGCGGCAAAAAAGAATAACGGAGAAAACACAAGTGGTAAAAAACATCATCTATGACATGGGCAACGTCCTCATTCACTGGGACCCAGACCGCCTCATCGCCCGCCTCGGCGTCACCGGGGCGGACGCGGCGGCGCTCAAGCGCGAGGTCTTCTGTGATCAGGAGTGGACGGGCCTTGACCGGGGCAGGCTCACCGAGGAGGAAGCGATCGCGGCCTTTCAGTCCCGCCTGCCGGAATACCTGCACCAGTATCTCCCGCGCCTCGTCTACTGGTGGCGCGACCCCATGTGGCCCGTGGAGGGGATGTCGGAGATCGTTACAGAGCTCAAGGCCGCGGGGTACAAAATTTATCTCTGCTCCAACGCCACCTCGGCCCTGCACACCTACTTTCCCCGCATTCCCGGCTCGGAGCATTTCGACGGCATCCTCGTCTCCGCCGACTGGAAATTGTTAAAACCCCAGCATGAGATCTTCGAGCTGCTGTACAAGACCTTTTCCCTCGACCCCGCCGAGTGCTGGTTCATTGACGACCATCCCCCGAATATTGACGGAGCCATCGTCACCGGCATGAACGGCACGGTCTTTGACGGCGATCTCAGGCGGCTGCGCCGCGATCTGCGCGCCGCCGGGATCAACGTGGCAGAAGCGTAATTGAGTGTTGTCATCCTGAGCGTCAGCGAAGGATCTTCGTCCCCGCTTATTTACGGGAAGGATCCTTCGCTTTGCTCAGGATGACATATTTTTTCCCATTTTTCAAAAGCATTTCTTTTCTGTTGAAAATGGTATATAATAAAACCACTATCATGATTGAAAGAAAAGAGACAGAGAATGACGGCAGAAAAAGAGAGAAGAGGGACGCGGCGCGCCCCGGTGATCCTACTCGCGGTGATCGTGTGGCTGGCACTGACGGCGGTGGTTGTTCTGCTTGTGGACGGGCGCACGGTGCGCTTTTACGTCTATGGCGAGACCGAGATGGATGTGGAGTACGGCACGGCTTTCATCGATCCCGGCGTTTACGCGGTCACAGTGGGCAACCTCTTCGGCGAGAGCGATGAGGAGCTTCCGGTCGAGACCCTGGGCAGCGTCGACACCAACAGCCTCGGCGCTTATTTTCTGCGCTACACGACCCGTTATGCCTTCTCCGAATACAGCGTGGAGCGGCGCGTGAACGTGATCGACACCACGCCCCCGGTCATTGAGCTCAAGCACATCGAGGGCTATGCCCCCACCTGGATGACCGGCTACGCCGAGGAGGGCTACAGTGCCTGGGACAATGTGGACGGGGACCTGACGGGCAAGGTGCAGCGCCTCAAGCTCTATAACCGGGTACAGTACACGGTCAGCGACAGCTCGGGAAACGTGACCATGGTAGAGCGCCCGCTTACCCACATGAGCTATGAGCCGCCGGAGATCACGCTTTTGGGCGAGGCCGACACGGTCATGCAGGCGGGCCTCTGGTACACCGACCCCGGCGTCACCGTGCACGACGGGCTGGGAAACGACCTGAGCGCCTACCTTGTCACCGAGGGCCAGGTCATCCCCTGGGTCACCGGCAGCTATCAGATCTCCTACTCCGTCACGAGCGAGCTGGGCGAGACCGTCAGCGCCGAGCGGCATGTAGAGGTGGTCCCGGTGAGCATGCCCGCCGCCGTCACCCCCACGGAGAAAACCATCTACCTCACCTTTGACGACGGCCCCGGCCCCTACACCGGCAGGCTCCTGGACGTGCTGGACAAGTATAAGGTCAAGGCCACCTTCTTCGTCACGGCCCAGGATTCCAGGTACTATGACCTGATCGGCCGGGCTTTCCGCGCCGGGCACAGCATCGGCGTCCACTCCAGCTCCCACAACTACAACACCATCTACTCCAGCGAGTACGCCTTCTTTGAGGACTTCTTCAACATGGAGGAGGTCATCAAGGCCCAGACCGGCGAGTATACCCGCCTCTTCCGTTTCCCGGGCGGCAGCTCGAACACGGTCAGCCGCTTCAATCCCGGCATCATGACCCGCCTCACCCAGGCCATGAACAACATGGGCTACCAGTACTACGACTGGAACGTGTCCTCAGGCGACGCGGGCGAGACGACCCGGACCGACCAGATCATCAAGAACATCAAGGACGGCTGCGCCCAGCACAAGGCGTCCGTCGTATTGCAGCACGACATCAAGGATTTCAGCGTCGCCGCGGTGGAGAGTGTGATTCAGTGGGGCCAGAGCAACGGCTACAGCTTCAAAGCCCTGCAGCTCGACAGCCCCAGCGCGCACCACGGTGTGAATAACTAATTTCAGGCTATCGGCATGAACATTGCTGCAACGGGGAGGGCTAAATATGATACTCGCCATTGACGTGGGCAACTCCCACATTGTGATCGGCATGGTGGAAAACGGGGAGATCAAAAACATCGTCCGCTTCCACACGGACCCCCGGGAGACCGCCACTGAGCATATCATCAAGCTGCGCCAGATCACGGACTTTTACAGCCTTGACCCCACGAGCTTTGAGGGCAGCATCCTGTCCTCGGTGGTGCCGCGGGTGACGGAGTCGCTCAAAACCGCGCTGGAGGCGCTCATCGGAAGGCGGGCCATGGTGGTCGGCCCCGGCATCAAGACCGGGATGAACCTGCGCGTGGACGAGCCGGGCAGCGTGGCCGCCGACCTCATCGTGGGCGGCGTCGCGGCGGCGGCATACTACGGCACGCCCGCCATCGTGGTGGACATGGGCACGGCCACGACGCTGACGGTGGTGGATAAGAACAACTGCTTTCGCGGCGGGGCCATTGTCCCCGGCATCAAGCTCGGCTACAACGCCCTCTCGGCGGGGACGAGCCTGCTGCCCGACGTGTCCATCCTGCCGCCGAAAAAGGTGGTGGGCAGTAACACGGTCGACTGTATGCGCTCCGGCGCGGTGTTCGGCACGGCGGCGATGATCGACGGCATGATCGCCCGCATGGAGGCGGAGCTTGGCTACCCCTGCACGGTGGTCGCCACCGGCAGTCTCGCCGCCGACGTGATCCCCTGCTGTACCCGTCCCGGCATCATCGTCGACGGCGAGCTGCTGCTGCGGGGCCTGTGGAAGCTGTACGAGAAGAACCGGTGAACGGCATTTGTGATTCTTTTGAAGCACCCTATAGGAAAGCACTGTAGGGGCCGACGCCCTCGGCGGCCCGGCAGTGAAATCTCAACGAATGCACTTATCCTCGGCGAATTCGTAATATACACGCGTTTTCGCCGGGGATTTCTGCACGAATTTCGGTCGTACCATGCGGGCCGCGTGATAAGCGTCAGCCCCTGCAAGCACATCCGGTTTCACTGTTTTTTACATGCAAAAACTCACCCCCACGCTTTCGCGTGGGGGTGAGGCTTATCTTATGCTGTTTTCGTCAGGTCTCAGAAGTCCTGCTTCTTGAGCTTGGGGACCAGGACCACGACTGCCGTGCCGGACAGGAGGAGGAACGCGGCCCAGAGGCCGAGGTTGCTCTCGTCACCGGTGCGGGGGCTGGCGGAGCCCTGCGCGGTGGTCAGCACCTGGAAGGTGGTGGCGGCCCACTCGCCGCTGGTGGTGCGCACCTTGATGGTGTAGGTGTTGCCGGCGCTGCGCTTGTTGAGGAACTCAAAGCTCAGGGTAACGGTCTTGCCGTCCCAGGACACACCGTAATCGGCGGGATCGGTCAGCATGATGTTGCCGACATAGACCTCAGACACCGGGGCGCTGCTGCGGAAGCGCAGGCTGCGGGTGCTGTTGATGACGTGCTTGTCGGTGTCGATGGCGCGGAGCGTCGGGCCGACACGGAAGGTGACAACGTTGGATCTGATGATGTCGGGGCTGCGGGCGTCGATGACCTGCATGTAGTAGGTCTCATCCGCGGACAGGGAGCTGAGGAAGTTCTGGCCCAGCATGAAGTAGCCGTAGCCGAGATCCCAGTACTGGTCGATGCGGACCGAGGTGGCGCCGCTCATATTGCTGCGGGTGCTGACGCGGATATCGGGGACGATCACATCCCACTTGTAGCCCTTGTAGTTCCAGCCCTCACCGGCGGCATCGAAGATGTCGCAGTAGAAGGTCAGGGGATCGGTGCCGCTGTACCAGATCTGGTAGTCGGGGGTCAGGGTCCAAGTGCCGGTGCCGATTTCCTCGGAAGAGCGGATGGTGAACTTGCCGAAGCGGACCTGGTTGCCCTTATTGGAGTTGCTCGGAAAACCGATCAGGTAGTACTGACCGTCACTCAGGCTTCTCAGATAGGTCTCTGCGAGGGTGACAGTATTTCCATCGACTCTGTACTCATTGGAGCTGAGCACATGGGTGTAAGTACCGTCCAGAGATGCAACGCCGAAGCCTTCCATCAGCTTCATATCGCCGGCTTTGGCCTTGCCCGAAACACCGCCGATGCCGCTGGTGCTGTAAACATCTGGCTTGATGTACTCGTCCTCAACCATGCTCACGTTGTACTCGCCTTCATTGATCTGGAAGGATCCGATCTTGATGGGAGTACCGTCGCTGATCTTGACGCCCCACACGGTGTAGTAACCGGGGCTCTGCATCTTGACCCAGGTATCTTTAATTGTAACCTGAGTCTCTTCGCGCTTGAGGTACTCATTGGGAATGGTAACGGCATCCTCATAATTGGTGCCGGACGCAAGCTTGAAGCTCTTGAAGGTATCAAACTGGATCCCGTCCATCACGATCGTGCCATCCTTGTTCGTGACGACATACTCTTTAAGGCTCTCGACACCGTCTTTTTCCGTGTCGCTCATATCCTCATAGGCTGTGTCGAAGGTGTCGCTGTCACCGAAGTTGAACTTTTCGCCCTCGTTGTTGACGGTCTCACTGGTCTCAGCCTTTTCCTCGGCAGCCTGGGGAACTTCAGCCGTGGGAGCTGTGTTTGCAGCGGGCCCGTCATCGTTAAGGCTAAAGCTGTCGTCAGCAGCAGGGGGGTTGTTGTTCGTCTCGCCGCTGTCGAAGCCGCCCATGTTAACACCGCCGCTGGTGTCCTGACCGAAGTCGAACCCGTCGGCGTATGCGCTCGTTGCGAAGAGGCCGAAGCACATCACGACGACCAGGAACATTGACAAGACTTTAGAAAAAGTTTTCATGTTGTCCTCTCCTTCTATGTTGATAAAATTTAACAACAATATTATACAACGCAAACAGAGTGCCTGCAGAACACTCCATCCGCGGTGCAGCTATAATGTAACACGTCCTCAATCAAAATGCAAGAGTTTTTTCATATTTCCGGCGTAAATTTTTTCCTGTTTGTAACCGCTTTGAAATCACCTCTGGCTTTTCAGGGGCGGCAAAGCCGCTGTTTATGGGGCTTTTTGCGTCTTCGCTTATTATGACGCCGGACCCTGCGGCTTTGTTCCCGGGAGATCAAAAAGATTTTTCATTTTTTCGCGCACGCAAAAAACCGGCCCCGTTTTCCGGAGCCGGTTTCATCGCTTATCAGGTTTTGCAGGGACTTACTTACCCATGTTCATCTGGGCTGCGACCTCAGCGGCGAAGTCCTCTTCCTTCTTCTCGATGCCCTCACCCTTGATGAAGTGGACGGCGTCGACGAACTTCACGCTGCCGCCGAGCTTCTTGGCGGCGTCGGCGATATAACCCTCGACGGAGCCGTCGAACAGGTCGGAGCGGACGAAGACCTGCTGCAGCAGGCAGTTTTCCTTGAAGAAGGCGTTGATCTTGCCGGCAGCGGCCTTCTCCTTGATAGCCTGGGGCTTGGAAGCCATCTTGGGGTCGTTGTCCATAAGGGCGACCTGAACCTCGCGCTCGTGGTCGATATCGGCCTGGGGAACAAGGCTCTTGTCCCAGTACTTGGGATTCATGGCCGCAATCTGCATGGCGACGTTCTTGCCGATCTCGGTGGCGTCGATGCCGCCCTCGACAGCGAGGTTGACGACGACAGCGCGGGAGCCGCCGGCGTGGACGTAGGCGACGTTGGTGGGCTCGGCAAAGCGGGCGAAGCGGCGGATCTGCAGGTTCTCGCCGATGGACATGACCTTCTCGGGCAGGATCTCGGCCACGGTCAGGTCGCGCTCGGGGTACTTGCACTGGAGCAGAGCCTCGACGTCGGCGGGGTTGTCGTTGAGGACGACCTTGCAGATGTCCTTGACGAACTGCTGGAACGCCTCGCTCTTGGCGCAGAAGTCGGTCTCGCAGTTGACCTCGACGATGGCGGCGACGCCGCACTGGGGGCAGACGCGGGCATAAGCCATACCCTCGGCGGCCACGCGGCCGGCCTTCTTTGCGGCCTTTGCAAGGCCCTTCTCACGCAGCCAGTCGACTGCCTTGTCCATATCGCCGTCGCAGGCCTGGAGTGCCTTCTTGCAGTCCATCATGCCGACGTTGGTCATCTCGCGGAGAGTCTTGACATCCTGAGCGGTAAAAGCCATAGTAATTTTTCCTCCTGTAATAAAATAGAAAAGGGGCGCAAATCACGCCCCTTTGAGATTCTTATTCCGCTGCGTCCTCTGCGGGGGCTTCTTCCTCGGCGGCTGCATCGGCGCCCTGACGGCCTTCCTGAACGGCGTTGGCCATGGTGGCGGAGATGAGGCGGATGGCGCGGATGGCGTCATCGTTGGCGGGGATGACATAGTCGACCTCATCGGGGTCGCAGTTGGTATCGACGATGGCAACGATGGGGATGTGCAGCTTGCGGGCCTCGGCGATGGCGTTGTGCTCCTTGCGGGGGTCAACAACGAACAGGGCGCCGGGGAGACGCTTCATTTCCTTGACGCCGCCGAGATACTTCTCGAGCTTCTCCATCTCGCCCAGGTGCTTCATGACTTCCTTCTTGGGCAGCATGTCGAAGGTGCCGTC
>CADBYZ010000021.1 GCA_902799075.1 Oscillospiraceae bacterium | reverse complement strand
TGTGTATATTTCCACTCCTGCCAGGCAAAAATAGGATCGCAAAGACAAACAACTTACAGGAGGTTGGAAACATGAACAGCAAGAGCTCCGGCAAAGGGCTGGAGGGATTCCTGATGGGGAAGGGCTTCTACATAGTCCTTTTCCTCTGCGCTGCCGTCATCGGGCTGTCCGCCTGGATGATGACCGCGGGAAATGAGACTATGGAAGACCTCGCAAGCAGTGACGTGAACCTGAACAACTACCGCGTGGAAACCGTGCTCATCACGCCTGATGTACAGGCGCCGAAGGTGGAGGTCATGGCGATCCCGGAACCGACGGCGGAACCTGTCATCGAAGAGGCTGAGGAGCCTGCCCAGCCCGTCTGGGCGGAGGAAGAGGTCCTGCCTGACATGAGCGTGACGGTCTGGCCCGTGGAGGGCGAGCTTGAGCGCCTCTACGACGTGGATCATCTCCACTACGACGTGACCATGCGCGACTGGCGCACCCATGACGGCCTGGACATCCTGGCCCCGCTGGGTCAGACCGTGTGCGCCGCTATGCCGGGCGTGGTGCGCTTCGTGCAGGACGACGGCTTCTACGGCACCTTCGTCACGGTCGACCACGGGGACGGCACCTGCGCGGTGTACGCAAACCTCGCCTCCATGCCGGCGGTCAGCGTCGGCGACTGGGTACAGGCGGGGGATGTGATCGGCGCCGTCGGCACCACGGCCCTGTGCGAAATCGGCCAGGGCACGCACCTCCACTTCGCCGTCTACCTCGACGGCGAGAGTGTGGACCCGCTGGACTATCTGCCCGCATAACAAAACAGAGACTGTGAAAACGATTCACAGTCTCTGTTTTCCATTCTGAGCAAAGCGAAGAATCTTATTCTCACCTGTGCGGCGCGGAGAAGATCCTTCGCTTGCGCGAAGCCATGACACGCAGATTATATTTATCCTCTTTCAAAGCTGAACGCGGGGCTCGGCATCGGGGTCGGGGTGGGCGCGGCGGCGCTCACGTCCGGCACGCTGAGGGCGAGGTACTGCTCCACGATCTCCAGCACGGACTCGTCCTTGAGGATCATGGAGATCTCAATGCGGCGGTTCTGGGCCTGGCCCCAGGGGGTGCTGTTGTCCGCGACGGGGCGGGTCTCGCCGTAGCCCGCGGCGCAGAAGTAGCCGGCATAGCGTGACAGCTCGCCGCCCTGGCCCGTCAGCAGGTAATTGAGCACGGAGTTTGCGCGGGCGGTGGACAGCAGGCGGTTGTCCTCATCGGTGCCGGTGGAGTCGGTGTGCCCGGCAATGACGATGGAATCCAGGTACTGTGTCGTGTTGGAATCGCTGAGGAAGGCGGTGAAGGCGTCGATGAGGCTGTTGAGGACCGTGACGCTCTCGGGCTTGAGGTAGGAGGAGCCGAGATCGAAGAACACGCCCTCGGACAGGACGATGTTGCCGTTGTCGCCGATGGAGACCTTGGAGGCGTCGCCGATGATGTCCACAAGGCTGTCCGTGATCTGCTTGAGCACCGACAGACGCAGCGCGGCGACCGTTGTCATCTGGCTGCGCAGGGTGACGATCTCGTTGTTTGCCGCGGCGAGGTATGCCTTCTGGTCCT
Source organism: Oscillospiraceae bacterium (assembly GCA_902799075.1). Classification (GTDB taxonomy): domain Bacteria; phylum Bacillota; class Clostridia; order Oscillospirales; family Oscillospiraceae; genus Limivicinus. The sequence continues at coordinate 25,113 of CADBYZ010000021.1, read as the reverse complement.
CGATGAGCTTTTCCTGGTTCCGGATGGCATCCTCCTGCTTGGAGATCTGGATGGCGTAGGACTCCAGATCGGCCTGCTTTGCGTTGAGCTCGTCGGTCAGACCCTGCAGGTCCTTCTGGGCCTGGTCATACTGCTCCATCATGAGGGCGAGGTCGGCCTGGGCCTTGCGGTATTCCTCCAGCGCCTCCTGGACCTGGGCCTTGGTGGTGGCAAGCAGGTCCTCGGTGTTGCGGAGGTTGTTGCCGGTGATGAGGTTCTGCACATAGCTCAAGAGCATGAGGAAGAACAGAATCAGCGCCACCGCGCTCATCATGTCGGCATAGGAGGGCCAGAAGCCCTGTTCGCCCTGGCTCTCCTCCGTGTTGGGGGAATAGCTTGCGGCGCGTCTCATGAGCGACCGCTCCTTTCAAGGGTGCGCGAGATTTCCCGCAGGCCGCTGACCAGGTCGCGCACGGTGACATCCATGCGCTCCACGGTGCCGCGCAGGTTGTAGTTGAACTCCGAGAAGTCGCGCACGCCGGAATTGAAGCTCTCCACGGTCTTGTTCATGGCGGCGATGGGGGTGCGGCTCATGCTGATGGCGCTCTTGAGATCGTCGGTGGCGTCGGTGAGGATGTGGCTCATGTTGTCCGTGGTGCGGTCGAGGGCCAGCACCAGCTGGTGCACCAGCTCCGCGTCGTCCTTGGGCGAGTCGGTGGGCAGGGTGGGGGCCACATCGTGGTCAAGCCACAGCTCCAGGCGCGTCTCCAGCTTCTGACGGGCGTTGGACACGCTGAAAATGGACCGCAGCACGGTCAGCAAAATGGCGCAGGCCACGCCCACAAGGGACGTGTAGAACGCGACGCCCATGCCGCTGAGCGCGGACATGAGGCCGCCGCCCACGCTGTCGAGCACGTTCAGCCACTCGGACGTGTTGGAGCCCAGCAGCTCGGTCAGGGAGCTGACGGAGAGCGACAGGCCCAGGAACGTGCCGAACAGGCCCAGCGTTACGAACAGCGAAACGGCGTTATTCAGGAAGCGTTCACACAGAAGGCTCCCGCCGAGCTTCGTGGCCACGCCGTTTGCGATGATGGCGGGGGTGTTGACATCCTTGCCGTGGCGCTTGTAGGCGTCGGCGTAGTCGTTGACCACATAGCGCAGAAAAGAGTTGTCGCGCTTGAGATTGCCCACCTGTGAGGCCAGCCTGCTGTAGCGGCCGTAGGTGATGAACAGCACCAGCACCGCCAGCACGAACAGGCTCAGAATGGCGACGATCACCACAAGGCCCACAGGCGGCATGGCGCTCAGCTTGCTTAAATGGCTCATATCTTTCCCTCCGGTTTCTGTCTTTTTTTCTCGTTCAGAGCTGTTTTCTTTATCCGGTAAAAGTTTAGCGAATCTGTAACCGATTGTCAACAACCTTAATTCAAATTAAGATTTTCCAGCTCCTCCACCAGCTCGCCGAAGAGCTTGAGGGCGGCGTTGACGGGCTCGGGGGTGGACATGTCGACGCCCGCGATCTTCAAAAGGGAGATCGGGTCGGTGCTGCATCCGCCGGAGAGGAAGCGCTTGTAGTCCTTCACGGCAGGCTCGCCCAGGGTCAGGATGCGCTCGGCCAGGGCCGCGGCGGCGGAAAAGCCGGTGGCGTACTGGTAGACGTAGTAGTTGTAGAAGAAATGCGGGATGCGCGCCCACTCGAGGGCGATGGCCTCGTCGCTGACCATGTCGGGGCCGAAGTAGAGCTTGTTCAGGGCGAGGTACTTTTCGCACAGCGCGTCGGCGGTCAGGGCCTGGCCAGCCTCGGCCATGCGGCCCATCTCCAGCTCGAACTCGGCGAACATGGTCTGACGGTAGATGGTGCCCTTGAACTGGTCGAGGAAGTGGTTGATGAGGTAGGCCCGCTCCTTCACGTCCGCGGTCTTGCCCAGCAGGTGCCGCATCAGCAAAATTTCGTTGCAGGTGGAGGCCACCTCCGCCACGAAGATCACATAGTCGGAGGTGCTGACCGGCTGGTTGTGGCAGGAGTACCAGCTGTGCAGGGCGTGGCCCATCTCGTGGGCGATGGTGAACATGGAGTCCAGCGTGTCCTTGTGGTTTAAGAGCACATAGGGGTGCGGGCGGGCCGAGCCGGAGGAATAGGCCCCGCTTCGCTTGCCGCGGTTTTCGTACACGTCGATCCAGCGGGAGGAGAAGCCCTCCTGCAGCAGGGCGGCATAGTCCTCACCCATGACCGACAGGGCCTCGAGCACGGTCTTTTTGGCCTCGTCGTAGGAAATCTTCACCGCCGCGTCCTTGACGACGGGGGTGTACACATCGTACATGTGCAGCTCCTCCACGCCCAGGAGCTTTTTGCGCAGGGCCACATAGCGGTACATCTTGTCGAGATTCTGATGTACGGCCTCGATGAGGTTGAGATATACGCTCTCGGGGACCTCGGTCCTGTCGAGGGCGGCGGCGAGCGTGGCGGGGTATTTTCGCGCACTGCTGAAAAAGCGAAGCTTCTTGAACTGGGCGTCGAGCGTGGCGGCGATGGTGTTTTTGAACGTGCCGAATACCTCGTAGCAGTTGTCGAAGGCGCTCTTTCTCAGGGCGCGGTCGTCGCTCTCCATGAGCGGGCCGTAGGTCCCGGCGGAGAGGGGATGGCGCTTTCCCTCGCTGTCGACGGCGTCGGGAAAGCGGAGGTCCGCGTTTCGCAGGGCGGAGACAATGTCGCCCGGCGCCTTGGACATCTCCCCGGCGGCGGCCAGCAGGCGCTCCTCCTCGGCGGAAAGGGTGTGCGCGCGCATGCGGCGGGTGCTCGTCAGGCTCCGGCGGTATTCCTCCAGCACCGGGCACTCCAGGTAGAAGCGGTCGAGCACCTCGTCCGGGATGGCCAGGATCTCGGGGGTCGAGAAGGCGCTCAGTCCGGAGAGATTCACGGCGCAGGCGATCGCCTTGCTGCGCATGTCCTGATAGACGCTGTTGCCGGTGTCTTGGTCGGACTTGCAGTTTGCGTAGCCCACGAGCTTTTCAAGCCGCACGTTGATCTCGTCCAGGAGCTTCAGCCAGTCGAGCAGCCGCCCCGGTCTCTCACCGAGGGTCCCGGCAAAGGCGGTGACCGCGTCGCCCATGGCGCCGAGCTTTTCAAGCTCCTGCCCCCAGGCATCGTCATCGGGGAAAATATCGCGCAGGTCCCAGGTAAATTCTTCGGGAATATCCTTGCGTTCGGGGATGATGCTTGTATCCATAAAAGCCTCCAAAACAGAAATATTTGAAGGCATTATATCACAGCCCGGAGAAAGGTGCAAACAAAGCGGGAAGAATTCGCATTCTGTTCACACAATGGCTTGCGCTTGCATCCCCGTATGCTTATTCTTCCGAACACAAAAAATCCCCCGGGTCTTCGCCTTCCGGCGAAGATCCGGGGGATTCCCGTTCGATTACTTTGCTGCTTCGGTGTTGGCCGGCATTGCCGGGACTACCATCTTCAGAATGTTTTCCATTTCCGCGTTGATTGTGTCAGCGGTGATCTCGGTGATATTCTTGGAAGCGGTCAGGTCTTCGATTTCCTCTTTGTCGACCCTGCTGATTCTGTATATCGCCGGTGTGTCGGAATCATTGGCGTTCAGCTCGCAGACGAGGCTGTCGCCATCCTGATAGTAGTCGACGATGATGGTGTTTTCCTCACCGTCGGCGGTTTCCGCAACCATCTCATAGCGGGTCTTGCCCGTCCAGGTTTCGCGTACAGAGGTGCTGATGCCGCCCTTCGGCCCGCGCATATTCAGATAGTACTGACCAAAGTTTGCCCGCAGCTCTTCATTGCCGTCGACCACGGTGACGATATTTCCGTCGGTGACTTTGCCGTCTTCAAAGTCCAGCTGCAGCTCCACCGTGGAATCCTTGAGGGTCTGCTTCTCCCAGTAGGAATACGGATTGGCTTCAAAAGCATAGGTCATAAAGGGATCCTCACCCTTGAAGCCCAGGCTGAAGGTCGCTTCCGCCTCGCCGTCTTCCGCGTTGATCCAGGCATCGGTATCGCACATCAGGATCTTCGTCGCCGAAAACTCTTCGCCGATCTGGAAGTGGGAGGTCAGGTGACCGTCTTCCCCGATCGTATCGGTGCTCTCAATGCTGCGAATGGCATTCAGGGTGGACTCGCGGTTGAGCAGCCAGTCCTTCTGGAGTTCGGCAAAGGTCTTGTCGCCGCTCTGCGCAGCGCGACGATCCACCAGCTCTGCCAGGGCAGGGTTCGACAGCATCTCGTCCACCGCGTCAGCCACGGCGCTGGCAAAAGCATCGCTGCGCAGGCTGATCTGACGCGTGCCGTACTCCTCTTTCACGTCCAGGATGTATTCCGGTTTGAACTTGCTGGCAAAGGACATCGCCGCGGAGTTCAGGGTGACTGCGTCAGCCTGCTCCTGGGCGGCCGCCGCGGCCGCAAGAACGGCCAGCTTGTTGACGACTGCCCGCATCTCTGCCTCACTGAGCTGCTGATTCTCGGGGATGGCGGGCGCGTTCTGGGCGGCCTGCTCGAGCATGGCGTCCAAGGCTTTGGCCATCTCCGCCGAGACGGTGTTGACTGTGGTGTAACGCAGCAGCGTGACCGTATCGCCGACGCCCAGATAGATACCCGTGGGATTGAGCTGAATATGGTTTGCCTCCACATCGTTAATGTGCCTGATCATGTGAAGGGTGTCCCCGTCAAGACGAATCAGCAGATCGGTGGTCATGTCTCCGAGCTGGCTCTGCATGACGAGATCCTGCGTTTTCATATCCGTTTCGTCCAGAAACGCGTTCAGCGCGTCGTTTCTCTCAATGGGCCCCAAGGGTTCTGCAAAAGCGCAGGTGGAAACGGACAGCAGCATGACGATCATCAGCAGGCAGGAAATCAGTTTTTTCATATAATTACTCCTTTCGTTTTTAACTGGATTACTGTCGCTTGGGTGTGCATACGATTTATGATCTTCTTGTATGGACGGACGCTCCCTCCTTTTTTGAAACTTCATGATTTCACCGTTTTATTCAAATCGCGGCGATCGGGGATCAAACCATGCTTCTCGATAAAACGGCGACAAGTCGGCATCCTCTGAAACATGCGGCCTGCCGGCGCGTCCCACGCTGCGGCGGGAACGGCCAAAGCCCGCACACTCAGAAGAATCGGCTGCGGATAAGGTTATGCTGCCTTGCTGTCGGGGATCGTCACCGTCACCACGGTGCCGCCGCCGTCATTGGGCGTGATCGTGAGCTCTCCGCCGCACATCATCTCCAGGCGCAGCCGGATGTTCCTGAGGGCAATATGCGGCTCGCTGTCGTCGGCGGGCTCGAAGCCGCGGCCGTTGTCGGAGACAGTGATCTCGCTGGCGGAATCGGTTTTGCGTGTGCGTATGGAAATGTGAAAGGGCCCGGCGTAGGGGTCCCGGCCGTGCTTGACGGCGTTTTCCACAATGGGCTGCAATGTCAGCGGCGGCACGCGGAACATGGTATGCGGCGTGTCGTACTCGACGAACAGGCTGTCCTCATACTGGGCTTTCTCCACCGCAAGGTAGGCGCGCACATGCTCAAGCTCGGCGGAGAAGGGGATGGGCTCGGCGCTTGCGATGGCGGTGAAGTTTTTGCGCAGATAGGTGGTGAAGTCCAGCACGACCTGCCGGGCTTTCTGCGGGTCCTGGCCGCAGAGACAGTAGATGCTTGTCATGGTGTTGTAGATGAAGTGAGGCCGCATCTGCAGGACCATGATGCTGGCGCGCTGGTTTGCGATCTCCTGCTGGTAGCGCAGGTTCCGCTCGATCTGGTCAGACAGGATGAGGCTGTACATGGACACCGCCGACAGCGCGGAGCTGATGTAGATGAGCGGGAAGACATCGACAAACAGATGGATAAACAGGGCGACCGTCATCGGCAGGATGGCGACCAGAAAGCTGATGTAAACCTTGCGGGAGAGCTTGGCGCGCCTTTTGATCGCGCCTGTCAGGTTGAGCACCGTGATCATGCACAGCGGCAGGATCAGCAGCGTATACAAGGCCCCGCGCCGAAATACCATGTCCGGGGTGACATAATAGAAGAGATCGTTGGAGAGTGTGGCTACCGACAGAATATTCGCCAATATATACAAGCCAAGCACGATGCGGAAAAGCCCGCTGTTGTTTATGCTCTCCCCGCTGCAGTGCAGCAGATAAGCTGTCAGCATAACGAGCGGCATCGACATGAACACGGTAGACAAAAACATCGCGAGCCTGTAGGAAAACCCGAAGATGTGATTCAAGTAGAAGGTGGCTTCGAGGAAAGCGGAAAAGCAGGACAGCAACAGAACACCGAAGAAGGCCTGAAAGAAGCGCTTGCTCCAAAGGTCCACGCCGGGCATGATGGTGGAGAACCACAGCCCCAGCGCTGACAGCAGCAGCGCCGAGCCTTGAAGGGTATAATAGAAGACTGAGCTCCAGTCGTTCACGCATCCACGCCTCCCGTCAGAAACGGATAGCGCAGCTTTTTGAGCTGCTGCCTTACGCCCTCCGTCGTGATGGGCTTGAGCATGAAGCCGCAGGCCTCTGTGCTCCACGCGTCGAGGGAATAGTCGGGGTAGGCGGTCAGAAACACGATGTTCGTGCGCGGATTGATCTCCAGCAGCGTGCGGCAGAGCTCGAGTCCGCTGCTGTTGCCAAGCTCGATATCCAGCACCGCCAGCGCCACCCGGTTCGTCTTTGCGTAGGTGACCGCCTCCTGGGGCCAGATAAAGCCTTTGATTTCGGCGCCGGGCATGACCTCCTCCAGCACGGACAGACCCTCGGTGAGAATGACCTTGCTGTCGTCCACCATGATGACGTTGGGCGATTCGTCGCTCTGCGCCGCGAGCTGGAACAGCGTGTTGGCGTCCACCCCGAGGCATTCGGCCAGGCGGGGGATCGTCGCGGTATCCGGCAGACGGCTGCCGCTCTCCCAGCGGGCGATGGTGGAATGATTGACAAAAAGCTGTTTTCCGAGCTGGATCTGCGAAAGCCCCTTCTTCATTCTCAGCTTCCGCAGGGTTTCGGCAAACAGAGTATTCACGCAATACACCCCCCCATTTTAGGATTGTATCCATGATAATCCGACACGGCGATAAAAGCAAGAAAAAAACCATTTTCTGGTTTGCCAATTTGGAACAGCCTCTTGAAAAGGATCGGCGAATGTGCGTAAATAATACCATACGTTCCCACCGCAGGGGAAGGGTATGCCCCTTCCAAAGATAAAACGATTCGACCCCGGCAGAGCTTCCGGCGCGAACGCCGGTCCTCTGCCGCCCCCTTTGCCCCATCTCCGCCCGGGAGGGGCATACCCATCCCCCCGCGCGGCGACAGCGACATGAAAAACCCGCTCCCTTCCGGAATACACTGGTAACAGTCCGTTTCGGAAAGGAGCTTTGTTTATTATGCAGATCTATATCGTCAGGGCGGGGGACAGTCTTTACGCCATCGCGCGCCGCTTCGGAACCACGGTGGAGGAGCTGACGCGCCTCAACCAGATCGCGGACCCCTCGCGCCTTGTCATCGGCCAGAGCCTTCTGGTCCCCGGCCCGGCCGAGGACGTGCGGGAGCAGATCGAGGTCAACGCCTATGTCTACCCCACGGTCCGGCAAACGGTACTGACGGAGACCATGCCGTATTTCACCACCCTCTGTCCCTTCTCTCACAGCGTTACCGCCGAGGGGGAGCTGCGCCCCATCGCGGACGAGCGGCTCATACAGGCGGCCTACGCGGGCCAGACCGCGCCGCTGCTGACTATCACGAACCTCGGCGAGACGGGGGGCTTTTCCTCCGACCTTGCCCACACCGTCCTCACCGACGAGGGGGTGCAGGCGCGGCTGCTGGACAATATCGCCGCGCAGATCCGGGAGAAGGACTACTACGGCCTGAACATCAACTTCGAGTACATCTACCCCTTCGACCGCGACAGCTACAGCCAGTTTGTCAATCGCGCCTCCCAGCGCCTGCACCCCCTGGGCTGCCCGGTCTCGACAGCCATCGCCCCCAAGGAGAGCGCCGACCAGCAGGGCCTTCTCTACACCGCCCACGACTACGAGGCCCACGGACGATATGCCGACAAGGTGATCCTCATGACCTATGAGTGGGGCTACACCTACGGTGCGCCGCAGGCGGTGTCGCCGGTGGATCGCATCCGCCGGGTGCTGGATTACGCCGTCACGGTCGTGCCCGCGGGCAAGATCCTCATGGGTTTTTCCAATTACGCCTACGACTGGACCCTGCCCTGGAAGCAGGGGACGGCGGCGCGGGTGCTGTCGAACGCGGGGGCCCAGGAGCTCGCCGCCTCCCGCTGGGCAGAGATCAAATATGACCGGACCTCCGAGGCGCCGTACTTCCACTATACCGACGCCTCAAACCGCCGCCATGTGGTGTGGTTCGAGGACGCGAGAAGCATCCGCGCGCGGCTGAGGCTTGTGGGGGAGTACGGCCTCGGCGGCATCAGCCTCTGGACTGCAGACCGCCTCTGGAGCCCCATTTACGCCCTGCTCGAGAGCATGTACAGCGTGGAAAAGATCATTTAAGTCTTGCACACAGCGGGAAATGATACTATAATACTTTTTACGAGAAAGAAAAAAGGAGCGTACTGCCATGCCCACCACCTGGACCCGGACCCCGGAGGAATTCCATAAGATCTACACCGCCAATACCGACGCCTTTTACCGCCTCGGCGGCTCGTCTATGGCCAAGGAGCTTGACGAGTTCATGACCCGCTGCGCCCTCAATCTCTGGAGCCGCGGCGGCGGCATCACCCAGCGCCATGTGGACATGGCAAACCAGCTCTATTCCCGCGGCCAGCCCCAGCCGAAGTGGCTGCTGTGGTCGCTGACAAACTCCATCGTGGAGGGGGAGGTCTTCCTGCCCCCGGTGTTCTACTGGAACCTCGCCGAGAGCGACGCAAAGCGCGGCACCGAGGCGTCCCGCACCTTTATCCGGATGCTGACCAATATCCTGCTGTACCTTGCCGCGGTGGACGACGACGTGACCTACGAGGAGGCCGCCTTCATCACCGAGTGCACCGACAAGCTCAACGCCATCTGCGACACCACCGGTGTGCGCAAGAGCAAGGAGCCGCTCAACCCCCTGGAGTTCGTCACCAGCGGTGAGCCCAGCTTCATTGAGAAAAACAAGGTGCGGACCCAGACATCGGGCGGCGACACCTCTGCCAAGACGGAGGAAAAGAAGGAGGAGCCCAAGCCCGACTTCGATACCCTCATGGCCGAACTCAACGAGCTTGTCGGCCTGGACGAGGTCAAGCGCGACATCAAGAACCTCGTAAACCTCATGAAGGTGCGCAAGCTCCGCGAAGCCAACGATCTGCCCGTGCCGCCCATGAGCCTGCACATGGTTTTCCTGGGAAATCCCGGCACCGGCAAGACCACCGTTGCCCGCATCGTCTCCGGCCTCTACGCCGCCATCGGCGTGCTGGAGAAGGGCCAGCTTGTAGAGGTGGACCGCTCCGGCCTGGTCGCGGGCTATGTGGGCCAGACCGCGCTCAAGACCCAGGAGGTCATCAAGAAGGCCATCGGCGGCGTGCTGTTCATCGACGAGGCATACTCCCTGTCCTCCGGCGGCGAGAACGACTTCGGCCGCGAGGCCATCGAGACCATCCTCAAGGCGATGGAGGACCACCGCGACGAGCTCATCGTCATTGTCGCGGGCTACACCGGCCCCATGGAGAAGTTCATCAACTCCAACCCCGGCCTCGAGTCCCGCTTCAACAAGTACATTTTCTTCCCGGACTACAACGGCGACCAGCTCATGGAGATGTTCCGCATCCGCTGCAAGAAGAACGGCTATACCCTCACGGAGGAAGCCGACAAGGCGGCGCTGGAGGCGTTTGTCGATCTTTATGAGAACCGCAGCGATAACTTCGGCAACGGCCGCGACGTGCGCAACTGCTTTGAGGACATGATCGTCCGCCAGTCCAACCGCGTTGCCAAGCTCGAAAACCCCACAAAGGAGGACCTCATGACCGTCCTGCCGGAAGACCTCTTCGACAGCGAGGACGAAGAGAAGCCGGAAGAGAAAACCGAGGATAAGGGCGAAGAGAAGGAAGAGAAGAAGGCCAAAAAGAAGCCCGAAGAGAAAACCGAAAAGTAAAAATCATCCCCCGTGATCGTGCATGATCGCGGGGGATAGTCATTTTATACACAGATTTACTTGATCCTCAGCTGCGGGCGGTAGAACTCGAAAATCACCGCGTCGCGGCCGCGCTCGGCGCGCTCGTTGCGGGCCGTCCAGACAAAATTCATCGCGCCCAGCGCCTCGGAGAGCTGCACGCCGAGCGGGCGGAGTCCCGCGCGGTAGGCGATGAACTGGGGCCGGGCCAGAAAGTTGAGGAGACAGCGGCTCAGGAGGAAGGCTTTGCCTTTGGAGACCGCGTCCCCGTAATCCTTCGGCCAGGTGGCGAGCTGCCCGCGCACGATGTCCTTCGCGTGCAGCCTGAACCAGCGCACGATGAAGGGGTTGAAGCTCTCGATGCACACCTCGCCGGGGTAGTCGGAGAGGATGGCGTAGGTCTTTTCGCACAGCTCCCGGTTGCGGCTGCCGGTTTTCAGCTCCACCAGCAGCGGCCCGCGGCCCTGATAGACCTCCAGCACCTCGGTCAGCAGGGGGATGCGCTGGTTGGTGCCGCACAGGGACAGGAGCTTCAATTCGTCGTAGCTCTTGTCCTCGAGCTTTCCGGGCACGCCGCAGACGCGGTCGAGGGTGTCGTCGTGGAAGACCACCACCTGCCCGTCCTTCGTAAGCTGCACGTCCAGCTCCACGCCGTAGCCCGCACGGCCAGCGAGTCGAAAGGCCTCCAGCGAGTTTTCCGGCACGCTCTTATCCTCGGTATGCAGGCCGCGGTGGGCGAAGCTCCGCCCGTAGAAGGGGGCCTTCTGCCGCTTGGTGGCCTTGCCGGGGGCCAGCAGGAATACCGGCAGCCCGGCCGCCGCGGCGGTACATCCGCCGATCACGGCAGCTTTTTTGATCTTATGGGAGAAGTTTTCGTTCATGGCAGAGACCTCCGTTATTATTTCATCCAGATATTTAAAAAACAGATCGTTTAAAACCGTTTTTCCGAGGACATGCTCCTCGGAAAAACTCTATATATTTATTACTGCTGTAATCAATCCCCATCCAGCGCTTCCAGACCAACCACGTTCTCCACCTTGCGCGCCTTGATGTTCTTGACCAGCGCCGTGAACACGATAAAGGACAGTGCCGTCAGCACGCAGGAGTAGACCGGCAGCGTGCGCCAGGCGCCGGTGCGGTTGAACATCAGGCCCAGCAGGATGGGCGTGACCGTCTGGGCGGACATGGAGGCCGCGTAGTAGTAGCCGGTGAATTTGCCGATCTTCTTTGATGAGCACAGCTCCACCACCATGGGGAAGGAGCAGTTGTGCACCAGCGCCATGCCGAAGCCCTTGATGGCCCAGACCACATACAGGATGGTCGGGAAGGTGAACTCCCCGTGGGCGGTGTTGGGGGCGGCGACGCCCGTCGGGGCCACCGTGCACATGATGATGAGGGCCTCAAACGTGATGCCGAGGCCGCAGGAGATGGTCCACTTGCGGCCGATCTTATCGGCGATGCCGCCCGCAATGGCAAAGCCCACCACCGAGGCAAGCCCGCCCGCGATGGTCAGCACCATGGTCGCGCTCGAGACGGAATTTAAATAGTAAATGACGTAGTTGCCGATATAGGTGCCGATGGCGTTGTCGGACATGAACCACAAAAACTCCGCGCCCAGGATCGCGAGCAGCATCGTTTTGTTGGCCTTCGACATGGGTTTGTCGTCGTCCACCGGGGTGGCGATGGCGGCGAGGCGTTCGCCCTCGGCCATCTGCTCCTTCATCTCATCATGGATCTCGTTTTCCCGGATCGTGAAGAACAGCACCAGCGCGGAAATCACCATCAGCACCGACGCGATCAGAAACGGCAGCTCGATGGTCCAGATCTTTCGCGCCTCGTCGGCGGCGTTGATGTAGTCGGAGAGCTTGAGGAAGATGCCGAGCACCGTGGCAAAAGCGCCGCCGAGATAGCCCATGATGTTGATGATGCCGTTTGCCCTGGCCCGCAGGGGCTTCGGCGTGATGTCCGGCATGAGGGCGACGGCGGGGTTGCGGTACATCATCATGAACATCAGCACGATCCCCATCAGGATCACCATGCCGAGGATGTTGTTGTGGTGGAAGAAGAAGGGGATGAAGGGGAAGGCCACGGCGGAGACGAAGGTGCCCGTCAGAATGTAGGGCATGCGCTTGCCGATGGGGGTGTGCGTCCTGTCGGAGAGGTTTCCGAAGATGGGCAGCAGGATCAGGGCGGCCAGGTTGTCGCAGGCCATGATGATGCCCACCAGCCACTGCACGTTCAGGATCTTGGCCGGGTCGCCCGCCTTGAGCTGGGCTGAGGACAGGCCGTACATGCGCCGGGCAAAGATGTCCGTCAGGAATGTGGGACACCAGGAGTCGTACACCTGCCACAATAGCAGAATGCCGAAGAAGGCGAAGCCGATGAGAAAGGTGCGCTTATAGTTGAGCTTGAGCCCGGTTTCCGCTTTGCTCATGGGAAGTACCTCCTGTGTATGAAACCAGTTTTATTTGCACTCAGGCATAAGTTCGGAAGACATGACCTGCAGGATCCGATCGAAGACAGCGACATCCTCCTCGGGGAAGCGCTTGAGCACCCGGCGCATGACCGTCATCTCGTAGTTTGCGTAAAGATTCATATATGTATAGTATTTTTCCGAGAGGATCAGATGATACTCGCGCCGGTCGACGATGGAGTTCTGGCGTTCCAGATAGCCCTTTTTGATGAGGTTATTGACTTTATAGGTCGCGTTTGACTGGGAAATGTTCAGAAAATCCGCAAACTGGCTGACCGTCGGCTCGCCCAGCATGTAGATGACCTCGAGGGAGAAGGCCTCCATCGCGGACAGAGAGCCGTCCCGCTCCCGCACCAGCTCGAACACGCGGCGATAGAACTGGAGCTTGAACTTATTGTATACTTCGCTGAAGTGTTTTTCAAGCATGGATTCAAGCATTGACAAATCCTCCTTTATAGTGTATTTTAATAGATTTTCCTTTGTCACTATAATACTTCATAAATTGAAACTTGTAAATACAGAAAAAGGAAAAATGCATTTGTACAAAATGTGAATTTTCTGCGCGACAAGCGGAGAAGGCTTGACAAAGCGGGGGAGGAATGCTATATTAGCACTCGAAAGGAAAGAGTGCCAACAGTCGAAAGCCGAGAGTGCTAAAGACCAAGGCCGGTCCAATACTTATCCTTATAAAACAAAAGCAAAGCCCAGCGTGAGCGGGTTTGCTTTTGAGAGGACGAGCAGCGGAGAGAACGAGCCTTCGTCACGCCTGACGGAGGCGAGAGATACGGAGCATGTGAGGACGATATGTCCATAAGTGAGCGCAAAAAGAAAATACTTGCAGCCGTGGTCGACGAATATGTCCGCACGGCGGAGCCGGTGGGCAGCAAGGCCATCGCCTCCAAGGCGGGACTCGGCTGCTCCTCCGCCACCATCCGCAACGAGCTTGCCGAACTTGTGAGCCTCGGCTATCTCGAGCAGCCCCACACCTCCGCGGGCCGCGTCCCGACCCCCATGGGCTACCGCATGTACGTCAACGAGCTCATGGAAAAGCAGCGCCTGAGCCTGGAGGAGACCGAGGACATCAACCGCCGCATGAACCAGAAGCTGAGAGAGCTGGACGACACCATCAACGATGTCAGCCGGCTTGCCTCCCAGCTCACGGATTACCCGGCCCTGGCCCTCACCACCCGCACGGCGGTGACGATCAAGCGCTTCGATATCATCTATGTCGACGCCAACACCTTCATCATCGTGGTCATGCTCAGCGACAACACGGTGAAGAACAAGCTTGTAAAACTCCCGGTGTCGGTGGACCAGAAGCTGGTGCAGCGCCTGTCCGCACTCTTCAATTCCGGCTTTACCGGCATCACAGAGGAGGCCGTCACCCCGCTGCTGATAAACTCCACCGAGCGGGCGGCGGACGACACGATGGGCGTTACCTCCGTCATCGCGGCCTTCGCCATCGAGGTGCTCACCGAGGCCCAGACCCCCACGGCCTCCATCAGCGGCGAGAACAGACTGCTCAGCCAGCCCGAGTTCCGGGACCCCGACAAGGCCCACCGCCTGATGGGCTACCTGTCCGGCGGCGGATACATCCTCCCGCCCGAAGAGAGCATGGAGGAGGCCGGGGAGATCAAGGTCCTCATCGGCCCGGAGAACGTGGCCGAGGAACTCAAGGATTCCAGCGTTGTCATCGCGACCTATGACGCGGGCGACAATACCAAAGGCATGATCGGCGTGGTCGGGCCGACGCGCATGGATTACTCCGCCGTGGCCGCCAAGCTCTCCATCCTGGCCGCGGGCCTGTCAAGAAGGCTCGGCAGCGGGGAGGCGCCGCCGGAGGGCATGCACAATAAACTGATCATCAAGGGAGATACGGGAAATGAGTAAGAAGAAGCAGACCGAAGCCGAAGAGGTCAAGGAAGAAAAGACCGAGGAAGCTTCGGAAGAGACCATAGAGGAAGAAGAAAAGGCAGCCCCCGAGACGGAGGCAAAGCCGGAGGAAAAGGAAGCGGAAAAGCCGGAGGAGGCAAAGCCCAAGACCGACGAGCTTGCCGCCATGAACGATAAGTACCTGCGCCTGTGCGCCGAGTACGACAACTTCCGCAAGCGCACCCAGAAGGAAAAGGACGCCATCTACGCCGATGTGCGGGCCAACACCCTCATAAGCTTCCTTCCGGTGTATGACAATCTTGTCCGCGCCCTCAACCAGCCGACCGAGGATGAGGCCTACAAGAAGGGCGTCGAGATGATTATGACCCAGTTCAGGGCAACCATGGAGAAGCTGGGCGTGACCGAGATGGACTGCCTCGGCAAGAAATTCGACCCCGCCTTCCACAACGCCGTCATGCATGTGGACGACGAGGAAAAGGGCGAGAACGAGATCGTGGAGGTCTTCCAGCAGGGCTTCATGCTGGGCGACAAGGTGGTTCGCTTCGCCATGGTAAAAGTGGCAAATTGACGCTTACCGGGCAAAACCCGTTAAGATATTAATGTAGTTAAAAAATATATCACATATACAGGAGGAAACAAAAAATGAGTAAGATTATCGGTATAGATTTGGGCACCACCAACAGCTGCGTCGCCGTGCTTGAGGGCGGCGAGCCCGTCGTCATCGCCAACGCCGAGGGCGCGCGCACCACGCCTTCCGTCGTGGCCTTCGCCAAGACCGGCGAGCGTATGGTCGGCCAGGTCGCAAAGCGCCAGGCTGTCACCAATCCCGACCGCACCATCTCCTCCATCAAGCGCGAGATGGGCTCCAACTACCGCGTTACCGTGGACGGAAAGTCCTACACCCCGCAGGAGATCTCCGCGATGGTCCTGCAGAAGCTGAAGGCTGACGCCGAGGCTTATCTGGGCCAGACCGTCACCGAGGCCGTCATCACCGTCCCCGCCTACTTCACCGACGCCCAGCGTCAGGCCACCAAGGACGCGGGCAAGATCGCGGGCCTTGAGGTCAAGCGCATCATCAACGAGCCGACCGCGGCCGCTCTGGCCTACGGTCTGGATAAAGAGACCGACCAGAAGATCATGGTCTACGACCTCGGCGGCGGCACCTTCGACGTGTCCGTGCTGGAGATCGGCGACGGCGTCATCGAGGTCCTGGCTACCGCCGGCAACAACCGCCTCGGCGGCGACGACTTCGACGCCTGCGTCACCGATTACCTCGTGAGCGAGTTCAAGAAGACCGAGGGCATTGACCTCTCCACCGACAAGGTCGCCATGCAGCGCCTGCGCGAGGCCGCCGAGAAGGCCAAGATCGAGCTGAGCGGCGTGACCACCTCCAACATCAATCTGCCTTACATCACCGCCGACGCCACCGGCCCCAAGCACCTGGACGTCACCCTGACCCGTGCAAAGTTCAACGAGCTGACCCACCACCTGGTCGAGAAGACCGCGGGCCCCGTCAAGCAGGCCCTGTCCGATTCCGGCCTCCAGCCCAGCGACATCACCAAGGTCCTGCTGGTCGGCGGCTCCAGCCGTATCCCCGCCGTGCAGGACATGGTCAAGTCCCTCACCGGCAAGGAAGGCTTCAAGGGCATCAACCCCGACGAATGCGTGGCCATCGGCGCTGCCATCCAGGGCGGCGTTCTCAAGGGCGACGTGAAGGACATCGTCCTGCTGGATGTCGCGCCTCTGTCCCTCGGCATCGAGACCCTGGGCGGCGTGTGCACCAGACTCATCGAGCGCAACACCACCATCCCCACCCGCAAGAGCCAGGTCTTCTCCACCGCGGCCGACAACCAGACCTCCGTTGAAGTCAACGTCCTGCAGGGCGAGCGCGAGATGGCAGCCTACAACAAGAGCCTGGGCCGCTTCCACCTGGACGGCATCGCCCCGGCGCGCCGCGGCGTGCCGCAGATCGAGGTCACCTTCGACATCGACGCAAACGGCATCGTGAACGTCTCCGCCAAGGACCTCGGCACCGGCAAGGAGCAGCACATCACCATCACCGCCTCCTCCAACATGTCCAAGGAGGACATCGACAAGGCCGTCAAGGAAGCCGAGATGTACGCCGCCGAGGACAAGAAGCGCAAGGAAGAGGTCGACACCCGCAACGAGGGCGACCAGATGGCCTACCAGATCGAGAAGACCCTCAATGAGATGGGCGACAAGCTCGATCCCGCCGACAAGAGCGAGGCCGAGACCAAACTCCAGAACCTCAAGAACGCCCTGACCGGCACCGACTCCGATGCCATCAAGAACGCCACCGAGGAGCTCAAGCAGGTCTTCTACAAGATCAGCGAGAAGCTCTACCAGGCCCAGGGCGGTCAGCCCGGCGCAGGCTTCGATCCCAGCCAGGCAGGCCCGAACCCCGGCGCAGGCCAGGGCGGCCAGGATTACTACGACGCCGACTACACCGTCGTGGACGACGACAACAAGTAATCCATCCATTGACAGCGGCGGCTGTCATCCTGAGCGTCAGCGAAGGAACTTTTCCCGAACAAATGGGGGAGCAAAGATTCTTCACTTCGCTCAGAATGACAAGTGTAATTACAGTCTGAGGCGGAGCAAAACAACTCCGCCTCAAATGTGTGTCTATAGTTTATTATGTATTAGGAGATTTCTATGGCTGAAAAGAGAGACTACTACGAAGTGCTTGGCGTCAAGAAGGACGCCACAGCCGATGAGATCAAAAAAGCATACAGGAAGCTGACCAAGGAAAACCACCCCGACCTGCACCCGGGTGACAAGGCGTGTGAGGAGCGCTTCAAGGAGGCAAACGAGGCCTACGAGATCCTCTCCGACGAGGAAAAGCGCAAGAAGTACGACCAGTACGGCCACGCCGCCTTCGACCCCAACGCGGGCTTCGGCGCGGGCGGCTTTGACGGCTTTGACGGCTTCGGCGGTTTCGGCGGTTTCGGCGATATTTTCAGCGACATCTTCGGCGGCTTCGGCGGCTCGACCCGTTCCAATCCCAACGCGCCTCGCCGGGGCGAGAGCGTCCGCGCCACCGTGAACATCAGCTTTGAGGAGGCCGCCTTCGGCTGCAAGAAGGAGGTCACGGTCGCCAAGGTGGAGACCTGCCCCGACTGCAAGGGCACCGGCTGCGCTCCCGGTACCACGCCGGAGATCTGCCCCGACTGCAAGGGCACCGGCTCCGTCACCGTCAACCAGCGCACGCCCTTCGGCATGATGCAGTCCAGCACCCAGTGCTCCAAGTGCCGCGGCACCGGCAAGATCATCCACCAGCCCTGCAAGACCTGCCGGGGCATGGGTGCTGTCCGCCGTCAGCACAAGGTGGAGGTCAACATCCCCGCCGGCATCGACGACGGCCAGACCATCTCCAAGCCGGGCGGCGGCAATGCAGGCACCAACGGCGGTCCCGCGGGCGATCTGCTGGTGAGCGTCATCGTGCGCCCGCACGCGAGGTTCGAGCGCGACGGCACCTCCGTCCTTCTCGACCAGGAGATCAGCTACGCCCAGGCTGTCCTCGGCGCCGAGGTGGAGGTCCCCACTCTCGACGGCAAGGTCAAGCTCACCATCCCCGAAGGCACACAGCCCGGCGCGGTGTTCCGGCTTCGCGGCAAGGGCATCCCGTATCTGCGAGGCTCGGGCAGGGGAGACCAGTTTGTCACTGTCTCCATCAAGGTTCCGAAAAACCTGACCGGCTCCCAGAAGGAGTTGCTGCGCCAGTTCGCCGCCTCCATGGGCGAGCTCGACGGCGACGCGGGCCGCGGCATCTTCGGCAGAAAGAAAAAATAATATATAATAAGAACGCTGCCCCAAAATACGGTTTTCCGCACCGGGACAGCGTTCTTGCGTTCATAAATTATTCGTTGACACCACGTCAGAACAGTGGTAAAGTACTGTCATAGAAAGAAACTGTAAAGGCAATACCGCACAATGCGGCAAGAGCGGATTACGAGAAAAATTGAGTTCTGATGAAGGCGGTTTTTCGCAGGAATACTTTGTGTATTTCAAGAAAAAATGACGAAATCAGAGCGTGATTTTTCCGGAAGATGACGCAGGCGTATTGTGCGGGGTTGCCTAAAACACCCCCACATGGAAAACCGAAGGAGGAAACACAATGAATTCAAAACCCATCCCCGGCAAGGACGGCAACAAATACGTCCCCTTTGACGAGCGCACCGGCGACAGCTCCGTGGTGTTCTTCACCCGCGATCTGTCCGAGGCGGGCATGAAGAAGATTTATGATAAGGTAAGCAGCGTCCTGACCGGCAAGGTAGCCATCAAACTGCACACCGGCGAGGCCGAGGGCCCGAACATCATCCCGCGCCCCTGGGTGAAGGAGCTCATTGAGCAGCGCCTTCCCGACGCGGCCATCATCGAGACCAACACCTACTATGAGGGCAGCCGCTACACCACCGAGGCCCACCGCAAGACTCTGGAGATCAACGGCTGGACCTTCTGCCCCGTGGACATCACCGACGCCGAGGGCGTGGCCGCGCTCCCCGTCAAGGGCGGAAAGTGGTTCACCGAGATGCATGTCGGCAAATCCATGCTCAACTATGACTCCCTCCTGGTGCTGACCCACTTCAAGGGTCACGTGATGGGCGGCTTCGGCGGCAGCAACAAGAACATCGGCATCGGCTGTGCCGACGGCCGCATCGGCAAGAAGGAGATCCACACCGCCGTCGGCTCCGACAATATGTGGAGCATCGCGGAGGAGGAGCTCATGGAGCGCATCAGCGAGAGCACCAAGGCCACCATCGACCACTTCGCGCCCCATGTCTGCTACATCAACACCATGCGCAACATGTCGGTCGACTGTGACTGCGCAGGTCCCGGCGCAACGCCTGTCGTTACCCCGGACGTGGGCATCCTGGCCTCGCTGGACATCCTGGCTGTGGACAACGCCTGCATGGATCTCATCTACAACCTGCCCGACGGCGGCGGCAAGGCCCTGGTCGAGCGCGTCGAGACCCGCCACGGTCTGCGCCAGCTCAGCTACATGAAGGAGCTCGGCATGGGCAACGACCGCTACACCCTCATCGACATCGACAACGGCGACGCCGTCATCACGGCAGCCGAAGCGGTCAAGGACGTAAAACCGGAGTGGAAGCCCGACCGCTACAACACTTTCTGGGGAAGAAACAGGCATTAATCACAAAAGCGGCCGTAATCCCAATAATGTAAACGCAACCGCACCTTGAGCAGAATAACTGTGGCACAGCGGCCATCGGAAAAAAACTGTATAATTTTTTTCCTGATGGGTATTGCACGGCAAAAAGTTTTGTGATAATATATGCACACAAAGCTCTAAGAATACTTTCACTCCTTTCAGGTATTCCTGACAATCCTGCGGGGAGGGAACCGATCCTTATGAGTTAAATGGATTTTTGGAGGGTATCATTATGAAAAAGTTGCTTGCACTTACTCTGGCGCTTGCGATTGTCCTCAGCTTGAGTTCTGCCGCTTTCGCAGCTGGTTCTCCCATAAAAGTGGAAATTAACACCACTGACCTGCCTGACACTACCAGCGCTGCCGTCATCCCGGGCAAGAAGGATGTTACAATCACCATCATCCCCAATGCCGAGCTGAACGATGATCAGAGAGCCGTTGTTGACAAGGCTCTGGAGACTGTTCAGGAAGATGGTAATCTGCCTATCGATTCCTTCATGGTCATTGCCGACGGCGAGGGCTTCATCATTGTTGAGGCTCCTGAGGATGCTGTTATCTATGTTATTTATGACAACGGCAACATCCAGAAGACCCCTGTCAAGGATCTCGAGGCTGTTGGTAACGGCAAGTACAAAGTCCCTGTGAGTGCCGGCGTTTCTTCTGTCATTGTCGCAGTCGCCAAGTAATCGAATCAAACAATGATCAGCAAATAAAGGACGGCTAGACCGTCCTTTATTTGTGCCGATTGTATGATGAAGAAGAAAAAACTGCTGCTGCTCGTGTTGGAGCTGCTCGGCGTGGCCGCCATTGCGTTAGGCGTGGTTTTCTTTCAGAAACGCGCGGCCGATCAGGACGCCAGCCTTGTGAGTGCGGAGGACACTGCGCGGCGATACCGACCCTCTATCACTTATCAAGGGAAAGACTATCCGCTGAAGCGGAACATGAGTTCACTGCTGCTGATCGGCACGGACAATTTTGTCGATGACAGCAAGCAGTATGAGGGGCTTCCCTATAACTTCAACCTGGCAGACTTCCTGATCATTCTTGTTTTTGACCACAGCGCGAAGACCGTCACACCGTTTCAGATCTGCAGAGACTCCATGTGCGATGTCAAGACGACCTCCGGCAAGATTGAAAGAATGCAGATCACCCTCGCGCATACATATGGCTCCGGCAAGGAGGACAGCTGCGATAACACAAGGCTTGCCGCTGAGAACCTTCTGTACGGTGTGCCGATCGATTCCTTCCTGGGCTTTACCATGGACGCGGTTCCTGCCGCAAATGATCTGGTCGGCGGTGTCACCCTGACTTTGGAGGACGATATCCCGGAGCTTGGTGAAAACTACGTGAAGGGCGCGACCATCACCCTGCACGGTTCGGAAGCGCTGCGTTTTGTGCGTTATAGAAATACAAGCCTTCTGGACGATAACCTCCGGCGTATGTCGCACCATCGCCTGTATATCACGGCCTTTACGGAGCAGGCAAAAAATCTGGCCGCCAAGGACCCTGATTTTACGATGCGTGCTTTCCGCGCCGTTGAAAAATTTCTATGCACCGATCTGACCGTAGACAATATCTCCAGAATGCTGGAGAATATCAATGAGTATGAAGTTCGCCCCGCTGTCACGCCAGACGGCGCCTATCAGGAGGGTGAGCAGTTTGCTGAATACATCGTGGATGACCATTCCCTCTGGGAATGCGTGCATTCGGTGTTTTGTGCTTAATGACTGAACAGAGCGGAGAATCAAGCCTATGTGGGAAAACACGAAAAAGAAAAGAATCATTCTGAATATTTTCCTCGGACTGCTGATTGTGGCCGTGGTCGCCGTTCTCGGCTATTTTCTGAAGCAGATCCAGGCCGAGAACCAGTCTCATGATGAGGAGCTTTCCAAAATCTATGAGCAGCAGCAGCGCCAGCAGAGCGAGGCTCGCCAGGAGTCCGTGTCTGCTATTGACGAACAGTATGAGCAGCAGATGCAGACTGTTCAGCGGTACATCCCCGGCATCGTGTGCTGGGGCGACAATACGACCGCCGCAGTCTCCGGCTCGCTCAACTATCCCTTTGTGCTGCAGACCTATATCAACACATATTTGTGCGATATCTACGATTTCAGCAGTACGGTTGAAAACGCCCTTGATTTCGCGCGTCTGGACTGGAGCAAATATAAGATGAGCATTCCGGTGGTCAACATGGCCTCCGGCAAGGAGTCGACCTATACGATCATGGGCCGCGCGGGTGTTGACCCCTACATCACATACTGGGATGTCACGATCCCGGCCGACACTACGCCCGTCAGGATTGACCTCACCTCCACGGAGGGGAAGAATGTCGCACCGCTCACGGGCGGCGACCTTGGCGTGAACCCGGTCGTGATCGCGGGCATCGAGGGCCAGCTCAGCCTGAATATGGAGGACTATGCCTATAACGGCACGCTCCACTATACCTTCACGAGGCTCACGCCCGGTGAGGAGACCTTTATTCCAGCCGGCACGGTCGTGAAGACCGCGTCCGAGGATCTGTACAGGAATTATATCCATGTGGTGCTGATCGGCATGTACGGTGAATACAGCTCGGCAGACGAACTCGTCCAGCAGGTGAAGACACTTCTGGCGCGCCAGACCCAGAACCCGGAGCGCTTTATCGTTATCGGCCCCTACGCGCATAATATCTACGCCGCATCCACCAGCGAGATGAACGCCGTGGACAGCGCCATGGTCTCCGCCTTCGGCAGCCGTTACATCAGCATCCGCAGATATCTGATCGGCGACGGTTATACCGATGCCGGGATCTCTCCCACACAGGAGGATGCGTACTATATCGCGCAGGAGATCGTTCCGCCCAGCTTCAAGGCGGCCTCCCACAGCGAGGAGCTCAACAGCCTTGCCCACAAGCTGATCGGAAAGCTGGTCTACACCCGCATGGACAGTCTCGGCTACTTTGATGAGATCAAGCAGGAGTTGAACCTCACTGAGACGACCAAGCAGATCATCAAGAGTAACCCGTCCTACTTTGACGCGATCATTAATACGGCCCTCAAGTGATCAAGCAGATATGAGAGGATGAAACAATGAACAACAGAAATGACGAAATCGAAATCGATCTGCTGAAGCTGTTTAAAGCTCTGTGGAAGCGTGCGCTTGTGATCATCCTGGTTGCTCTGATCGGCGCTTCGGCGGCGTTTGCCTATACGGCAGTGATGGTCAAACCGACCTATCAGGCAACCGCCTCCTTCTATGTAAACAACAGCTCCATCTCGATCGGCTCCATGAGCTATTCCATCTCTGCCGGTGAGCTGAGCGCATCCAATGCGCTCGTCAATACCTATATTTACATCTTGCAATCCAGAACGACGTTGGAGGACATTATCGAAAAGGCGCAGCTGCCATACAGCTCTGCAGCACTCGGTCGAATGATCTCCACCAAGACCATAACCGGCACCGCCGCCTTCGATGTCACTGTCACCACGCAGACCCCCGCGGAGTCGGAGAAGATCGCCAACACGATCGCCGAGGTCCTGCCGGAGCGTATCACTGAGATCGTCGACGGCAGCAATGTGCGTATCGTCGACTATGCCATCATCCCGGCCCACCGCGCAGGCCCGAGCTATGCAATGAATCTGCTGATCGGCTTTTTGGCCGGCGCTGTCCTGGCAGCCGGTGTGGTAGCGATCCGCTTCATCATCAACGAGCAGAACGACCAGCTGATCCACTCCACCGAAGAGCTGCGTCAGCTCTATCCGGATATCAAGGTGCTCGCCATGATCCCGGATATGCGTCTGTCAGAGAAGAAGGGCTACTATTATTCCTCCTATTACGGGGATAAAAAGAAGGGAGACAAGTGAGCATGGCAAACAAAAATTCCCAATCCGTCTCCAAACCGGGCAAGGGGAAACTCCCTGTCTGTGAAAACCTCAGCTTCGCTGCCAAGGAGGCTTTCAAGCGCCTGCGCACGAATCTGGTCGTGAGCTTTCCGGCGGATGACACGAGCTGCCATCTGGTAGGCATCACCAGCGCACAGCCCAGCGACGGCAAAAGCACGATTGCCCTGAACCTGGCCTATTCGCTGGCAGAGCTCGGAAAAAAGACCCTGCTTGTCGACGCGGACCTGCGCCGTGCCTCCATCCACGACAAGCTGGGGATTGAGCGTGTCCCCGGTCTGAGTGAGCTGATCAAAGGCAACATCAACGATATCTCCGCCTCTGTGCGCAGGTACGCCAGCAGCAACACCCAGTTGGACCTCATCCCCAGCGGTGAGATGCCGGAGAACCCGTCAGAGCTGCTTAATTCCGAGCGCTGCGCCAGGCTCTTTGAACTCCTGGCCCAGGCATATGACTATATCGTGGTCGACCTGCCGCCTATCGGCGCTGTTGTTGACGCGGTATCGATCGCGCAGGAGCTGGACGGCATGCTGGTGGTCATCCGTGAAAACGCATGCCCCCGCGGCCTGCTCAACGACTGCATCCAGCAGCTTAACTACGCCAATGTCACCATCCTCGGCTTCGTTGTCAACGGTGCCATGGAGGGCTCCAGCAAAAAGTATCAGTACGGCAAATACAACAGCTACGGATACTATTGATCAAAATTCGTCAGAACCGGATACTATATCGGACAGCGCCGCCAGACCTGTGTCAGGCGGCGCTGTCTTCGTGCTTTCTTAAGACGAGTAATGTGGTTATGCCTTTATCAACACATAGGGGGCCTCCTTATTACGAAAACAAAATCGCCGGGTGACATAATTTCTTTTTGAATGACTGGACAAACAATGCTGTAATATGTTGAATACGAATATGGATTTCGTGCTATTTCAGCTTTTAGGGCGGCGTCCCGGTGGCCTATCAGGTGAACAGTGCCTCCGGCAGGGTGGACGCGACGGCAACGTCAAGGAAAATTGACAGTGCGGATGCCGTGACCGTCAAGTACACGACAGACGGCGGCCTGACGATCAGCGACAAGGCGATTTATGGCGACGGCCTTAAGCCTCTGCCGGGTGTCGTGGTTGAAATCTATCGCATGGATGACACACTGGTATCCGACAGTGCCGGGAACGTGAGCTTCACCAGCAACGCAAGCGGCGTGTACTTCATCGGCAAGCTGCCTTATGGCGTCTACTACCTGCATGAGAGCTCACCGAACAACTGCTGGTTCATCCTCACGGTCAAGGACGACACCGCCGAGGGCAGCCGCGACGGCGCTACCGTAAGCGGACCCTCAAACGTGGATCCCCGTCCATCAAAGCAAAATCCCTGAACATAGCACCCCAAACAACGGACATCCCCGATTCCAAAACGGAATCGGGGGTGTTTTCAATATAAAAATGGGCTTCGGCATTGCTGCCGAAGCCCGAAGATTTATGCTGTTTTGGGATTATTCGTAGAGGGCCTTGAGCTTCATGAGATGCTCGTAGCGCTTCTTCGCTTCCTCCTCGTTGGCGGTGAAGAGTCTCTCGGCTCTCTCCGGGAA
>CADBYZ010000020.1 GCA_902799075.1 Oscillospiraceae bacterium | reverse complement strand
CTTCATCAAGGGCATGACCTTCGGCAACTATCCCTTCTGGAACAGCGTCAAGTACAGCGTGTTCATCACCGTGGCCTCCACGGCGCTGATCCTGCTGTTTACCTCGATGGCCGCCTGGTACATCGCCCGGGTCAACTCCTTCTTCTGCAAGGTGATCTACTATCTGTGCGTGTTTTCCATGGTCGTCCCCTTCCAGATGGTCATGTTCACCCTGTCCAAGACGGCGGACTCCCTGCAGCTCAATACCCCCTGGACCATCCCCATCGTCTATCTCGGCTTCGGCGCGGGACTTTCGATCTTCATGTTCGTGGGCTTCGTCAAATCCATTCCCCTGGAAATCGAGGAAGCCGCGGCCATCGACGGCTGCGGCCCTGTGCGCACCTTCTTCACGGTGGTCTTCCCCATGCTCAAGCCGACCATGATCTCCGTCGGCATCCTGGAGATCATGTGGGTCTGGAACGACTACCTGCTTCCCTACCTTGTGCTCGATATCAACGAATACCGCACCATCCCCATCCATATCCAGTACCTCAAGGGCAGCTACGGCACGGTCGATCTGGGCGCGACCATGGCGCTCATCCTCCTCGGCATCATCCCCGTCATCGTGTTCTATCTGGTTTGCCAGAAGCACATCATCAAGGGTGTCGCCGCCGGCGCCGTCAAGGGCTGAGCGTACCCGTATAGGAAAAGGGGCTGTAAAAAAAGTCCCCCGCATCAAGAACACATTAATACCAACAGCGTAGGGGCCGACGCCCCCGGCGGCCCGGCAGTAAAAGCCCCATAAATACACTTATCCCCGGCGAATCCGTAACATCGTACGTTTTCGCCGGGGATTTCTGCGTGTTTTCGAGTTGTTCCGCACGGGCCGCCGAGGGGAAGGTGAATTGCCCCAAAGGGGCAAGAGAGGCCGGCCTGGGCCGCGTCGGCCCCTACAACGTCAATTGACTTTTTTCACAGCCTCTTCGTTATGCCTCTTTGTCTTCCTTCAATACGCCCTGGATCTTCACGAGCTCCTGGGCCGGGGGCGTGAGCTGTTCGCGCTTCGGGATCTGGCCGTCGACGTTTTCCACCAGCCAGTCCATCATCAGGATCTGGTGCGGGGTGAGGATCTCCCCCTCCGCGATGCGGAGCTCGCCCGCCTGGTCGTAGATCGGCCCGTCGAAGGGGCGGAAGCTGCCGTCGGCGATGCTCTGTCTCAAAAACCGCACCAGGCGCGCGGTCTCCGCCGGGACCTTCCGGTCCATGCGGACATCCACGGCGCCCGCCTTCAGGCCCCACCAGTAATTGATGGTCTTGCCCGCGTCGCTCTCGCTGTTGAGCGAATCCCAGGACCCGTCCAGCACCGACTCGATGATCTTTCGATAGAAGGTGCCCCAGTCCCAGAAGGAGCTGGCGAGGTTGATCTGACGGCCGTCCTGCAGGAGGAAAATGCCGGTCCTGCGCCGCCGCTCGTCGCGGGCCAGGGTGTCCTGGCCGGATACCGCCGCGACGCCGTAATTGGAGAAGATGCTCTCGATATCCGCGCCGTCCACGGTCGACCACTCCAGCAGCACGCGCGCGCGGGGGTTGACCATGCGCACGCCGAGGGCGAAGGCGTTGATGGAGGCGGGCATGGAGTAGATCGGGTAATCGCAGATATAACCGATGTTCGGCTGCTGGCTCAGGGTCCCGGCGATCACACCGGTCAAAAATTTTGCCTCGTACATGCGCGCGTAGTAGCAGCGCAGGATCGGATGGCTCACATTGAGCGAGCAGTTGAGGAATTTTACCTCCGGATAGTCCGCCGCCGCGGTCAGCGTGTGGGACAAAAGCCGCGCCGTCGTGGTGAACACCATGTCCACGCCCTGCTCCTTGAGCTCGCGCATGGTCGCGTCAAAGTCCGCCTCGAGCATGTTGAAGCGGCTGCAGGTCACAAGCTTCTCGCCCAGCGCCTCCTGCGCCGTGAGCCGTCCCTGCTCATGGGCGTCCGTCCAGTAGGAGCTCTGCGGGTCCTTGTCGTGGAGGAAAGCCACCCTGAGCTGTTTGGCGGCGGGATGGACAATGCGGCTGATGATGCTGCGCGGCTGCGCCTCGGCGGGGTCTGTCACGAGCACGGGGGCGCTCTCATCCTTGACGCTCTTGAGCTCCGGTTCGATGGTCTCGAGATTCGCCTTCATTTCCGCCGGGGTGCGGGCGGAGAGTGCCGACACACCGAAGATCTCCAGATAGCGCATCAGCGCCTCGTCCTGGGTCAGGGAGCTTGCCAGCGGCGACACCGCAAATGCCTTGCGAAAGCGCACGATGTCGGAGAAAAAGCCGCGGCGGCGATCCTCGTCCCAGGGCGTCAGGTCCTCCCCGCACAAAAGCCTCAGCATGGCGGGATAGGCCCCGAGGCGGCTGAAGCGTATGTAATTGATGTTCGTTACCTTATAGAAATCCAGAAACTCGTAATAGACCGCGATCTCCGGCTCGTCGCTGCGCGGGGGCAGGAGACGCCTGACCTCGGCACGGATGGTGGACGCGCCGAAAAAGCGCAGGACGGAGACGCGCTTGTGCCCCTCCACCACATAGAAGCGGTTGAGATATTCCACCGCCGTGATGGAGTCGCGTATGCCCTCCTTGACATGCGAGGCGGCGAGGCTCGACCACTTTGCGGCAAACTCGCTCCCCTCCTCCAGCAGCGGATAGAAGGACGGGGAAAAGGCTTCGCGCCTTGCCGTGGTGCGGGTGCCGACGATCTGGTCCATGTCGATGCGCGTGGTGCCGAGATCGACCTCGTTCAAGGCGCTGGTATGAGGCAGGAGCTCCTCCAGCGCCGGGAGATACGGGTCCTCGTGCTTTGCCGCGCGCGCCTTCATCTCTTTGATCCCCAGCCTGCGGGCCTGCGAATAGGTACTGTCTGACATGCTATGCTTCCTTCCTGCGCTTTGATTTGCGCGTGATTATACCACAGCCTTCCGGTAAAGGCAATATCGGTTTTTACATGAAAGAAAAGATCTTGACAAAGATTTGGATCGACGGCCGGGCGTTTCCGTAAACAGGTCAAAATTTTATCCTTTTGTCAAGAAAATGGGCTTGCGTTTCGGTCAGAAAAATGCTATCTTATGACATAGAGAAACCGTACTTCGTACACTATAAAAATACAGGAGGAACATCTATGGCATCCATAAGCTTCAAAAACGTTACCAAGATCTATGACGGCGCGGACAAGCCCGTCGTCCCCAACCTGAACCTTGAGATCAAGGACAAGGAATTCATCATTCTGGTCGGCCCCTCCGGCTGCGGCAAGTCCACCACCCTGCGCATGATCGCGGGCCTCGAGTCCATCTCCAGCGGCGAGCTGTACATCGGCGACCGTCTGGTCAACCAGGTCCCCCCGAAAGACCGCGACATTGCCATGGTCTTCCAGAACTACGCTCTGTACCCCCACATGACCGTCTACAAGAACATCGCCTTCGGTCTGACCCTGCGCAACGTCCCCAAGGACGAGATTGACCGCCGCGTCCACGAGGCCGCCAAGATCCTCGACCTGGAGCATCTGCTTGAGCGCAAGCCCAAGGCTCTGTCCGGCGGCCAGCGTCAGCGTGTCGCCCTGGGCCGCGCCATGGTCCGCAACCCCGCGGTCTTCCTCCTTGACGAGCCGCTCTCCAACCTTGACGCAAAGCTGCGTACCTCCATGCGCAGTGAGATCGCCCGCCTGCACCGCCGCCTGGACACCACCTTCGTCTACGTCACCCACGACCAGACCGAGGCTATGACCATGGGCGACCGCATCGTTGTCATGAAGGACGGCATCATCCAGCAGTTCGATACCCCGAAGGTGCTGTACGACGCTCCGTGCAACCTCTTCGTCGCCGGCTTCATCGGCTCCCCCCAGATGAACTTCCTCGATGTCAAGATCGCGGAAGAGGGCGGCAAGCTCGTCGCCATTCTGGGCAATGACAAGCTGGCCATCCCCGAAGCCAAGAAGGCCGCTCTCAAGCCCTATGTCGGCAAGACCGTCATCCTCGGCGTTCGTCCCGAGAACTTCCTGACCTTCGACCAGCTCACCAAGGACAACGCCATCACCGCCAAGGTCGACTTCTGCGAGCTGCTCGGCGCCGAGACCAACCTCTACGTCTTCGTCGGCGACACCAAGGTCATCGTGCGTATGTCCTCCGCCGTTGACAGCCCCAAGGAAGACACCATCAAGATCCCGGTCGACATGGCGAAGGCCCACTTCTTCGACAAGGAAACCGAGCTGGCCATCTGCCATTGATGCAGCATAAGAACGAAATCGGCTTACAAGAAATACAACTGGAAGCTCCGGGAGATTTTCTCTCGGAGCTTTTAGGTGTTGTTGAGGCCGCTGTTATCCCGCTCGACGGCGTTGTGCGGGAGCTGCCCGCCGCGCACGGCTGGCGCCTGATCGCGCCGCTGGAAGGGTCGCTGCGCGCGGCCTGCGGCGAGCTGAGCCTGCCGCTTGAGCCGGGAAACGCCTTTGCGGTCGGCACGGAGGACGAGGTCTCGCTCCTTCCCGCGCTCCCCTGCCGGGTCGGGCTTCTGACAGTGTGCGGCAGCGTGGCCGACAAGGTGCTGCACGCATGCTCCGCCCAGGGCGGTCTTTTCTTCCCGCGGGGCGGCGAGGCTGTCAGCCGTACGCTGCGCATGCTCTCGTCGGGCCATAAGCGCGTCCCGGCACGGGAGGCGTCGGAGCTCGGGTACAGTCTGCTCATGTCCCTGTACGGCACCGGCAGCGCCGGACCCGCCGGCCGCCATACCATGCCCCCCGTTGTGGAGGCGGCGCTCGGCATCATCCGCCGCGACTACGCGTTTCTGGAGGGCATCGCGGAGCTTGCCGAGCGGCTCGAGGTGAGCCAGGAATACCTGACGCGCTGCTTTTGCAAGTATACCGGCATCACGCCGGGAAAATACCTCAATCAGGTCCGCATCGAAAATGCCAGGCTCCTGCTCAGACAGGGGCAGCATTCCATTCAGTTCGTCTCGGACGCCTGCGGCTTTGCAAACGCCAATTACTTCGCCCGCGTGTTCCGTCAGAGCGTCGGCGTCAATCCGCGCGAGTACGCCCGCGCAGGAAGGGAAGAAGCCCTTCTCATATCGGAGGAAGACAGGCTTTACGTTTTGTGACAAAATTCTTACAACTTTATTACATGTCATACTTGCTCTTGCTTTTTCAGGCGTAATAGCATATAATGATACCAGAAATTGTGTTTTTCGTTTTATGTAAACTCAAGATATGCGAAAATGTTATTACTTCTGTTCCTCTAAGAAAGGTGGGTTCTCTATGAGGCGTGTATTCTGTCTTCTGCTTGTCTTTGTGATGATGTCGTCCCTTTGCGTGCAGGCTTTCGCGGACGGGGACGTTCTGTACTGCCGGATGTGCGGGAAAAAAATTCCCATTGACAGCAAGGTCTGCTCCTACTGCGGTGAAAAGGTCGTTCTTTTAGCAGACGAAACACAGGACAAAACTCCGGTGTCCGAGCCAAAGCCCGCCGGGAATGACGCAGACACGCAAGCCCCGAGCGCCGAGCCCGCTGCGAATCCGGATACGGCGGCTCCCCTTGCGACGGATGTCAAGACTGCTCTTACGCAGCCCAATGCGGGTCCCTCCCCTGTCACATCCATCGCGTCGGCCCCGGCTTCAAACGGGGCAATCTCTCCCGCCGCCCCTGCCGCTCTGCTGACCCCCGGTTTTTCCAGACAGGTTTACGTCACCAAGAGCCCCACAAGCGAATCCGTTCCCTACGGCGGCTCCTGTATGTTCATTGCCCATGCGGTCAATGCCACCTCCGTCACCTGGTACATCTCCAGCAGCGACGGCAGTATCGTGACCGCTGCGTCTGACGCGCCTTACAGCGTTTCGGGCCTCTATGTCACCGGCGGCAATTCCGACACGCTCTACCTCAGCGGTATACCCTCCTGGTGGAACGGCTGCCGGGTGCAGGCCTGCTTTACCGGCGAAGGCGGTCCTGTCTATTCCGATATTGCCAGGATCTGGACCTATCAGCCCGCTCAGGCGAAAGATACCGGCTGCCGGTCCTGGTGGGACTGGTTCAGCTGCTATTATAGCTGCGACCCGTATCAATGGGATTATCCGTACATACCCTCGACGGATTACGACTGGATCCGGGATGAAATAGATTCCGTTGATCCCGATGCGTCCGCAGAGTCCAAGGGCCATGTCTATCCCGACCCCGACGATCCCGACGGAATCGTTGAGGACCAGATACCGAACGATTCCGATGATCAGTTCGGTGAAGTAATCACCTTACACAACCGTGACTAACCCGTGAGGGATCTTCATGATCGGAATGACACTCCCGTCGATAACTGCGGTGAGATCGTGAAGATATGGTCCGTATGCGCCGTATTAAAGAAGACGCGGCCAATTTGTTCTTTCTGATCGCACAGTGAAGCAAAGTCGCTCCCCCGGCCTTCATCGCCGGGGGAGTTTTTTCAGTCGGGCAAATCGGAATAACGCGGGCGATTGCAGGCCGCAGGAGCGCGGGTTCCGCTGTCTCCTTGCGATTGTTCCGGAATGGCAAAGAAACGCCGCGATAAAGCCTTGCCATTGAACGGCAATTCCTGTATTATATGATTAGAAAGTTTTTTGCCTTGAAACTTGGATTTTTTCGCATTAAGTACTATTTCAGGATATTTTTCAGTCTTATTTTAAGGCGGTGACATTTTGAAAAAACACAGATTCAGCCTTACGACGCGCTATGTGGTGATCGTCGGCGTGCTGCTGCTTGCGGCAAACATCGTGCTCGGCATCGTCATGATGAGCCAGTCCAAAGCCATGATGAACACCATGATCCGGAAGAACATGCTGGACATCTCCAACACCGCCGCCGCCCTGCTCGACGGCGACGTGATGGCAGCGCTCACGGCGGACGACGTGGGCACACCCAAATATCAGGACATCTCCGACAAGCTGCTCGTCTTCCAGAACAATGTGGATATCGAGTTTATCTATGCCGTAAGGGAGGTCGGGCCCGGCCGCTTTGTGTTCACGGTCGACCCCGATCCGGTGGACCCCGGACAGTTCGGGGAGGAAATCGTTGTGACAAATGCGCTGATCGAGGCCGGAAAAGGCCGGTCGTCGGTGGACAACTCCCCTGTCGCCGACCGCTGGGGGAATTTCTACAGCGCCTACAGCCCCATCCTTGATTCCAAGGAGCAGGTCGCGGGCGTTGTGGGTGTGGACTTCAGCGCCGAATGGTACGAAATGCAGATAAGGCAGCACACACTCTCCATCGGCATCATCTCCGTGCTGTCGGTCCTGATCGGCGCTGCGGTCATGGTGCTCATCACGAGCAAGCTGCGCGACAAATTCCGCGATCTGGAACAGGGCCTTTCCGCGCTGTCCGGGAATGTGGACAAGCTGACGGAGCAGATCACCTCCAATCCCGGCTACCAGGACAGTCTGCGGGAGGACAGCAGTCCGGTTCCCGCTGCGGCGAATGAGGAATTCGGTGACGAGATCGAGGCCCTCGGCGGGAAGATCACGTCCATGCGGCACGAGCTGGAGCGCTACCTGCGCTATATCCACGTCCAGGCCTTCACCGACATGCTCACCGGCGTCGGCAATTCCAACGCCTATCAGGACGAGCTCAAGCGCATCAACGAGCAGATCGCGCGCGGCGAGGCAGATTTCTTCGCGGTGGTCTTCGATATCGACAATCTCAAGATCGCAAACGACGAGTACGGCCACGCCTGCGGCGACCGGATCATCCGCGGCGCGGGCAGGGCGATCGCCGACGCCTTCACCCTTGAGCGCACCTTCCGCATCGGGGGAGACGAGTTTATAGCGATCCCCCTTCACACGACCCAAGAGGAGGTCGACCGCAAGCTCAGGGAGATCGAGGCGGCGGTCGCGGCCTTCAACGCCGCCCCCGACCGCCCGGAGGCGGAGCTTATGCTCTCCATGGGGGCGGCGGCCTTCCGTCCCGGCGTCGACAAGAGCTTCCGCGAGGTCTTTGTCCGCGCGGACGAGTCCATGTACGCCGTCAAGGGCGAACACCACCGCCGCTCCAACACCATGCAGGCGCTGTGATACAAGGGTTGTGAACACAATCCAGTTGTCATTGTAGGGGCCGACGCTTATCACGCGGCCCGTGCGGTACAACTTGAAAATATGCAGAAATCCCCGGCGAAAACGTACAACTGTACGAATTTGCCGGGGATAAGTACAATTATTCAGATTCTACTGCCGGGCCGCCGAGGGGAAGGTGAATTGCCCCAAAGGGGCAAGAGAGGCCGGCCTGGGCCGCGTCGGCCCCTACGGTGTTTGTATTCGTGCATTCCTGATATTGAGACTTTTTTGCAGCGCGCCTTTTTCCATTCTGCGGGTTGACAAGTGTAGTCTCTTATGGTATGGTATAGCCGTAAAGACTACACGTGTAATCTCTCTTGGGAGGTATTGTTATGGTTAAAGACCTTGCGCCGAAAATATCCGACTCCGAATTGGAGGTCATGCGCGTGCTGTGGCGCGCGGGGGACGCCCTGCCCGTCACGGAGATCCGCGAGACCTTACAGAAAAGCCGCGGCTGGGAGGCAACGACCGTCAAGACCCTGATCTCCCGCCTTGTCACCAAGGGGGTACTGCGACAGGAAAAGCGCGGCGTGTTCTACTATTCGCCTCTGATCTCCGAGGCGGAATATAACGACTGGGCCACGCACGACCTCATCAGCCGTGTTTACCACGGCTCGGCCCGCGATCTGGTCGCGGCTCTCGTGCGCTCGGACGGGCTTACACAGGATGACATCGACGAGCTGCGCGATCTGTTCAAGCTGGAGGATTAAAGAATGCAGATACTACTCAGCCTGACGCTCAGCGGCAGCGCGATGGCGCTCATGCTGCTGGCGCTGCGCTATGTGTTTCTCAGACGCATGCCGAGCACGGTGTATTACTACGCGTGGCTGCTGGTTCTGCTGCGCTTTGTGCTGCCCGTGCCGGGGCTTATCCCGGTGGAGCCGGCGGCGCGGGAGGTACAGACCCCGATTGCCGCTGCCCGTCCCCTGCATCAGCAGGCCGTGCAGCCCGTGACGCCGTCCGAGCCGGAGGGCTTTGTCCCGGTCACGGCCGCGACAGGCAAGGCGGAGGAAACGCAGCCGGAAACAAGGCCCGCGCCGATACAGACGGCAGCGCCGAGAAGAAATTATGTAAACTACAAATCCCCGGCTTTCTGGCTCTTTGTCTGGGCCGTGGGCGCGACGATCAGCTTCGGGGCAGTCCTGGCAAGCTACATGTTTTTCACCGCCCGGGTGCGGCGCAGTCTGAGCCCCGCAACGGTGGACGACAGGCGCGTTTACCGGACGCTGCCGGGGCGAAAGCCGAGGCTCTGCCGCTGCGCCGCCTGCAATACGCCCCTGATGTTCGGGGGCATCCGCCCGCTGATCGCCCTGCCCGAGCGGATATACAGCGACGAGATGCTGACCAATATCCTGCGGCATGAGCTGATGCATTACCGCCGCCGGGACACGCTGTACAAGTGGTTTGCCGTGGCGGTATTGAGCGCCCAGTGGTTCAATCCCCTGTCGTATCTCATCCGCCGGGAAATAAACCGCGCGTGCGAATTAAGCTGCGACGAGATGCTGCTGCGCAATATGGACCGCGCGGATAAGCTCTCCTACGGCGATACCTTACTCACGATGGCCTCCGCCGGGGCGCTGCCCGCGGGCGTGGTAGCCACCACCTTCTCCACCGAGAAGCGAAATCTGAAAGAAAGATTGGAGCAGATCATGCATTATAAACGAAGCGGAACGCGCGTCCTCGCCGCTGTGCTTACGGTTGTGCTGTTGCTGAGCTTCGGCGCGGTCGCGGGCGCGTCTCCGGTCAATGCGGACAACGTTGTCCGCGTCTCCACGGTCGATGAGTTTCTGAACGCCATAGCCCCCGATCGCGTGATCGAGCTTAAACCCGGCACTTACGATCTCTCGACCGCCGCGAGCTACCGCAGCAGCTCCACGAACCCCTTTATCGCCTGGAACGAGGTCTATGACGACGGGGCGGAGCTCGAGATCCGCGGGGTGCAGAACCTCACCATCCGCGGCGCGGGATCGGACAGCACGACGATCGCCGCCGTGCCGCGCTATGCCAATGTCATCAAGTTTACCGGCTGTCAGGACGTGACGGTCGAGGGCCTGACCGCCGGGCACACCACGGAACCCGGCTGGTGCATGGGCGGCGTGCTGCGTTTTGAAGGCTGCGACCGCGCAAATGTGAACGCCTGCGGGCTCTACGGCTGCGGCATCCTCGGCGTCTGGGCAAACGGCTGCAATGATCTCACGGTCAATGACTGCGACATCTACGAATGCAGCTACGGCGCGGTGGAAGTGGATCATTGCCGCAATGTGCGCGTGGAAGGCTGCGACATCCACGACCACGGCACCCGCGAGGGTCAGGGCGCGGCGCTGCATCTGTTCTCCGCCGCCTACGGCGAGGGCTTCACGGTATACAATAACCGCATCCACGATAACCGCGCCCAGGGCCTTCTGCGCTTGGACTACTGCAAGGGCGCGCTGTTTCTCTCAAACGACGTGACCGGAAACATCTTCGACTCCCCCGTCTTCAATTTCAGCGAATACGGCGCGACCGTGGACGGCTGCCGCTTTGAGGGCAATATCCACGGCTGGTATCAGGGCGACGTGTACGCCGGGGACATCGACGGCAATCTGCTCGAGGGCGCGATGCTCGGCGAGATGGTCCTGCGGGACATTGACCCCGACACCGCCTCGCCCCTCGCCTCCGCCGCCGAGCCGACGGACGTGCCCAAGGGCGGCTCCGTCACAGTTAATAACGTGGACGATTTTCTCGCCGCGATCGGGCCGGACAGGACGATCATCCTCGACGGGGCCATGTTCGATCTCTCCGAAGCCTCCAGCTACGGCGGCATCGGCACCGCGTATTACTACTGGCAGGAAAATCCCGACGGACCGGGACTGGTGATCCACGACCTGGACGGGCTCACGATCCAGGCGCAAAACTCCGCCTCCGGGGCCACGACCCTCGCCTCCGTCCCGCGCTTTGCCGATGTGATCGCGTTTCGCAACTGCAGCAATCTTTCCCTCTTCGGCTTCACGGCGGGCCACACGAAGGAGCCGGGCGTCTGCTCCGGCGGCGTGCTGAACTTCCAGAACTGCCATGGGGTCAGGATCGAGAAGATGCGCCTCTACGGCTGCGGCATCCTCGGCATTCAGACCAGCCAGTGCTCGTCCTTTGACATTCTGCGCACGGACATCTACGAGTGCAGCCAGGGCGGCGGCATGTTCTTCCAGACCGACGGCATCAACTTCTCCGACTGCTCGATCTACGATGTGCCCTCCCCCGCCCTTGTCTTCCGCGAGAGCGGCGACAAGCTTTGGAACGGAGAGCCGATCAACGGCTTGACCGGAGAGTACGATGTAGGCTCGGATGGAGTACTCATCGCGTGCAGCGTCGAAGAAAACAGAGAAGACGTGCTTGTAATCCCAGCGGACAGCCCCGAATACGCCTTTCTGAGCGAGATTCAGAAGGCCATCGCGCAGGGCGACTGGGAAACCCTTGCGGATAACATGGCTTTCCCCCTTACGATCATCATTCCCAGTGAAAAGCACGACACGAACTACGTCCACATCCCGGACAAAGAAACCTTCCTCTCGCGTGAGCTGGATCAGATCATGAACGTGGCGTATCGCCGCTATGTGGAAAACGCCAGGCTCGAAACCGCAAGTCCCACCATCTGGGGCTATGCCGCGCTGGATGAATCTCTCTGCTTTGCCAGCTATCCGGACGAAGCGCCAAAGGTCACGGCCCTGATCATCAACGCAAGCCGTGTCATGGGCAGCGCAGTCAACCCCTTCGATACCGAGCCGCCCACACCCTTTGAGGAGGGCACGCCGCAGCTTGACTTTGCGAGGGCTGTGCAGAGAAGCTTTGCCGAGCAGGATTGGGACACGCTTGCTGGTATGATCGCGTTCCCGCTGCAGCTTCACATGCAGGATCATGATTCTCTGGTGATGAGTGCGGAAGACTTTACTTCCATGGTCTACGGCTCGATCAATCCCTTCACGCCGGAGTTTTGCGACATGATCGCAAACGCCGATCTTGTCTCGTATGGTTCGAGTCTTTATGGCAGTACTTTTGCCGTCCACCGTCTGGCCTTTTCCTGCGTGAGCGATATGCTGCGCACGGCGGACGATCTCAGGCTCACCTGCATCTCGCTGGACGGCCCGCTGTACCGCTATCAGTACGCGCAGTCGGTCCCGCCCACGCCCATACCGGTCCTGCGGGTGATGTTCTATGAAACGGAGCTCAGGGACGAGTTCACGATTTTTCCGCCGGACGCCGTTGAGCTGCATGTCGAGCTCTCGCCGGAGCTTGCGGGCGCGGAGGTCGAGTGGGCGTCCGATCACCCGTCCGTGCTCCGGGTGGAGAAGACCGGCGCGGACACGACCCTCGTCTCCTGCGTTGACGACGGCAGTCTTCCCCAAACCTGCAAGCTGACAGTGCGCTGCGCGGGACAGGCAAGAGAGATCACCGTTTATTGCAGGAAGTAAAACAACACCGTAGGGGCCGACGCTTATCACGCGGCCCGGCAGTAAAATCTCAACAAGCGCACTTATCCCCGGCGATTTCGTATTATACATACGTTTTCGCCGGGGATGTCTGCACAAATTCAGATTGTTCCGCACGGGCCGCCGGGGCGTCGGCCCCTACAGTTACACAATACGTCTCAGCCCTCTCCGTCGCTTCGCGACACCTCCCCTATACCGCCGCAAGCGGCTGGGGGAGGCAATATGTTTTACCACTCCAGGTTCTTCCCGGTCTCGGGGTCGAAGACGTGGGCGGAGGAGCCCGCGAAGCGGAAGCGCACCGTGTCGCCGGGCTCGTAGCTCTCCTCGGCGTCGAGGATCGGGACCACGATGATGGCGTCCTTCCCCGCCGCGTTTACGTGCAGGTGCACCGACGAGCCCATCATCTCGCTCACGTCCACCCGGGCGAGCACCCCGCCCTCCTGCCAGAGAAGGGTATGCTCGGGCCGCACGCCAAGGGTGACGGGGCGGCTCGGCACGTCCTTTTCGAGAAGCCTCGCCCGCTTTTTCTCACTGAGCGGGATGCGCCAGCCGTCGAGCTCCACGCTGTATTTGTCGCCCTCGCGGATGAGTTTCGCGTCAAAGAAATTCATGACCGGCATGCCGATAAAGCCCGCGACGAAGAGATTGGCCGGGTGGTTGAACACCTCCTGCGGGGTGCCGATCTGCTGGATGTAGCCGTCGCGCATGATGACGATGCGGTCGCCGAGGGTCATGGCCTCGGTCTGGTCGTGGGTGACGTAGATAAAGGTGGTGTTGATGCGCTTGCGGAGCTTGATGATTTCGGCGCGCATCTCGTTGCGAAGCTTGGCGTCGAGGTTTGACAGCGGCTCGTCCATAAGCATGACCTTCGGCGCGCGGACAATCGCCCGCCCGATGGCGACACGCTGGCGCTGGCCGCCGGAGAGAGCCTTGGGCTTTCGCTGGAGGTAGTCGGTGATATCGAGGATGGCCGCGGCCTCGCGCACCTTTTTGTCGATCACGTCCCGCCGCTCATGGCGAAGCGTCAGAGGGAAGGCCATGTTCTCATACACCGTCATGTGCGGGAACAGGGCGTAGTTCTGGAAGACCATGGAGATGTCGCGCTCCTTGGAATCGACGTAGTTTACAAGCTCCCCGTCGATATAGAGCTCCCCGTCCGTGATCTCCTCAAGCCCCGCGATCATGCGCAGGGTCGTGGACTTGCCGCAGCCGGAGGGGCCGACCAGCACGATAAACTCCTTGTCCGCGATGTCGAGGTTGAACGCCTGCACCGCGACGACGCCGTCCTTCGTGATCTGCAGATTGGCGCCCCCCTCCCCGAGCTTGCGCCGCTCCTCGGCGGTGGAGAAGGGATAGACCTTTTTGATGTTTTTCAGGCTCACAGTTGCCATGCTGTTTCCTCCGGTCTTATTGTTTTGCCTATTGTAATACGAAGCGGCGGAAATTGCAAGAAAGCGCGGAAAAGAGGCTATATAAAAGTCCTGTCGCCATTGTAGGGGCCGACGCCCCCGGCGGCCCGTGCGATATAATCCTAAAAAGCACACAGCCCCTGGCGAAAACGTACAAAGTTACGAATTCGCCGGGGCAAATGCAAATCTTATTCTTTTCTTTGCCGGGCCGCCGGGGGCGTCGGCCCCTACGGTGTTGATCCTGGTGTATTCCCAATGAGGGGACTTTTTTCCACAGCCCCTTTTGTCTGTCAGCCCATTTTGGTCTTGAGATCCGCCAGGCGGTCAAGGGCCGCGTAGAGGGTCTCGTCCTTTTTGGCAAAGTGCAGGCGCACGATGTTGTTGATGTCCTCGCGGAAGAAGGAGGAGCCGGGCACGGCGGCCACGCCCACCTTCCTGGTCATCTCCTCGCAGAACTCCACGTCCGTCTGCCCCTTCTTGAGATAGGGGCCGATATCGGCGAGGACGAAGTAGGTGCCCTCGGGATCGGTGAAGGGGATGCCGAGCTCTTTCATGCCGCCGGTGAAGATCTCCTTCATGTGGGCATAGTGGGCGGTGAACTCCTCGTAATAGCTGTCCGGCATCTCAAGACCGACCAGAGCCGCCTCCATGAGGGGCGAGGCCGCGCCGACGGCGTTGAAGTCGTGGAACTGCTTGATCTTGTCCATGATCGCCTTGGGCGCGATAGCGTAGCCGAGACGCCAGCCGGTGATGGAATAGGTCTTGGAAAGCGAGTTGCAGGTCACGGTGCGCTCCCACATGCCTGGCAGCGTTGCAAGGCTGATGTGCCTGCGGCCGTCATAGACGATGTGCTCGTACACCTCGTCGGTGATGGCGTAGACATCGTACTTGATGCACAGCTCCGCGATCAGCTTCAGTTCCTCATAGGTAAACACGCGGCCGCTGGGGTTGGAGGGGTTGCAGATGATGATGGCCTTGATGCCCTTTTTGAAGGTGTCCTCCAGGACGTTTGCATCGAAGCGGAACGTGGGCGGGATGAGCGGAATGAACACCGGCTCGCAGTCGGCAAAGAGGGTCTGGGCCGAATAGTTTTCAAAGTACGGGGAGAACATGGCCACCTTGTCGCCGGGATTGGTGAGAGCAAAGAGCGTGTCGACCATGGCCTCGGTGGAGCCGATGGTGATGACGATGTTGGTCTCGGGGTCAATGTCGAGGCCGGAGAAATGCTTGAACTTCGCGGCGACGGCGCGGCGGAAATTCGGCGCGCCCATGGTGATGGGGTACTGGTGCGGGCCGCTGACGGCGACCTCGATGAGCCGGTCGGTGAGGGCCTTGGGCGGGTCAAAATCCGGGAAGCCCTGGGCCAGGTTGATGGCGTTGTTGGCAATGGCGATGCGGGTCATGCGGCGGATGACGGAATCGGTGAACTGCTCGCACTTTTTATTCATGGGTTTCATATCGTTTCACTCCCCTGTTGTATTTGAAAGATAGTCTTTGAGATAAAGGATCGCCTGACGGTAGCCTTCGAAGCCGAGGCCGATGTAGCTTTTGACGCAGGCCATACCGGCATAGGAGATCTGCCGGAAGCTCTCGCGCCTGGAGACATCGGAAATGTGCACCTCGACCGCCGGGATTTGCACCGCCTTGAGCGCGTCGAGGATGGCGACGCTGGTATGCGTGTAGGCCGCGGGATTGATGACGATGCCGTCAATGTTCCCGTAAGCCGCCTGGATCTTGTCGACGATGGCCCCCTCGTGGTTGGACTGGAAAAGCTCCGCCTCCACCCCCGCCTCTTCGCAGGAAGCGAGGATGAACTGCTCGAGGGCGTGAAAGTCCTGCCTGCCGTAGATGTCCGGTTCCCGCAGGCCCAGCAGATTGAGGTTCGGGCCGTTGATGATGAGAAGCTTCATTTCAGCACCTCCAGGATGGCGTCCACGGTCTCTTCGGGTGTGCCGGTGTTGTCGACCGTAAAGTCGGCAAAGCGGACATACAGCGGCTCGCGCACGGCATACATGGCGGCAAGATCCGCGCCGAGGGAAAGAGGTCTCCCCTCACGCGCAAGCTTGTCAAGATCGCGCCGAAGCCAGAGAATCGTCCCGTTCTGGTGGAGAAGCGGGTAATTCTCGGGCCGCGTCACACAGCCGCCGCCGGTGGAAATCACCGCGCCGGACTTCTTGCCGAGCTCCGAGAGCGTCGCGGTCTCGCGGCGGCGAAAGCCCGGTTCCCCTTCGATTTCAAAGATGGCGGGGATCGACATGCCCGCGGTCTTCACAAGCTCCGCGTCCGCCTCCAGAAGCGGTCTTCCCAGACGGCGGGCCAGCAGCGCGCCGACGGTCGATTTTCCGCAGCCGGGCATGCCGACCAGCACGATGTTCTGCATGGAGGACGCAAGCTTCCTGGTAATGCGGGCGATCTCCCCGTCGGGGAGCGTATTTCCCAGGAAAATCTCGCTGCTTCTTTTGGCCTGGGCCACCAGCATGGTGAGGCCCCCCGCGTGGGGGATGCGAAGCTTCTCCGCCTGCAATAAAAGCGCCGTGCGCGCGGGATTATACACCACGTCCAGCACGCAGGCAAGCTTCGGAAACAGGGCAAGGTCCACCGGGCTCACGCCGTTTTTCGGGTACATGCCGACGGGCGTGGTGTTCACGAGGAGCCTTGCGTCCGCGTGGCGGTCAAGGTTTTCGTAGTTGTTCTCGCCGCTGCGGGAGATCGTCACGACCTCGGCCCCGTGGCGTCTCAGCACCGCGCAGACCGTGACGGACGCGCCACCCGTACCCAGTACCAGGGCCTTCTGCCCGGTGATGCTGTCCGGGATAGTCTGGGTAAGCAGGGTCTCAAAGCCGAAGGCGTCGGTATTGTCGCCGAAGATCGTGCCGTCCGGGCGGCGCTTGAGGGTATTGACGCTGCCGATGGTCGCCGCCGTCTCCGACAGCTCGTCGCAAAACGGGATCACGGTTTTCTTGTAGGGGATGGTCACGTTCAGCCCGTGCCAGCCGCCGTTTCGGACAAAATCCTCCACCTCGTCGGGCGCTTTTTCATAGAGGCGGTATTCATAATCCGCAAGCTCCGCGTGGATCTGCGGAGAGTAGCTGTGGCCGAGCTTTTCGCCGAGCAGTCCGCACCGCATCTCAGATCACCTCGCTGTAGCTGCCGAGATACTCGTATTCCTCCGACAGATCCTTGAGCTCGCCCATGAGCTGGATAAAGCGCGGGGAGTAGACCGAGGTATCGAAATCGAAGTAGAACATGAACTCGAAGCTGCGCTCGGGCATGGGGCGGCTTTCGAGCTTGGTGAGGTTGATGCCGAGGGCGTTGAAGCGCGAGAGCAGGCGGTAGAGGGAGCCCGGCTCGTGGGGCAGGACCATCATGAGGCTTGTGCGGTTTGCGCCGGGGTAGATTTCCAGATTCTTGGAGATGCAGATAAAGCGGGTGTAGTTGTTGCCGGAATCCTGCACGTCGCTCTTGAGGATCTCCAGCCCGTAGAGCTTGCTGCACACGCGGGAGGACAGGGCCGCGATGCCGGGGTCCTTCGACTCGGCGGCCTTCTTGGCGGCGATGGCGGTATTCTCACAGGGGATGACCTTGACGTTCGGCAGCGTCGCCAGATAGTCCGAGCACTGGGCGATGGCCTGGGCGTGGGAATAGATCTCCCGAATGTCCGAAAGCTTTGTGCCGGGCCTCACGAGCAGGTTGTGGTCGACCTTGACGCGCACCGAGCGCACGATGCGAAAGTCGTGTTTACGCATGAGGTCATAGACCTGGTTGACCGTGCCGGCGGTGCTGTTTTCCACGGGGATCACGCCGTAGCGGCACAGGCCCTTTTCGATGGCGGAGAAGACCGCGTCGAAGGTGGAGAAGTAAAAGATGCCGGGGCGGGCAAAGAGCTTTTCGCAGGCGATGCCGGAATATGCGCCCTCCACGCCCTGGCAGGCGACCATGGCGGTCTCCGGGAAGAGCCGGGGCGTCTCCTGAAGCGCCTTCTCGATGGCCTCGGTCTCGGGGCTCGTGGGGTGCAGAAGGCGGTTCTGGCGGCTGCGGGAGAGCTCCATGATGAGGGAGAAGAGCGAGGCCGTGTACTCCTTGAGTTCCTCCGGGCTCTGTTCCTCGAGCGTGCGGAGCTTTTCCTTCTCCCGGCGCAGGTCCAGGACCGGCATGTTGTTCTCTTTTTTCCAGGCCGCGATCTCGGCGGCGATGTCCATGCGCTCATTGAAGAGCTTCAGTAATTCGCTGTCGATTTTGTCAAGCTGGCCGCGGTAGTCGGTTAATTCCATTTTGATTCCCCCAGTATAAGATCGGATATGGCTAAAGCGGCGGCGGCCTCGATGACGGGCACCGCGCGCGGGACGATGCAGGGATCGTGTCTGCCGGTGATGCTGAGAGCTTCCGGCCGCATGGTGTTCAGGTTCACGCTCTGCTGTTCTTTCGCAATGGACGGCGTGGGCTTGACGGCGGCGCGGAAGACGACGGGCATGCCGTTTGAGATGCCGCCGAGGATGCCGCCCGCGTTGTTCGTGAGGGTTTCGATCCTGCCGTCCTTTACGGTGAACGGGTCGTTATTCCCGCTTCCCCGCATGTTCGCCGCCGCAAAGCCCGCGCCGAACTCGAGGCCCTTGACCGCGGGCACGGCGAAAACCGTGCGGGCGATCTGGTTCTCCACCCCGTCAAACATCGGCTCTCCGATCCCGACAGGCAGGCCGCGCGCCACGCATTCGATCACGCCGCCGACGGAGTCCCCTTCCGCTCTCGCCGCCTGTATCGCCTCGCGCATTTGCTCACCGACTGCGTCATCCACGACGGGAAAGCGTTTGTCCGCTACAGAAGCGGTAAAGGGGCTGTCATCCCGGATCCCGGCGATGGCGGCGATACGGGCGTCCACCGTGATGCCCTTCGATTCAAGCATCTGCTTGAGCACGCCGCCCGCGATGCACAGCGGGGCGGTCAGGCGGCCCGAGAAGTGCCCCCCGCCGCTGTAGTCCTGAAAACCGCCGTACTTCACCTCTGCCGTGTAGTCGGCATGACCGGGGCGCGGGGTGATTTTGAGCCGGGAATAATCCCGGGGCCGGGTGTTGTTGTTATGGATGATCGCCGTCAGCGGCGCGCCGCAGGTATAGCCGTCCTTCAAGCCGCACAG
The DNA here is from genome assembly GCA_902799075.1 of Oscillospiraceae bacterium. GTDB lineage: Bacteria > Bacillota > Clostridia > Oscillospirales > Oscillospiraceae > Limivicinus. Next base: position 7,723 of record CADBYZ010000020.1, on the reverse strand, counting down.
AAACTCCGGGCGGTCCTCCTCTTTTCGCGGGGTGGACCAGTCGTTTTGCCCCGGCGCGCGGCGGTTCAAGAAGCCTTGCAGCTTGTCAAGGTCGATCGGCAGCCCCGCGGGCAGGCCGTCGAGCGTCATGCCGATGGCCTCGGAATGGCTCTGGCCGAAGATCGAAAGCCGAAGGGCAAGGCCCGCAAAGGTACTGCTCATTACAATTCCCCCCAGAAGCTGTGATAGGATTTCTGTACACACTGGGCGTCGAGCACCGTGACCCACTGGGTACACATGCAGGCGGCGACGGCGGCACTCATGGCGATGCGATGGTCGTTGCACGGATCGGCCGTGCCGCCGCGAAGGGCTCCCGTGCCGTGGATGACAAGGCCCTCCGGCAGCTCTTCCGCGTTTCCTCCGAGATCGTTGATGAGCCGGGCGGTACTCTGCAGGCGGTCGGATTCCTTCATGCGAAGGCGGGCCGCGTTTATGATCCGCGTGTCCCCCACAGCCCCGCAGGCGAGCACGGACAGGACCGGGATCAGGTCCGGGATGGGAGCCGCGTCGATGGTCACGGGGCGCAGCTCCCCGCGCCGCACGGTCACACTGTCTGTGCCTGTCAAGACATTTGCGCCGAAGCGCTCCAGAATATCAAGCACAGCCTTGTCCCCCTGGGCGGAATCGAGGTTCAGCCCGCGTACCGTGACGCCTTCCTCGCTCAAAGCGCCCATGCACAGGAAGAAGGCGGCGTTGGACCAGTCCCCCTCCGCGCGCAGGAAGCCCGGAAGATGAAAGCGCTGCGCACCCGGCACAGTCCATGTCCGGCCTTCTCTTTCAAGACGCACACCCGCGCGGGAAACAGCATCCTCGGTCAGCCGGATGTAGTCGGCAGATTCAAGCTTTCCTTCCGCGATGATCGTACTTTCGCCGTTTATCATAGGCAGGGCCATCAGCAGGCCCGAGAAATACTGGGAGGACACATCCCCCGGCAGACGGTATTCGCCGCTTTGAAGCTGTCCGCCGAAGCGGAGCCAGCTTCCGTCCCGCTCGATGCGCATGCCGTGGGCGCAAAGCAAGTCTTCATAGACCTGCATAGGTCGCTCGGGCAGGCGGCCCTCCATACGAAAATAGCCCGAGGCCCCCAGCGCCCCCGCAACCGGCAGCAGGAAGCGCAGGGTCGAGCCGCTCTCCCCGCAGGGCAGCATGCCGCCGCTGACCGTTTTTCGGATGGGCATGACGCGGATCACGTCTTTTCTGATTTCGATTCCCGCGCCGAGCGCCTTCAAACAGGCGGCGGTGGCAAGGATGTCTCTGGAAAAGCCGTCGATCCGGAGCGCCGTTTTCGTCTGCCCCAGGGCCGCGCAAATCAGCAGTCTGTGGGCGACTGACTTGGAGGCCGGGATGTGCACCTCGCCCGAGCGCGGTCCGGGAGGCAGGATCACGCTGAATTTCTTCTGTCTCATTCCAGTCCCGCCTCCAGCCAGAAGCGCAGCTCGTCGGGCGTGACGGGGACGATGTCACAGCGCCCGATCTCACGCGGTACAATCAGATGGAGCTTCCCGCCGGAAATCTTTTTGTCCAGCAGAAGCGTGTCGTATAGTTCGTCGGCGCTGTAATCCGTCCCGGTGGGCAGATCGTAGGAGCGCAGGAGCGTCTCCACCGCTTCACAGTCTTTTTGAGAAAGAAGGCCCTTTGTGCAGGCCGCCCGGCAGATCATGGCCATGCCGACGGAGACGGCCTCGCCGTGCAGAAGCGTGTAGCCGCTGCGGCTTTCCACCGCGTGTCCGAAGGTGTGGCCCAGATTCAGAAGGCGGCGCAGGCCGGTGTCGCGCTCATCCTCGGCGACAATCGCCGCCTTGTGCTTTACACAGGTCTCGATCACCTGCGGCACATCGTGTTCTCGGTTTTGCAGTGTTTCAAAGAGCGCCCTGTCCCCGAGCACGGCGTATTTGATGACCTCGGCGAAGCCCGCCATCAGCTCCCGCTTTGGGAGCGTGGAGAGGGTGTCGGTATCGCAGAGGACCAGGGAGGGCTGGTAGAAGGCCCCGACCTGGTTTTTTCCCTCGGGCAGGTCGATGGCCGTCTTGCCGCCGACGGAGGAATCCACCGCCGCGAGCAGGGTCGTCGGCACCTGGACAAAGCCCATGCCGCGCTGATAGGTCGCCGCCGCAAAGCCCGCGAGATCCCCCGTCACGCCGCCGCCGAGGGCGATCACGCAGTCCGAGCGGGTAAAGCGGTTTTCCGCCAGGAAGCTTAAAAGCTCCCCGTAGCGCCCGAGGCACTTGGTCTGCTCCCCCGCGGGAAAGACCAGGGACCTTGCCTCAAGCCCCACGGCGCGCAGGCTCGTCATGACCATCTCCCCGTAAAGCGGGAAGACGTTCTCCCCCGAGATCACCGCGCAGCGCCTGGCTCGGGTGCAGGCGCGGACCTCCGCCCCCAGCGACGGCAGCAGCCCCGCACCGATCTTCACTTCATACTGCCCGGAGGGGGCGTTGACCGTCACTGCTCTCATTTGCCGTCGATCTCCTCTTTCAGATGCTTGCCCTCGTCCAAAAGGACCGTGAGCTTTTCGGAATCCTCCGCCGCCATGGCGTCGCGGTAGGCCTGGAGACTGGCGATGATGCAGTCCACCTCGCGGATGAGGTTTTCCCTGTTCTCCAGAAAGAGCTCGGACCACATGGGGGCGTTGAGCCAGGCAACCCTCGTCAGGTCCCGGTAGCTGCCGGCGGAGAAGCCGTGGTGGTTCTTTGCGGTGGGGCTCTTGACATAGGCGTTGGATACCACATGCGCAAGCTGGGAGGTAAAGGCGATCATCTCGTCGTGCGCCTCGGCGGTGGTCACGGAGAAGCGGCCGAAGCCCGCCGGGGCCAAAAGCGCCTTGACCCTGTCCAGCAGAAAGATATCGTCGTAGCGCGGCGGCACGATGACCATGGGCTGGCCTTTGTAGAGATCCGCCTTCGCGTATTTGTAGCCGGAATACTGGGTGCCCGCCATAGGGTGGCCGCCCACATAGGTAAAGCCGTATTCCGCCGCCATGGGGAAAAGCGCCTCGCAGACCGTGCGCTTGGTGCCGCAGCAGTCCATCACGAGCGGCTTTTTGCCGATGTACGGCGCAAACGCCCGCAGGGTCTCGATGGCGGCCTCGGGATAGATGGTCAGGAGTACCAGGTCACAGTCGCCGATGTTCTCTTTGGTGAGCTCGCCGTTTACATCGCCGCTGAGCATGGCAAAGTCCAGGACGGACCTGCTGCGGTTGTGGGCCAGCACCGTCCAGCCCGCTTCATGGTAGGCCTTGGCGAAGCTGCCGCCGATAAGGCCGAGGCCGAAAATGCCGACGGTACTCATCACAGCACCCCCCGGATGGCGCGGACACGGTGGGCCAGGGCCGCAAACTCCTCGGGCCGCAGGCTCTGCGCGCCGTCGCACAGGGCGTGGATGGGATCGTTGTGCACCTCGATGATGAGGCCGTCCGCCCCGCAGGCGGTGGCGGCCATCGCCATGGGCGGCACCAGGCGGGCAATGCCGGTGGCGTGGCTGGGGTCGACGATCACGGGCAGGTGCGTCAGCTCATGGAGCATGGGGACCGCCGAGAGGTCGAGGGTGTTGCGCGTGTAGTCGGAGAAGGTGCGTATGCCGCGCTCGCAGAGCATGACCTTCTCGTTGCCGCTTGCCATGATGTACTCGGCGCTCATCAGAAGCTCCTTGAGCGTGTTGGCAAGGCCGCGCTTTAAGAGGATGGGCTTGTCCACCTTGCCGAGCTCGCGCAGAAGGTCGAAGTTCTGCATGTTGCGCGCGCCGATCTGAATGACATCCACATCCTCGAAGAGCGGCAGGTCGTTGATGTTCATAAGCTCGGTCACGATCGGCAGGCCGGTCTCTTTGCGGGCGATCTTGAGAAGCTCCAGGCCCTCGGCCTTGAGGCCCGCGAAATCGTAGGGCGAGGTGCGGGGCTTGAAGGCGCCGCCGCGCATAAGCGCCGCGCCAGCCTCCTTGACGGCCCTGGCGACCGTGACGATCTGCTCCTCCGACTCCACAGAGCAGGGGCCCGCGATCATGACGAAGTTGCCCGCGCCGATCTTGACGTCGCCCACCTCGATGACCATGGACTCGGGGTGGAATTTGCGGTTGCACATCTTGAAGGGCTCGGTGACGCGCTTGACGCTGTCGACAATGTCCAGGCTCTCTACGAGGTCGATGTCCACCGCGGAGGTGTCGCCCACGAGGCCCAGAACGGTCTGGAACTCCCCCTCCGAAATATGAATGCGAAGCCCCAGCGCCTGCAGCCAGGCAATGAGCTGATCCTTCTTCTCTCCGGGAACGCCGTGCTTTAATACTACGATCATGATTTTTCCTCCATAAACGAATGACTGTTTGATCTGAATAAAAAAACCGCACAGGATAACCTGTGCGGCAAAACTTACAAGAAAGCTGCTTTTTTGCGCCACAAATTATCCTTACCCGCGAACGCCGGTAAAGAGATAATAGTAGCCAAAAAAGAAAACGTTCTTCATGGTGGTGCTCCTGTTTGCTTCAAATTCCGTGTATAATTTACCGCAAACAGGCCCGGATGTCAAGATGAAGAAACCACGAAGAACAGCGCCAAACGCGGCGGATTTTTATTGATTATTACTGCAAATCGCTAAACTGTGCTTGGTTATAGGAACGAAAACAGCGCCATCATCAGAATATCCTTTGTCCACGCTCGGCTGTTGCTTTTTACCTGCTGTCCGTATATAATAAGCCGTGATTCAATTCAAAGCTGCGAAGCGTAAGGAGACATCTGCATGAAATACAGCCTCAACACCTTCAAACTATATAAGGACGAATCCATTTTCGCCATGATTATGCGTATTCGCGTCGTGATGAAGGAGCCGGTGGACATGAAAAAGCTCAAGTCCGCTGTGAATATCGCCATAAAGCGTTATCCCTATTTCGCTGTCAGGGTCGGCCTGGATGAAGACGGCGGATACGTCCTTGAATCGAACCCGGAGGAAGTCGTGATCCTCGGGAGGACAAGGCATCTTCCCAAGCTGGGAAGCCGTGCTGCGAACGGGCATTTGCTTTTTGTGCGGTGCGAAGGCCGGGAGATCGACTTTTACATCAGCCACGCCCTGTGCGGCGGCAGAGGCGCACAGCCCTGGGTCATGACCACTGTCTATCAGTACATCATTGAAAAATACCATGTCGTGCCGAACGCCCCGGCGATACGCAAGCCGGACAGCCCTCTGCTTCCCGGTGAGGCAGAGGAGCCGACAATTGAGATGCTGGGCACCGAGCAGCCGATCTTCCGCTACAAGAGTAAAAAGCCGGCAGTTCTGGGATTGGATTATCTCAACGGTATGTATAATCCGTTTAAGAGAAAGCCCAACTTTCGGCTCTATACCTTCACCCAGAAGGATATCCTGTCCTTTGTCAAGAACAACGACTCCAGTGTCGCCTCCTTCTTCCTTGTTGTGACGGCAAAGGCGCTGGACAAGGTGCTCCCGGAGAAGATCCGCGTCATCGGCGGAGAGACGGCGCATAATCCCACCGCAAGTCTCGGCATGCCGCACAGCCATATCGATCTGCTCAGCCATGTCCATTTGGACTATACGCGCGAGCAGCTGCAATGGGATATGGAGAAGCTCGGGACCATGACAAGAGGGCAGATCGCCCTCCAGACCGATCCGAGTGTCAGCTTTGCGGAGCTGAGGAAAGAATTCTGCTTTCTGGAAGAGCTGGAAACGATCCATGGTCAGAAGCAAAAGCTGGCATATTTTAAAAAGCATGATCCCTTTGCCGGAAAAAACGCCCAGCACGGGACCTTTATTGCCAACTATACAGGCTGGATGGACTGGGGCGAAGTCGCGGACTATGTGGATTCTTTTGTGTTCATCGTGGAAGGCCATGTGCTGCTCGAAGTATCCTCTCTGGGAGACAGGATTTTTCTCAGCTTCATGCAGCTTCTGGATGAGAAGAAATACACGGATGCCTTTGAAGCTGTCCTGACGGAACTCGGGATACCGTTTCAATCTGAGGGTCCGTTTCCAAAAAGGCTTACAAAGCATGAGCTTCCCAGAGAGAAATCGCCTTCTGCTTGTTTGCTCAAGAAAAAAGCAGGACAATAATTGTGCGGTGCTGCCTTAACTCGTCCATGTTTCTCCCTCCCAGTCCATGTGACTCTCTGGCAGTCGCTGGCGCTGCCAGACGCTGATACAGAGACTCCCGCAGACTCGCATCGACTCAATGCCTAATTGCGAGAGCCCCATGTCATACTCTCCCCTATGCGGCCGGGTTTTGACCCGTCTGTTTATTTGAAGCTTGTGATCTCTCTATGTAGAAAAACAGCTCAAGATTAAGCGACGTTTATCCGATATGACCTTGAGCTGATCAATACAGGATGATATCTGATTTCTTTTAAATCGCGGATTGTACTCCTCTGCAAGTGACAACTCGATGCAGGAACTGTGAGCCGGAAAACATTACCATTTTGTTCTTATTGTATGACCTCAAACAGTTTTGTACGGAATCATCAGTCTCCGTAAAACTCTGTATTTGTTGGATTGGCCTGAATAAGAACAGAGCTTTGATGAAATGCTTCAATCAGCTCATCCGCGGCAGCATGGACAGCTTCTTTTGTTGTATCACTCAGGTAAATAACAAGCGTGTACTCCTGAAATACCGTTCCCTCGTCGATCCAGCCGCCGTCAGCCTCCTGTATCGTGAAGCCGCCGAAATGACGGATCAGAATCTCCTTGGCTTTCTCTTTGGCTTCTGCCTGAGTAAACACCGGCTTGTTGGTATCCTTATCGTTTGTGCCTAAATACAGGACATACTGGATATCGGGATCTCCCGGTTCAGGTTCGGCAGACGCCTGTTTTTCCGCATGCTTCTCTATCCAGAGCTCATAGATATTCTGGATCCCGCTCTCATTCACATATACGAGGGCATTATACGGCGCCGCACCGGGATAGACAGCGGATGCTTTGCAGAGGACACAATAAGTGCTGTCATCTTGCCCGAGCACCGCAACCGGCGTATAGTCAACTCCGACCAGTTCCGCCATTGCCTTGTCAAACAGCTCCCGGATCTCTGCCGTTACCTCAGTCGGCACAGCCATATTCCACTCTTCCGCATATGCGGTCGCAGGGAAAGCCGCGAAGATGAGAAGCAAAACACAAGCAATCAGTTTTTTCATAATAAATCCCTTCCTTTTTAATACAGTTTTCCTTCCTAAGAGGTCATTTTCAGCAAAAACTCGTGCCCCACAACGGAATGACGTTGATAACCGGTTCCTCATAAGGATGAACACGCTTGATTGCTTCCATCGTTTCCCGGAGTCGCTCCGCTCTGATTGTGACCTCGACCTTTACTTCCGGTTCACAGCTTATCGCGTTCTCTTTACCTATATAAGGGTCAGTTCCGGCCAGTGGCCGCCATGTGCTCATCACCCGGCTATATGAAAGGCAGCAATCATAATTACCGATATGCCCGGCGTCAACCCCGCGCAGCGCAGTTTGCAGCGCGTCAAGATGCGTCTCCGGGATAAAAATTTCGAGTTTTAAAAACTCCACAGTTATCATTTTTCAATATCTTACCTCATCAAATATGCTCGGCAGGGCGCTCCGTCGCTGCTGCTCAAATATTCACAAAAAAGGGAAAGAACTGCTCGGGTTACTCAAATTGAGTTTCCCGAGCAAGTGTTTTGAGTAGTAAAAAGCGAGTTTAACATATTTTTTGCTTTTTTATTTCCCGCATTTTT
>CADBYZ010000019.1 GCA_902799075.1 Oscillospiraceae bacterium | reverse complement strand
GGCATCCTGATATTTTGACAGTCAGGATTTTCAGCTGTATAATACGATTATCATAAATCAAATCGACACAGGTCGGATTATTCATAGAAGGCAGGAATCGATACATGTTCAATCATCATGACATCAACCGGGACGCATGTATGCTCCACGGCCCGCTGGCCCATCACGGCTATGACTGGTGGTGGCACTCCTTTACCGCGCAGGACACTGTGACCGGTGAAGACAAGCCGTTCTTTATCGAGTTCTTCGTCTGCAATCCCGCGCTGGGCGGGGACGAGCCTGTCCTCGGCCAGCTGCCCGCAAACAAAGCGGCAGGCAAGCAACCCTCCTATCTGATGGTGAAGGCCGGGACATGGGGAACAGATCACTGCCAGCTGCATCGCTTCTTTGCCTGGAAGGACGTCGACCTGCACGGGGCGGCGCCCTATCGGATAGAGGCCACGGACTGCCTTGCCGGTGAAACGGTCTTGAAGGGCAGCATTGCCATTACGCCGGAGGAAGCGGCGGCACACCCGGAGTGGATGTGCGACGCGGGCGAGCTGTCCTGGGACCTGACCATCGACAAGCAGATCGCCTTCAATGTGGGCTACGGTGCAAGCAAGCCGCTGCGGGATGCCGAGGCCTTCGCCATGTACTGGCACGTCGAGGGCATGAAGAGCGCTTACAGCGGTGAGATCATCTTCAACGGGAAGAAGTACACCGTCACCCCGGAAAAGAGCTACGGCTATGCGGATAAAAACTGGGGCCGGGATTTCACCAGCCCCTGGGTCTGGCTGTCCTCCAACCACCTTGTCAGCAAGGGCACGGGAAAGCAGCTCATGAACAGCGTGTTCGACATCGGCGGCGGCAGGCCGAAGATCTACTTCGTGCCGCTGGATCGCCGCCTGCTGGGTGTGTTCTACTACGAGGGCAAGGAGTACGATTTCAATTTCTCCAAGCTGCACCTGAAGGTGAAGACCGACTTCTCATTCGAGGAGCTCGACGACGTGGTTCACTGGACGGTACGCCAGGAGAACATCCATGCGGTGATGGAGACGGAGGTCTTCTGCCGGAAGGCGGACATGCTGCTGGTGAATTATGAAGCGCCGGACGGCAGCAAGCGCCACAATCGCCTGTGGAACGGCGGCAACGGCTGGGGCACGGTGAAGCTCTACGACAAAAAGGACGGCGCACTTAAGCTTGTGGACGAAGTGGAGGCCACCCACATCGGCTGTGAATACGGGGAGTATGATCCGGAATAAAGGAGTACCTGTGATAAAGTCTAACGACAAGATTGCCGTTTCTTGACATTCTCCTCAAAATTTGATAAACTGCGGACGCCTCGGAGGGCAAATCATTCGTGAGAAATGAGAAGCCGGATAAGAGAGCGGGCTGAGATGCCTGCTTGCTTATCCGGCTTTTTTGGAGGAAATTGTGGAAAAGGAACAGATCAAGGATTTTACCAAAGGGCCGATCCTGGGGCCGCTGCTGGCTTTCTCGATGCCGATTTTGCTGGCCCTGTTTTTGCAGGCGCTCTACGGCGCGGTGGACCTGCTCGTCGTGGGCAAGTACGCACTGGCGCAGGACGTGTCCGGCGTGGCGGTTGGCTCTCAAATCATGCAGACCGTCACCGGGCTTGTGAGCTCCTTCGCCATGGGCACGACCGTCCTGCTCGGGCAGAAGATCGGCGCGGGCAAGCGCGAAGAGGGCGGCCAGATCATCGGCACCAGCGTGGTAATGTTTTTCCTTGTGGGCGCGGCGCTCACGGCGCTGATCCCGCTGCTGTCCGGCGCGCTTGCCGCGGCCATGAACGCACCGGAGGAGGCCTTTGACGAGACAAAGCGCTATATCGCCATCTGCGGATTCGGCTCGGTGATGATCGTGGCCTACAACGTACTGGGCAGCATCATGCGGGGCTTAGGCGATTCCCGCACGCCGCTGATGACTGTCGCCATTGCCAGCGCCTGCAATATCGCGGGCGACCTTCTGCTGGTGGCCGGACTGCACATGGGAGCAGCCGGAGCGGCTGTTGCCACGGTCATGTCTCAGACGGTGAGCGTGCTGATCTCCCTGCTGGTGCTCAGCCGCCGGACGCTTCCGTTTTCGTTTTCAAAGAGGGATATCCGCATTGAAAAGCCGATCCTGCGGCGCATTGTCCGCTTCGGCACACCGATCGCCCTGCAGGACTTGCTGGTGGGGCTGTCGTTTCTGGTGATCCTCGCCATCGTGAACGCCCTGGGGCTCATCGCTTCGGCGGGCGTGGGCGTTGCGGAAAAGGTCTGCGCCTTCATCATGCTGATCCCGCTGGCCTTCATGCAGGCCATGAGCGCCTATGTGGCGCAGAACCACGGCGCCGGAAAGAACGAACGCGCCGAGCGTGGGCTCAAAATCGCCATTCTGGTTTCCACGGCCTTCGGCGCGGTGATGTTCTGGGCGGCGTTCTTCCACGGCGATCTGCTGTGCGGCATTTTTGCGCGGGATCAGGACGTGATCGCGGCGGGCTTTGACTATCTGCGGGCTTACGGCATCGACTGCCTGTTGACCTGTTTTCTGTTTTGCTTCATCGGCTTTTTCAACGGTCTCGGCGAGACGGGCTTCGTCATGGTGCAGGGTATCGCGGCGGCCTTCCTGATCCGTATTCCGGTGGCCTGGTGGATGAGCCGTGCGACTGGGAGGCTATTCTACATTGGTCTCGGCGTCCCCTGTTCGACGCTGGCGCAGATCACCGCATGTTTCATATTCTATGCCCATATCCGTAAAAAGGAGGAGCTGATGCGCCATGCGGAAACAATGCTTTGAGCTGGGCGGGCGCGCCGTCACACTCTACACGGACGATTCACCGCAGATCCTGTTCCTCCAGCCGGTGGACGCCCACGACACGGCGCTGCTGGACGGCGAGATCGAGGCCACGCGGGACTGTGCGCTGCCCTTTGCGCTGGCGGCGTTTGAGGTCAGGGACTGGAACCGCGACCTGAGTCCCTGGGAAGCGCCGCCGATATTCGGGAAGGTTCCCTTCGCTGGGATGGCGGAGGAGACACTTTCCTTCGTCCTCGACCGCCTGCTGCCGGAGCTGCGCAGGCGGCTTGGCGCAGATATGAAGCTCTGCCTTGGCGGGTACTCGCTGGCGGGTTTGTTCGCGCTCTGGGCCGCGATCAGGACGGATGCTTTTTCCGGTGTCGCAGCGGCCTCGCCCTCGGTGTGGTTTCCGGGCTGGATGGAATATGTGAAGAAAAATCCGATTCAGGCAAAGGCTGTGTACCTGAGTCTCGGCGACAGGGAAGAACGGGCAAAGAATCCCCTCATGGCAACGGTCGGCGACTGCATCCGTGAGCAGTACGCGTTGCTGCAAAGCGCTCATGACGTCACGCTGGAATGGAATCCGGGCAACCACTTTCAGGATTCCGAGAAGCGCACCGCGAGAGCCTTTTGCCGGATCGCGGAGCAGAGAAGCGAAAGCCGCTCAGGCTGAAACTATTGGCAAGAAAAATTGTGAATGCGCCGGACGCAGGCTCATTAGGCCTGCGTCCGCTTTTTCATTATTATTCCGTGCTGTTTTTCTTTACCGATGCTCACAGCGCAGCATCTTATTATTTCTTTTTATTGACGCTTTCCCTCCGTATCCACTCGTCCAAAAACCGCATCTGTTCTGCAGTGTGGAACCAATGCTCGCCGCCCTCCATGACAGTGAGCCTGGCATTGTGCTTCTCCGCAAAGCTGCGGGTGGTTTCAGGCGTCGTCAGTTCGTCACGGCTTCCATAGAGGATCTGTGTCGGCACCGTCCAGTCGACGGGGTGATCCCGCACATAGCAGAGGTAAGCCCAGGTCAAGTCCTCCCCAAACCCGGTGTGGATAACGCCTTTCGATTGAAGCTCTTTTTCTGTGACATTTGCCCAGGCCATCATGTCACAAATCAGCTTTTCCATATCGACGATGGGAGAAATGAACCAGGCCTTGCTGATCAGGCCGTCGATTCCGGCGCTCATGCTGAAATATGCGCCGATGCTGTTGGCGATCAGAACGATGCTTTTATATTTGCTTCTCAGTTTTTCTGCTGCCGCGCGGATCTCCGCACCGGTCTCCCAGGGGGTGAAGGTCTGATAGTCCAGTCCGAATACCTCGCAATCAGGGAACAGCGGTCTGTAATGCTCACACTCGGCAGCGCTGCCGCCCTTGCCGTGAATGTATAATACCGCGCCTTTCATATCATCAAAGCCAGTTCAATCCGGTCTCTGTCTTCTCTGTCATGATTTCAGGTTTTTCAAGGCATCAGCGTTGTTCCCTGTGATCACGCCCAGCTTTTCACAGCATTTCATTTCGCCGCAGTCCCCGCAGGTCTCCACGCCTCTTTTCAGGGCACAGTGGCGGATCGGACACAGTGAGTCACAGTAGGGCGATTTCACGCCGTCGATCCTGCATCCGACACAGTTGATCATCTCCGGGGTGATCTCCACGCCGTTCAGCTCTGACCAGAGCTTTGCCACTTTTTTACGAAGCTCATCATCGTTATGGATCGTTGCCAACCTGGCTTCACAGGTTTCGCAGTCCAGTCCGCAATACGCAATATAGTTTTTCATTTTCATAATACCTACCTTAATTTGTTGATTTCATCCTGCAGGTTTTCCAGGAACCTGCCCGCTTGCGCTCCATCCATCTGGGTATGGTGAAACTGGAAAGAGACAGGCAGGACGTATCGAAACAGCTTTTTTCTGTACCGGCCCCAGATCAGGAAGGGATTGTTATAGATCCCGCTGTTCATGCCGACGGCCCCGTCAAGCTCCGTTTCCACAACCGCATAGGTGCCGATCTTGTTGTGTCTTTCGGATCAATTTCTCTCGACATCGCCCTGAGCTCCATATATTTTTATAAAATGCCTGCTGAACGCCTCGACCTGCCTGGTCGCTTCCTCTGTCTTCTCCGGCTCCCGGTCGCAGAGATGAATCAGGGCAGAGATAGGCGCGGTATAGGCAAAGGCCAGCATCCTGGGATCATTCTTCCGAAGCAGCGCCTTTTCCATCATACCTGTGAATACATGCGTGAACATGTCGGTAAGTCCGGTCAGGAAGTGCTTGGTTGCAAGCTCTCTCGCGCGCACGTCCCGATACTGTTCCAGCGTAAGCACCTTGCGCGTCATGATGATCCTTTCATCATGGACAGTGAAGTTCACCATCCGCATGGTCATGTCCACAAGGCCCTCCAGCGAATCCGGCACAGGCGGCAGATGCTCCGCCGAGCCGAAATGCTCCCCATAGTAGGCGATCATCTGATCCAGCAGCGCGTTCCAGATCGCTTCCTTGCTCTCATAGTGTTTGTAGACCCCGGATTTCACAAGTCCGAGCGATGCTGACAGTTCCCGGATATTTGTCCCCGCATAGCCGTTTAGTGAAAACATTTCCAGCGCAGCTTCCAGTATTTTCTCTTTCGTATCGTTTGCCATAAGTACCTCCATACGCAGTAAGTGACCTTTCGTTCACTAATTATATTGAACGATAGGTCATATGTCAAGCGATATTATGACTCCGATATTGAAAAGGAAGCGCTTTTCGGATATAATCTCATTGAATCTGACGATTGGAAAAGGGATACTGCCATGAAAGTTGTATTGGATCATCTGACCAAGAAGTTTCCCAACCGCAGCAAAAAAGGCGGGGACGTGATCGCCGTCAACGATTTCACTTTTGAGATCCCTGACGGGAAGCTCATCGGCCTGCTCGGGCCCTCCGGCTGCGGCAAGAGCACCACGCTCAACCTGATCTGCGGCCTGGAGACCCCCACGGAGGGGAGGATTTTCTTCGGTGAGGACGACGTGACCCATCTTCCGCCCGAAAACCGCGGTGTGGGGCTGGTGTTCCAGAACTATGCGCTGTACCCGCATATGACCGTCCTGCAGAATATTCTCTTTCCGCTCCAGAATCTGAAGGGGGAAGCCCGCCCCTCAAAGGAGGAAATGCGCAGGCGCGCCGAAGAGGCGGCCCGCCTGGTGCAGATCGACATGCTGCTCGACCGCAGGCCCTCGGAGCTCTCCGGCGGACAGCAGCAGCGCGTCGCCATCGCCCGCGCCCTGGTCAAGACGCCCCGGGTGCTGCTGCTGGATGAGCCGCTGAGTAACCTCGATGCCCGGCTCCGCCTCCAGACAAGGGAAGAGATCCGCCGTATTCAGCGCGAAACCGGCGTCACCACCATTTTCGTCACGCACGATCAGGAAGAGGCCATGAGCATTTCGGACCTCATCATTGTGATGAAAGACGGCTTCGTGCATCAGATCGGAAAGCCCCAGACGGTCTATGACGAGCCCCGCAATCTCTTTGTTGCGACGTTTCTGGGCACGCCGCAGATCAATCTCTTTGAGGGCAGGGTGGAAAACGGCAGGCTGTATATCGGCCAGGACGCGGTGATGAAGGTCGACTGCGCCGACCGGGAGAAGCTCACGGTCGGCATCCGCCCCGAGGGCTTCGTGCTGCAGGAGGACGGGCCGCTCTGCTGCGCCCTGCAGGCCGTCGAGGTCATGGGCCGCGACCACAGCGTGGTTTCCACACATCCCGCCGCCATCAGCACAACGATCCGTTCGATCATCCCCTCCGAGGAGACGCCGCAGATGAAGTCGGGCAGCGTGCGCTTTCGCCTCAAGCCCTTCAAGACGTATCTGTTCGATGCCGGGACGGGTGAGCGCATCCCCTTTTCCGCCGTCTGAGGGGAGGCAAGCATGCAGAAAAAGAACTGGAAAGCCTGGCTGTACCTGCTGCCGGCCATTGCGTTTCTGAGCGTGTTCATGGTCTACCCGCTCATCGACGTTTTTGTTTACTCCTTTGAAGAGGGTTACAACTCTGCCTCCCAGACCTTCTGGGGCACAGGGCTTTACAACTATTCCTACGTGCTGCATGATCCCTATTTCCTGCAGGCGGTAAAGAACACCTTTATTCTGGTCATCATTACCGTACCGGTTTCGACGGGTCTTGCGCTGCTGATCTCGCTGGGGCTCAATTCCATCCGGCGTCTGCGCGATTTCTTCCAGACTGTGTTTTTCCTGCCTTACGTGACCAACACGCTTGCGGTCGGCATGGTGTTCATGATCCTGTTTAAAAAGACGCCGTACTCCGATGGCCTGATCAATCTGCTGATCCGGTTTTTCGGCGGGCAGTCGGTGGATTTCATTGACGGGCCCTACTGGGCCAAGCTCCTGGTCATGTGCATCTACACGGTCTGGGTCGTGATGCCCTTCAAGATCCTGATCCTCACCTCGGCCTTGGCCTCCGTGCCGCAGGATTACTACAACGCAGCCCGGGTCGACGGCACGCCGCCCCTCCGGATCTTCACCCGCATCACCCTGCCCATGATCGCGCCCATGGTCTTCTATCTCGTGATCACGGGCTTTATCGGCGCCTTCAAGGCCTACAGCGACGAGGTCGCCATTTTCGGCACCAACCTGAACGCCGCGGGTATGAATACCATCGTCGGCTATGTTTACGACATGCTCTACGGGGACAGCGGCGGCTATCCCTCCTACGCCTCTGCGGCGGCGCTGATCCTCTTTGCCATCGTGCTGACCATCACGGTCATCAACCTCATGATCAGCCGCAAGAGCACACAGTTCTGAAGGGGGTGCCGAGATGGATTACGAAAAAGATTCGCTGCGCTTAAAACGCCGCGGCATCGTCCGCAAAGCCATTACCTATACGCTGCTGGGCCTCTGGGCGCTGATCGTCCTCTTCCCGTTTTACTGGATGCTGCTTACCTCGGTCAAAAGCTACAGCGCCTACAACGCCGAGTACGTCCCCAGCTTCTTCACGCTCTCCCCCACGCTGCAAAACTATGTGGACGCCTTCACGACCGTGAATCTGGCGCGCTACTTTGCCAACACCGTCATCTTTACCCTTGCCACCACGGCCATCATGATGGTCGTCATCATCTTTGCCGCCTATGCCTTTGCGCGGCTGGACTTTCCGGGGCGGGATCTGGTTTTCGGGCTGTTTCTGTCCCTGATGATGATCCCGGCGGAGCTCGTGGTCATCACGAACTTTGTGACCATCACCAACTGGGGCATGCGCAACACCTTCTGGGGTCTGATCCTGCCTTCGGTCACCTCGGTCTTCTACATCTATCTGCTCAAGGAAAATTTTGAGCAGATCCCGGAGGAGCTCTACAAGGCCGCCAAGGTGGACGGCACCTCGGACCTCAAGTACCTGTTCAAGGTCATGCTGCCCATTTCCCAGCCCACCGTGGTCACCATTGTGATCCTGAAGGTCATCGAGTGCTGGAACAGCTATGTCTGGCCCCGCCTGATCACGGATGACGAAACCCGTTTTCTGGTCTCCAACGGCATTCAGGAGATCCGCGAAAACGGCTTCGGGCGCGAAAACATCCCCGCCATGATGGCGGCGGTGGTGGTCATCTCGGTGCCGCTGATCGTCCTGTTTCTGATCTTCCGGAAAAAGATCATGGCAGGCGTCTCGAGAGGAGGGACCAAGGGATGAAGAAACGCCTCTCCGCCGTGCTGCTGTGCCTTGTGATGCTCCTGCCGCTCTGCGGCTGCCACGGCTCCAAGGCGCGCATCGCCTTTGCCGTGCCGGCAAGCTTTGATTCCTCCCGCCCGTATGAGATCAGCTTCTGGGCCAAGAACGACACCAACAAAACCCAGACCGCCATTTATCAGAAGGCCATCCGCGATTTTGAAGCCCTGTACCCGAACATCACGGTTAACCTGCGCCTGTATACGGACTACGGCAAGATCTACAACGATGTCATCACCAACATCGCCACCGATACAACGCCCAATGTCTGCATCACCTATCCCGACCACATCGCCACCTATATGACCGGCGCGGATGTTGTAGTGCCGCTGGACGATCTCTTCTCCGATCCGAACTTCGGCTTCGGCGGGAAGGAGCTGCGCTATGACGGGCCGCGGGCCGACGAGCTGACAGAGGAATTCATGGCCGAGTGCCGGATCGGCGGGATCAGCTATGCCGTACCCTATATGCGCTCGACCGAGGCCTGCTATATCAACAAAACCATGCTGGAAAAACTGGGGTATGAGCTGCCGGATATCCTGACCTGGGACTTTGTGTGGGAGGTCTCCGACCTTGCCGCACGAAAGGACGCGGAGGGAAACTACGCAGTAAACGGCCAGAAGGTCATGATCCCGTTTCTCTACAAGTCCACCGACAATATGATGATCCAGTATCTCCGGCAGAAGGACGCGGGCTATTCCACCCCGAACGGAGACATCCGGATCTTCAATGACGACACGAAGGCCTTTCTGGACACCATTGCCGTACATGTGGGGCAGGGCTCCTTTTCCACCTTCAAGATCTCGTCCTACCCGGCAAACTTTCTCAACGCCGGTCAGTGCCTTTTCGCGGTGGACTCCACAGCCGGCGCTACCTGGATGGGCAGCGACGCCCCGCTCATTGACATCGCGCCGGACAAGCTGGTCCGCTTTGAGACCGCCGTGCGGCCCATTCCGCAGCTCGACCCTGAAAATCCTGCCATGATCTCGCAGGGGCCGTCGCTTTGTATTTTCAACAAGGAGGACCCCCAGACTGTTCTGGCCTCGTGGCTGTTTACGCAGTTTCTGCTGACAAACGACGTACAGATCGCCTATGCCGAGACCGAGGGCTATGTCCCCGTCACCTTGAAGGCGCGGGAGAGTGCGGAATATCAGGATTACCTATCCCGGGCGGGAGAGGACAATGCGGAGCATTACGATGTCAAGATCGCGGCGGCGAAGCTTCTGCTCGAGAATACCGCCAACACCTTCACCACGCCGGTTTTCAACGGCTCGGCCTCACTGCGGGATGCCGCCGGTCAGATGATCGAAGAGGTCACCAAGTCCGTCCGCCGAAAGCAGACCGTGGACGATGCCTACATGCAGAAGCTGTTTTCCAATATCAATTCCCTCTACCGTCTGGATCAGATCAGCGCCGCCGGTGCCGCCGGCCCCGCCAGGCTCGGCCCCCTGCCGAAGACCGCTGTGGTGCTGCTCTCCTCCCTTGCCGCGGCCTGGGTGCTGATCGCGCTGTTTTTCCTCTCCGAAACCGTCCGGCGGCGGAAAAAACAAAAACCGTCTGACAGCCCTTGATTTTCCTCGAACAGCGGCTATAATAAACGTATCACACCTTTATAAAGGAGAACCATGATGAAAAAACATCTTGCCCTGATCCTTGCCCTTGCCATGTTCTTTACGCTGACCGCCTGCGGACAGTCCGCCGCGCCCGCTGCGACACCTGCCCCCACGGCCGCACCCGAGACGCCCGCCGCGACCGCCGCTCCCTCCGCCGAGCCCGAGGCCCCCGCTGCCGCGGAAGCTCCTGCCGCTGAGGCCTCTGCCAAGCTCATGAGCTACGCCGACTATGCAGCCGCCGCAGTGGACAGTCCCGTCAACGCCGAGGCCTACGTCCAGGCCAAGCTCACCTGGTGGGACAACAAGACCTCCATCTACGCTGCTGATAAAGACGGCGCCTATTTCCTGTACGATGTTGCCTGCCCGGAAGCGGATTATGAAAAGCTGGTCCCCGGCCAGAAGATCGCCTTCCAGGGTTACAAGGGCGAATGGTCCGGCGAAGTCGAGGTCGTCGACGGCAGCTTCAGCTTTGTGGAAGGCGACAGCTTTATCGCCGAGCCTTTGGACATCACGGGCCTGCTGGGTACGGAGGAGCTTGCCTCGCACATCAACCAGGCCGTCAAGGTCTCGGATGCCGTTGTTGCCGACAAGGGTGACGGAGCGGCCTTCTTCTACAACTATGACAACTCCGGTGAAGACGGCAACTGTGACCTCTATTTTGATCTGCAGCTTGGCGGCGCCGTGTACACCTTCGTTGTGCGCCGCTATCTGACCGTCCCGGGCAGCGAGGTTTACGAGGCCGTGAAGAACCTCAAGGTCGGCGACACCATCGATGTTGAAGGCTTCCTGTACTGGTACGAAGGGCCCCAGCCTCATGTGACCGCGATCACGGTGAAGTGACCCGATATATGAAACAAGCAGGCATGCCATCCGCAGTAACCGGACGGCATGCCTGCTTGTTTTTCTTTTTTGTGTGGAAGGAATATCAGTTCCCGGTGAAAGAAGTCCTGATCTGCTTTAAGAAGCGCTCCGCGATCGGGGTGAAGCTCTGGTATTTATTCCAGATCAAATACATCTTCATTTCGAGCCGCGGGTACAGCGGGCGGAAAACCAGGCCGCTCCCGGGCGAGGTGTCGATCAGATTATTCAGCGTCAGCAGAACGCCCAGCCCCTCCCTTGCAAACATGGAGCCGTTGAAGGCCAGGCGGAAGGATCCTTCCAGCCGGAGCGCGGAGAAGCTGTCCCCGGCCCAGGGGCGGATATCGTTTTCCCAGCTCTGCTCGGAGGTGAAAAGGGGCAGCCCGGCAAGATCCTCCGCGGTGATCTGTTCCTTTCCCGCAAGCGGAGAATCCGTCGGGAAAACAGCGCCGAAATAGTCCGATTCGGGGAAGAGGACATAGCGGTACTTTTTCTCATCCGGCGCCTCACAGATCACGGCGAAATCCAGCAGGCCCTTGTCCAGCTTTTCCGTGACCTGCTCCGTATCGCCGCTTGTGATATGGTAGCGCAGGTCAGGATAGAGCTTTTTGAACGCATGGACCTCTCTGGCAAGACAGCGGATCTGATAGGACTCGGCAAGGCCGAAATAAATGTCGCCGCCGGTGATGTCGTCCAGGGACGAGAACTCCTGCTCAATCTTGTCCGCCATGGACAGGAGGTCCTCCGCGCGGCTGCGGAGAAGCTCGCCCTCTTCCGTGAGCGCGATGCTGAAGCTGTGCCTTGAAAACAGCTTTTTCCCAAGCTCATCCTCCAGGGATTTCAGCGCCTTTGATAATGTGGGCTGCGTCACATGAAGCTGCTCGGCGGCGCGGGACATGTTCTCCTCCCGGGCGACGGCGAGGAAGTAGCGAAGCGTGCGGATCTCCATGGCGACCTCCTTGATATGCTGAATGGGAATATCACGATATTCATTATAGCTATTAGCGTTTCACTTTGCAATATGATATTCTCTATATGCAAGGAAAACGCGGGAGGAAAGCGATATGGTCGATTGGGCAAGCATGCGGGAGTGCATGACCGACGCGGGCTGCAGCGAACCTGCGATACGGCGGGCCGAGCATTTTTATCAAAACGGCAGCGCCGAGGACTTGATGCGCTGTCTGCGTTCATGCCGCTGCGATGCGCTGGAGGCGATCCACGAAAAGCAGAAACAGCTGGACCGGCTGGACAAGCTGATCCGCGAAACGAAAAACGGGTAAAGGAGAAAGCACAATGAAACTCGAAGAACTGAAACTCACGCAGGAATGGGACAAGACGTTCCCCGAGAGCGATAAGGTCGAGCACAGCAAGGTCACGTTCATCAACCGCTACGGCATCACCCTGGCGGCAGATCTGTATATTCCCAGAGGCGCAGAGGGTAAGCTCCCCGCGATCGCCGTTTCCGGCCCCTTCGGCGCGGTCAAGGAGCAATGCTCCGGACTCTACGCCCAGACGATGGCGGAGCGCGGCTTTGTGACGCTGGCCTTTGACCCGTCCTTCACGGGCGAGAGCGGCGGCAACGTCCGTTACATGGCCTCCCCGGACATCAACACCGAGGATTTCATGGCCGCGGTGGATTTCCTTTCCCTGCACGAGCTGGTCGATCCCGAACGTATCGGCATCATCGGGATCTGCGGCTGGGGCGGTATGGCGCTCAACGCCGCTGCGCTGGATACCCGCGTCAAGGCGACGGTCGCGGCGACCATGTACGACATGACCCGTGTCAACGCCAAGGGCTATTTCGACTCCGCCGACAGCGAGGAAGCACGCTATCAGGCAAAGGCGGCCATGTGCGCCCAGCGTCTTGCCGACCTGCAGGCGAGCGGATACAAGCTCGGCGGCGGTGTGGTCGATCCGCTGCCGGAGGGCGCGCCTTTCTTCGTGAAGGATTATTACGATTACTACAAGACCCCGCGCGGCTACCATCCCCGCTCCCTCAACTCGAATGGCGGCTGGAACGTGATCGGCTGCGAAAGCTTCATCAATCAGCCCATCCTGCGCTACTCCAACGAAATCCGCTCGGCCGTGCTGCTGATCCACGGCGACAAGGCCCACTCCTGCTATTTCAGCCGCGACGCCTATGCCGACATGCTGCGGAACAGCAAATACGCGGACAACAAAGAGCTGATGATCATTCCCGGCGCGGTGCACACCGATCTCTACGACGGCGGCGGCAAGGGCGCCATCCCGTTTGACAAGCTTCAAAGCTTTTTCGCGGAGTATCTTCGTTAAGGCGGCAGAGCATGAAGTCAACACTCTCTTTGATTCTTATCATCGTAATTGCGGGGCTTTGCATCGGCTGCGGCAGCGCGCAAAGTGCGGCAACAGCAGCGCCGGAGCCCGCACAGTCTCCCAAAGCGGCCCTGACGGGAAAAGTGCCTGTAACGAAACAGACACAGGACAGCAAAGCAGAAAGCGAGGCAGCGGAAATGATGCGCATGAAGATCGGCGAGACCGATGTTGAAGTCACGTGGGAAGACAACGAATCCGTGGAGGCGCTCAAGGAGCTCGCGCGGGACGGTTTGCGTATCGAGATGTCCATGTACGGCGGGTTTGAGCAGGTCGGCCCTGTCGGCCAGAGTCTGCCCCGTGAAGACCGCCAGACGACAACACAGGCCGGGGATATCGTTCTCTATTCCGGAAATCAGCTCGTCGTATTCTACGGCTCCAATTCCTGGGCATATACCCGGCTCGGGAGGATAGCGGACAAGTCCGCGTCGGAGCTGAGCGAGCTGCTGGGAAACGGCGATGCTGCCATCACGCTGACTTTGAAATAACAACAGGAGGAACGCATGAAAAAAATACTGATCGTATCGACAAGTCCCCGCGCAAACAGCAATTCCGAAGCGCTGGCGAAGGCCTTCGCCCGGGGCGCGCAGGAGGCCGGGCATGAGGCGGAACTGATCTCCCTGCGCGGCAAGACAATAAACTTCTGCCGCGGCTGCTTCGTATGTCAGGAGAAGAAGCGCTGCGTGATCCGCGACGACGCGGACGCGATCTGCCAAAAGGCGCTGAATGCCGACGTGCTGGTCTTTGCCACGCCGATCTATTACTATGAGATGTCCGGCCAGCTCAAGACGCTGCTCGACCGCCTCAACCCGCTCTTCCCCAGCGACTACGCCTTCCGCGACGTCTATCTGCTCACGTCCGCCGCCGAGGATGAGGAGACTGTGCCCCGGCGCGCTGTGAGCGGTGTGGAGGGCTGGATCGAATGCTTCGAGCGCGCGAAGCTCGCCGGGACCGTTTTCATGGGCGGCGTCACCGCAGCCGGTGAAAGTCCGGCACACCCCGCGCTGGATTTGGCATACCGAATGGGAAAAAAAGTGTAAGAAGCATCAGGCGCCGGGACTGCTTTTAGCCTGATAAGCTGCAGGCGCCTCGGAGACAAGCGTGAAAAAAGAGGAAGCCGGATAAGAGAGCGGGTCGGGACGCCTGCTTGCTTATCCGGCTTTTTTGGAGGAAATCGTGGAGGACGCGCCTTGTGCTCGCCGCCTGCCGGGGCTTGACAAACAGCGGAAGGTGTACGAAAATGTATAAAGAGAGTGTTCACCGGGATCGTACCGACGCCCCAGGGTCTATGAGGGGCGGGACCTGTCCGCTGTGGACCTGAAATCGGAATAAAGCTGAAAGGGTTATGATATGGATATCAAGGCACTCATTTCTCAGATGACACTGGAAGAAAAGGCCGGGCTCTGCTCCGGCGGGGACTTCTGGCACACCAAGGCGGTGGAGCGCCTCGGCATCCCCGCCTCTATGGTCAGCGACGGCCCCCACGGCCTGCGCAAGCAGGACGACAAGGCCGACCATCTCGGCGTCAACGAAAGCATCAAGGCGGTCTGCTTCCCGGCGGCCAGCGCCACCGCGGCCTCCTTTGACCGGGCGATGCTCACGCGCATGGGCGAGGCCGTGGGCGACTCCTGCCAGCATGAAAAGCTCTCGGTGGTATTAGGTCCCGCGGTCAACATCAAGCGGAGCCCTCTCTGCGGCAGAAACTTTGAGTATTTTTCCGAGGACCCGTATCTCGCCGGCAAGCTATCGGCCGCCTTTATCCACGGCGTGCAGAGCCGGAACGTGGGCACCAGCATCAAGCACTTTGCCGCAAACTCCCAGGAGCACCGGCGCATGAGCTCCTCGGCCGAGGTGGATGAGCGCACGCTGCGCGAAATCTACCTGCCCGCTTTTGAGACCGCCGTCAAGGAAGAACAGCCCTGGACCGTCATGTGCTCTTATAACCGCTTAAACGGCGTCTACGCCTCCGAAAACCCCTGGCTGCTGACCGAGGTTTTGCGTAAGGAGTGGGGCTTTGAGGGCTATGTGATGAGCGACTGGGGCGCGGTGTCCGACCGCGTTGCGGGCGTGGCCGCGGGTCTCGATCTGGAGATGCCGTCCTCGGGCGGCGTCAATGACCGCAGGATCGTCGAGGCCGTCCGGGCCGGAAAGCTGGACGAGAAGCTGGTAGATCAGGCGGTGGAGCGTATTTTGAACATCGTCTTCCGCTACACGGAAAACGCGAAGCCCGATACCCCCTGGGACATGGAGGCACAGCATCAGCTCGCCGCCGAGATCGCGGCCGACTGCATGGTGCTGCTCAAGAATGAAGACGCGCTTTTGCCGCTGAATAAAGCTGATGAAATCGCTTTCATCGGCGAGTTTGCCGAAAAGCCCAGATACCAGGGCGGCGGCAGTTCCCATATCAACAGCTTCAAAGTTACCTCCGCGCTCGAGGCTTCAGAGGGCTTGAAGATCACCTATGCCCATGGCTACAGCGCCTCAGAGGACAAGGCCACGGACGAGCAGATCGCCGAGGCCGTAGCTGCGGCCAAGATTGCGAAGGCGGCGGTGGTGTTTGCGGGGCTTCCCGATGTGTACGAGTCCGAGGGCTATGACCGCACCCACATGCGCCTGCCCGACTGTCAGAACCGGCTGATTGAGGCCGTGGCGGACGCAAACCCCAACACGGTGGTCGTGCTGCACAACGGCTCCCCCGTGGAGATGCCGTGGATCGGCAAGGTCAAGGCCGTGCTGGAGGCCTATCTGGGCGGCCAGGCGGTGGGCCTTGCGGAAGTCCGGGTCCTCTTCGGCGACGTCAACCCCTCCGGTCATCTGCCGGAGACCTTCCCCGTCAAGCTCGCCGATAACCCCTCTTACCTCTTCTACGGCGGCGAGGGCAACGTGGCCGAATACCGCGAGGGGATTTTCGTCGGCTATCGCTACTACGATAAAAAAGAGGCCGAGGTGCTTTTCCCCTTCGGCCATGGCCTGAGCTATACAAGCTTTGCATACTCCGACCTGCGCCTGAGCTCATCTCAGATCACGGATCGGGACACGCTGACGGCTTCCGTCAGGGTGAAAAACACCGGCAAGTGTGCGGGCAAGGCGGTGGTCCAGCTTTATGTGGGCGACGTGGAGAGCAGCGTCTTCCGCCCCGTGCGCGAGCTCAAGGGCTTTGAGAAGGTCGCGCTCGGGCCCGGTGAAGAGAAGGAAGTCCGCTTCACGCTCGACAAGCGCTCCTTTGCCTACTGGAACACCCAGATCCACGACTGGCATGTGGAGAGCGGCGCCTTCGCCATTGAGATCGGCCGCTCCTCCCGGGACATCGCCCTGCGCGCGGAGGTGAACGTGCAGTCCACCGTGGAGCTGCCGAAGCACTACGACAAAGACAGCATCATTATGGACATTCTGGCCGACCCCCATGCCGCAGCCGTCCTCAGGCCGCTGCTTGACAACATCCGTGCGGCCTTTGCTCCGCCCGCCGAAGAGGCGGACAAGGGAAGCGCAGCCAGCGAGGCCATCACCGAGGAGATGAACCTTGCCATGCTCCGGTACATGCCGCTGCGCGGGATGCTGAGCTTCGTCGGAGATCCCAACAGCGCGCAGATGCTTGAGCAAATCCTGACCGAGCTGAACAAAGTCTGACCTGCTTCAGTCTGCCCGTCATTATTTCTTTGTGACACCCTCTCCGAAGACGGTCAGCCAGTCGTTCTTCATCGAGATCGGCGTCCAGCCGTTTTCCGCGCAGAAGTCATAGACCTTCCGGGCCTTCTCGAGGCTGCCGTTCTCTCTGACGCCGTCATCGCAGCAGACGAAGAACGCCGCCGTTTTGTACTTCTCGCTGCGGTGTCGGGCACCAATGGAGTATAATCGAAAAAAGAAGATCACTTACGGAGGGCAGCACCATGACCATTGACGAATATATTCTCGCGCAGGACGAGGCGGTACAGCCCGTTTTACGGGAGGTGTGCGAAACGATACGCGCATCCGTAGGCGAAGCGGAGGAGCGCATGAGCTGGCAGATGCCGACCTGGCGGCGGCGGTATAACCTCATCCACTTTGCCGCGCAGAAAAAGCACGTCGGCATCTATCCCGGCCCGGAGGCTGTGGAGGCATTTCTGCCGGAGCTGGACGCGAAGGGCTACAGGCACAGCAAGGGCGCCATCCAGATGCCCTACGGCAAGGTCGATCTCAAGCTTCTGGGGCGCATTGCCGCCTGGTGCGGGACGCACACAGAGTGAAAAACGAGTACCAAAACCGGGGAGAATCCAGGCAGTTTGGACTTCTCCCCGGTTTTGTCATGTATGTTCAGTCCAGCAGTCTGCCCTTTTCGCCGGTCTGATTGCGCTTGATCTTGCGGGAGGTGGTTTTTTCAAACTCCCTGTCCCGCAGGCGCAGACGGACGATGCGTCTGGCGGACGGGACCTGTCTGTTGATCTCCTCCGCCTTTTTGCGAAACAGTCCCTCGGCCTTCCCCGCATATTCCGGGAAGGGATATGCCTCGGCCGTGATCTGCTCGTTTTCGGAGTAGACCATGACCTCCGAAAGCCACTCGCAGCCCGCAAAACGGTTTTCCAGCTCCTCGGGCGAGACGTTTTCACCGTTTGCCAGGATGATGAGATTCTTCCTGCGCCCGGTGATATAGATGCGCTGATCCTTCACATAGCCCAGAGCGCCGCCGGTCAAAAGTCAGTTCTTCGTATTTTGATTCATATGATCATCCTTTCAAGCCTTGACCGCTGCAATAAACTGAAAATGTTCTCCGTGCCTTCCGTTTACGAACTAATTCAATTGGTTTACTTATATAGTATACTATCTTGTGGATATTTTTACAATAGTCTGCATAAAAATGCGCAGCTGAAAACCGCTGCGTCTGAAATTATTTTTTGATCCCGTCCTGCAGGAGATTGGTGAATTGCAGCGCCCTGCCGAGATCGCCCTCCGCCTTGAGCCGTCCCTCGTCATATGCCTTGACCGGGTCGAGCTTTCCGCGGGTGAGCTTGGAAAAATCGTCGTCGCTGATGGTGATGGCGCACTGCCGGTCGTAGTACTCATAGGGCTCCACGGAGATGCGGCCGTCCTTGACCTCCACATAGAATACGCCGTTTTCCTCGCCCACGATGTTGATCTGCACCGCCAGGAAATCCACCTGGGAGATGTCGGCCTCTGCCGCCAGGGACCTGGCCCGCTTCAGGATATTGGCAAATTTCATGCTCTTTCCTCCACTTGTTTGCTGCCGCCGGAAAGCGGTTTTTGTTATTATAAATGCTGCGAAGTGTTTTGGCAAGTACGGTTTCGCTCTTTAACCATATGCTGATACAAACCGATGAAGAAATCCTACTTGAAATGCAGCGGTGGTCTTGTTATAATGCAACAGTATTCATGTTCCGCTGAATGCACAGATTATATCTGAAAGGATGTTTCCACATGGCATGGTACGATGAAGCAGTTTTTTATCACGTCTATCCCCTCGGGCTGACCGGCGCACCCAAGCAGAACGACTACGGCGAACCGGTGCACCGGCTCAACACGCTGCTGCCCTGGATCGGTGAACTGAAAAAGCTGGGCTTCACGGCCCTCTATATCGGCCCGCTCTTCCAGTCGGTGGGCCACGGCTATGAGACGACCGATTATCGCCTTCTGGACAGCCGCCTCGGCACGAACGAGGACCTGACAAATTTTGTCGCCGCCTGCCACCGGGAGGGCATCCGGGTCATCTTTGACGGCGTGTTCAACCACACCGGGCGCGACTTTTTCGCCTTCAAGGATCTGCAGGCCAATCGGGAGCACTCCGCCTACCGTGACTGGTACTGCAATGTGAACTTCTGGGGCAACAACGAATACAATGACGGATTTTCCTACGACAACTGGGGCGGCTTTAATCTGCTGGCAAAGCTCAACCAGCGAAACCCCGCCGTCCGGGACTATATCTGTGACGTGATCCGCTTCTGGGTCAGCGAGTTCGATGTGGACGGCATCCGCCTCGACGCGGCCGACGTGCTGGATTTTGAGTTCATGAAGGCACTGCGCCGCACCGCCGACGAGGTCAAGCCCGATTTCTGGCTCATGGGCGAGGTCATCCATGGCGACTATTCCCGCTGGGCAAACGAGAACACCCTCCACTCCGTCACCAACTACGCCCTGCACAAGGCGCTCTACAGCGGTCACAACGACCACAACTATTTTGAGATCGCCCACACCGTCCAGCGTACCAACAGTCTGGTGCCCGCCCACATCAAGCTCTACAATTTTGTGGACAACCACGATGTGGAGCGCATCCACACCAAGCTCATGAACAAGGCTCACTATCAGCCGGTACATATCCTGCTCTACACCCTGCCGGGCATCCCCTCGGTCTACTACGGCAGTGAGTTCGGCATCGACGGGCGCAAGGAGCGCTGGTCGGACGATTCCCTGCGCCCGCACATTGAACTGGACGATCACCTCGACGATTATAAAAACAATCCTTACACCCTGCTCATTGCCGCCCTGGGCAAGATCCACGGAGAGTATAAGCAGGACCTGGTGTGGGGCGATTACCGCCAGCTCGCGCTGACGACCCAGCAGTACGCCTTCGCGCGCGGAAAGCTCATCGTGGCCGTGAACAACAGCGACGGCGAGGGCTGGCTCAACGTGGAGGCCCCGGCCGGCGCCTATGTGGGTCTTCTCAGCG
This sequence comes from Oscillospiraceae bacterium, assembly GCA_902799075.1. GTDB lineage: Bacteria > Bacillota > Clostridia > Oscillospirales > Oscillospiraceae > Limivicinus. Next base: position 8,097 of record CADBYZ010000019.1, on the reverse strand, counting down.
GCAGGAAGCTTGAAAGCGGCGGCGGACGGCTAAACTTCAGTCTGCCCGGCTGCAGCGGTGATATCTTTGCCCCCGCGGACGAGGCGGCCCGGCCCGTGGTCCCGGTGCAGGAAGTTGTGCCCGCAAAGCCTGAGAAGAAGCCCGAGGCCCCCAAGGCCAAGGCACCCGAGGCAAAGCCCGTCTCCCCGAAAGCGGCAAAACACGCAGCGAAGACCGAGGCGGCAAAGCCCGCCGAGGAAACGAAGGCGGCGGAGCCCAGGCCCGAGGATGTCGAAATCCCCGACATCCCCTACGATCTCATGACGGTGGAGCAGCTCCAGGCCGTGATCCTGAAAAAGATGGCGAAGAACGGCCCCGTCACCGAACGCATGCGCCGCGACGTGATCGAAAACGTATGGCACAATTCCCTCGTCAACTGGGCCAACAGCTTCCGTTGAGCTGCCATGATTGGATAGCAGTCTCCCCTTCTGCACGCAGGAGGGGAGATTTCTAAAGAATGGAGCACAAGCATGAAAGCCTTCTATCATCTCCCGGGTCTGTTTGAATTCTACGAGTTTTACCGCGTCTTTCTGCCGCTGTTTTATGAACACCGGGAATATTTCTACGACTGGTGCGAAATCGGCTCCATCTACGGTGCGCCTGCGGACTGCCTCTGGGGCGGCGGCCGCGCCGGGTTCGGCGAGGACAGGCCGGAGGACGCCGCGGCGCTTACGCGGGAATACGGCATCTCCGCGCGCCTGACCTTCAGCAATTCTCTCCTGCGCCCGGAGCACCTGGCCGACCGAAAATGCAACGCCCTGTGCGCTCTGTTTGAGCGAAACGGCCCGGTTCAAAGCGGCGTGATCCTCGCCTCCGATCTGCTGCTGGATTATCTGCGTGAAAGATACCCCGGCCTGTATTTTGTCTCCTCAACGACAAAGGTGCTGACGGACTTTGCGCAGCTGGAAGCCGAGCTAAACCGGGAGAAATTTCGGTTCGTGGTGCCGGATTTTCGGCTGAACAAGGCGTTTGACCGGCTAAACACGCTCAGTGACGCGCAGAAGCGGAAGGTGGAATTTCTGTGCAACGAGTGCTGCTGGTTTGCCTGCCCGGACCGGAGGGTCTGCTACGAGGCTGTGAGCCGCAAGAATCTCGGCGAGGACTGCGCGGAGCATATCTGCGCCTCCCCCACCGCCGGGCGGGGCTATCGCTTTTCCGACGCGATGGAAAACCCCGGCTTCATCGGCATTGCGGACATACAGGACGTTTACTTGCCAGGCGGCTTTTCCCATTTCAAGATAGAGGGCCGGAGTCTGGGCAGCGCCCTGATCCTGGAATTTCTGCTGTATTACATGACAAAACCGGAGTATCAGCTGAAGGTGAGAGAAGAAATCTACCTTGACAGCTCGCTCGATCTATTTTAGGCAAAGTGCCAAATTGTTAACGCGCTGTGAATTTTTACCCACGATTCGGCAGTTTTCCGGGGTGAAAATTTGACAAACGGATTCTTTTGTGGTATACCATCCAAAACTCATCAAAGAGAAAGAAGGGATAGGATGAGTTCCAACGAAACCATGATGCAATACTTTGAATGGTATTTGCCGAATGACGGACTGTGGTGGAAGCGCTGCGCCGCGAAGGCGGAAAATCTCGCAGCACTCGGCATCACGCAGGTCTGGCTGCCCCCCGCCTACAAGGGCACCTCGCAGGAGGATGTGGGCTACGGCGTCTATGATATGTACGATCTGGGCGAGTTCGACCAGAAGGGCACGGTGCGCACCAAGTACGGCACCAAGGAGGAGTACCTGGAGGCCATCCGCTCCTTCCACGCCCACGGCATCGGCGTCTTTGCCGATATCGTGCTCAACCACCGCATGGGCGGCGACGAGGTGGAGGACATCACCGCCGTCACAGACAACCCCGATAACCGCTGGGAGCAGATCGGCGACAAGCAGAAGATCCGCGCCTGGTCAAAGTTCACCTTCCCGGGCCGAAACGGTACATACTCCACCTTTACCTGGGACCACCGGCACTTCACCGGCACCGACTGGGACGAAAACGCCCAGGAGCAGGGCAACATCTACCGCTTCACGGGCAAGCACTGGAACCAGACGGACCCCGAAAAGGGCACCTTTGACTACCTCATGGGCATGAACGTGGACATGTCCAACCCCACCGTCGTGAAGGAAACCAAGAAGTGGCTCAAGTGGTATCTCATGGAGACCGGCATCGACGGCCTGCGTCTGGACGCAGTCAAGCACATCAGCTTCCCGTTTTACCGGGAGCTCTTGAAAGATATCCGCGAGCAGAGCGGTCTTGCGTTGCCCGCCGTCGGTGAATACTGGAGCGGCGATCTGGAGCGCCTGCTGCACTACCTCGACGCGGTGGACAATGAGATGAGTCTATTCGACGTGGCGCTGCACTACAACATTTTCCATGCCTCGCAGGAGGGGGAGAATTACGACCTGCGCACGATCCTGGACAACACTCTTGTCAAGGCGCGGCCGGAGAACGCCGTCACCTTCGTCGATAACCACGACACGCAGTACGGGCAGAGTCTCGAGTCCTTTGTGGACGACTGGTTCAAGCCCCTGGCCTATGCGCTGATCCTGCTCAGGCAAGAGGGCGTGCCCTGTGTGTTCTACTCCGACTACTACGGAAACCCCGTCAGGAACCGCCCGCTGGTGCCGAACCTCGGCAAGCTCATCAAGCTGCGCCGCGCCTACGCCTACGGAGAACAGGCGGACTGCTTTGAGAACGAGCACCTGATCGGCTGGGTGCGCCGCGGCGACGAGGAGCACGAGGATTCCGGCCTTGCGGTGGTCATGTCCAACAGTGACGAGGGCGGCACGCTGCATATGGAGATTGGCAGCCGCTTTGCCGGCGAGAGCTTCCGGGATGTGCTCGGCAACTGCACGGAGCCCGTCACCGTCGGCGCCGACGGCTGGGCCGACTTCCGCACCGAGGGCCGCAACGTGGCCATCTGGGTCCGCGAAGGCGCGTTCGAGGACCTGGTTGTGAATGAATAATTGCATCAAAAAATCTCAGAGCCGTTGTGACTCTGAGATTTTCTATTATGATGCGATCCTTGTCGGCTCCTTGGGGTGGATGCCGAGATGGCCGAGCAGCTCCTCCACGTCGCGCACGGGGATGATCTCCAAGGCGTCCTTTACCTCGGCGGCGACCTCGCGCAGATCGTCCACGTTCTCCTCGGGGATGAAGACACGCTTCACCCCGGAACGCTGGGCGGCCATGAGCTTTTCGGGCAGGCCGCCGATGGGCTTCACATCGCCCTGGAGCGAGACCTCGCCGGTCATGGCGATGGTGGGCGGCACAGGGAGGCTGGTCACCAGGGACGAAAGCGAGCTTGTGAGCGTCACACCCGCGGAGGGGCCGTCCTTCGGGGTTGCCCCATCCGGGACATGGATGTGCAGGTCGTTTTCCTCAAAGAGACTCGCGTGCTCCGGGAACAGATGCTTGACAAGGCTCACGGCGATCTGGGCCGACTCCTTCATCACGTCGCCGAGCTGGCCGGTGATAATGGTCTTGCCGCCGCCCTTGGTGAGCAGCGTTTCGATATACAGCACATCCCCGCCCACGGGCGTCCAGGCGAGGCCCGTGACCACGCCGGGCTTGGCCTCCTCCTTCACATGGCGGTGGGGCAGCGGGCGCATGTCGAGAAGCTCCCGCAGGTCTTTAGGCTCCACCTTCATGGGCTTTTCACCGCCGCGCACGAGGTGCACCGCCGCCGAGCGGCAGAGGGTGTCCATGCACTTCTTGAGGCCGCGCACACCCGCCTCGCGGGTGTAGTCGTCGATGATGGCCTGCACGGTCTCTTTGGAAAGCTCCAGCTCCCCTTCCCCGATGCCGACAGCCTCCATGGCCTTGGGCAGCAGGTGGAGCCGCGCGATCTCCTGCTTCTCGGTGGGTGTGTAGCCCTGGAAGGAGATGAGCTCCATGCGGTCCAGCAGCGGCTGGGGGATGGTGTCGAGGGAGTTTGCCGTGCAGATGAAGAACACGTCCGACAGATCGAAGGGCACGTTCAGATAGTGGTCGGTGAAAGTACTGTTCTGTTCGGGGTCCAGGACCTCCAGCAGGGCGCTGGCCGGGTCACCGTTATAGGACATGGAGAGCTTGTCAACCTCGTCGAGCACCATGACAGGGTTGGACACCCCGCACTTGGAGATGCCGTCGAGGATACGGCCCGGCATGGCACCGATGTAGGTGCGGCGGTGGCCGCGGATATCCGCCTCGTCCCGCACGCCGCCGAGGCTCACGCGCACGTACTCGCGCCCGAGAGCTTTGGCGATGCTCTGGCCGATGCTGGTCTTGCCGGTGCCGGGTGCGCCGACAAAGAGCAGGATGGAGCCGGACTGGCGCTTTTTGAGGTTCATGACCGCGATCTGCTGGATGATGCGCCGCTTGACCTTCGCAAGGCCGAAGTGGTCGGCATCCAGGATCTTCTCCGCCTCATCAAGGTCGATGTCCTTCGGCTCCGCCTTGCCCCAGGGGAGATTTGCCAGAAAGTCCAGATAGTCATAAAGCAGGCCGTACTCGGCGCTGTTCTTCCCCTCCTGCCTGAGGCGGGAGAGCACCTTGTCACACTCCTTGCGCGCAAGCTCGTTGAGCGGCGCGTCCTGCAGGCGCTGTTCGAGCTTCTGCAGATCGGAGATGTTCTCGGGGTGCAGCTCGTCCAGCTCGTTCTGCAGGTACTCGAGCTGCTTCTTGATGGCGGCCTCGCGGTAGATCTTCTGATGATCCTCCTCCTGGGCGGTGCGCACCTCGTTGCCCACCTTCATGAGCTCGAGGTTTTCATAGATCATCTTCTCCATCATCTCGAAGCGCCTTGCCTTGCTGTCCTCGGCGAGCAGCGCGTAGCGCTCCTCGCTCTTGCCGGGCATCCACGGCGACAGGCCCGCGGCCACGTCGCCCATGGTGGTCCACAGCGCGGCGAAGACCCGCAGGGCCGGCAGCCAGGGCTTGCCCTCGCCGAAGGCCAGCACCGCCTCCTTCACGGCGGTCAGGCGCTTCTGGGCGTCAACGGGGTCGAGATCGTCCAGATCCGGACGGCGCGTGATCTTGAGATGGATGCCGCCCTCAGGCTGGATCTCCACCTCCTCCAGATTCACGCGGGAATCGAGCTCCACCGTGACAAAGCCCTGCATATTCGTCTCTCGCACGATGCCGGCTACGCCGATGGGATAAAAGCTGTCGGGCTTCACGGCATTGCGGGCGATGGGCTCTTTGGTGACGATGAGGATGACCTTCGCGTCCTGCTGGGGCTCGCGGCCGGTCATGGTGCGGTAGTAGTCCGGGCGCAGATAGATGGTCGACTGCGGCACGGCGACGGAATTATGTATGGGTAAAACAGGCATATTCGTACCTCCTATTGGCAATTCTGGCACTCTTTTCGTTTGAGTGCTAAGTCCTGGGTAAAAAATTTTTCCTCGTATTGAGGAAGATTGGGCTTTACAAGTGTAAAGATTCTGGTATAATCATAGTACAGGACTTTACACTTGTCAAGGTCATTCAAAATAAGTTTACAAAAGGGAAGCTCTAAAAACGCATATCTGGTGATGCGTCGAGAGATTTTGTTCCAGATCGAAGTGCAAAAAACGCAGGAATCCTTTGTTGATTTCAAGTTTTTTGCGCGAAAGGCTGGGGCAAAAGCTCCGGCGCAGCGCCGGGCAGGAGTTTTTAGAGGTGACCAAAAGGTGGTGAACTGCCTGTGTACTGCGGCTGCAACGAGAAAGCGCTTAGCTCCCAGCGGGCCATTGCCTGTGCGCTGCTGGAACTGATGGAGCATGCCCCCTATGCCGACATCAGCATCAGCGCCCTGTGCCGGGCGGCTGGGATCTCCCGCCCCACGTTCTACAGTCTCTTCGGCTCAAAGGACGATGTGGTGTCCTACATTCTGCGCGAGAGCCACTGCTACGCGCCGGAGCCGGAGGCGGGGTCCTGCCTTCAAAGCTTCTGCCTCAGCTACAGCCGCTACATCACCGGCCAGCGGCATTTTCTGACCCTGCTGGTGAATAACGGGGTGGGGCACCTTTTGTATCAGAGCATCTTCGATTCGCTGATGGACTGCGGCTGCTTTCTGCAGACGGAGGACGCGCTGTCCCGTCGCTGCGCCGCAAACTTCACCGCCGGGGCGCTCACCGGCGTTGCGCAGGACTACGTCAAAAGAGAAGCCTGCACGGACGAGGAGCTGTGCAGGCTTCTGGAAAGCTTATTCAGCGGGGCGATGTTCGGGTAATTATTTCGCCGCCTTTTTCAAGGCTTTGAGCACATCGTCCTGCACCGGCAGGCGGGTGTGGCGGGGCCAGGTCTTTTCGTAATCCTTCATCAGCGCGGCGGCATCCTCCCGGTTCAGGCCCGGGATCAGCTCCCTTGAAAGGCCTTGGACCGCCACCAGCATCCAGTAGGCGCTCTTGGGCTCGGGATGATCCTTTGCCGCATTCAGGAGCTTTTCCAGCACCGGGCGCATGGCTGCGCTGTCCGGCTTCTCGGACGCGAAATCCGACAGCAGCGCCGCCATCTCCTTTGCGAAGCGGTCATGCAGCGGGTCGTCCGACGGGCCGAATTTGAGGCCGAAGAGCTCATTGGGCCTGCGGTTACGCTCCTGCTGCTCGGCGGCGTCCAGATAGTCCTCCAAAATCCGATCCATGCGGGAGAGGATAAATTCTAGATTCATAGAGTTCTCCATGATAAAATGTACGGCGAATATTTTTCGCCGTACATTTTTTATATCAGTGCTTGTGGTCGGTGCCCTTGTCGCCGACGCCGAAGTGCAGCTCCTTCATGCCCTCCACCTCGTCGCAGATGTCCTTGAGCGCGCACACAGAGCAGTCCGTGGGCAGGCCCTCAAAGATGTGGGTGAGGGTGCCGGTCACGTCGGCGGACTTCTTGGCCAGTCCCTTGAGGGCGCTGTAGTCGGCGGCGGGATCGGTGAGGAAGATGACGGTGGCGCTGATGACGTTCGGGTCCTGCTTGTAGGCCTGGATGTAGTTCATGCCGAGGGCCTTGAAGCTGATGCCCTTTTTGACGGCCTCCTTGCTGACGCGCACCTGTTCGCGGTAGCTCTCCGGGGAGATGCGCACCATGTAGCCCTGGGGGTAGACATGGTACTTGGCAAACTCGATGTCGCGCAGCGTGCGGTAGACAGCTTCGTCGTCATCGTCCAGAACGCCGATGCGCAGGATGACGATGCGGGCAAAGTCGCAGTCGGACTTGATGTCCTTAAGGTCCTTGCCGCAGAGGATGACCCGGTCCTTGCCGCCCAGCTCCTCATTGGAGGTAAAGAGCACGTAGTTTGCCGAGCCCTTGCCGGAGGCGCCGAGCTCGTAGGCCGCGTACTTCTGCAGCACCAGCTCGCTGGAGCTGTTGGAGGGCCACACGGCCTTGGGGTCATAGTCCCAGACCTGGCTAGGCAGCTTGTCCGTGAGCTCCCGGGTCTCTTTGATCAGGGAATTGTAGAGATCCATAAATCAGAATACCTGGTCGACCTTCTTCTCGTCGAAGATCAGGTTCACCTGCTTGTATGCCCAGCCCAGCAGCTTCTGGTCGAGGTTCCAGAAGTAGACGACGAACAGCGCCGCAACGATGCCCACGGTGATGAGCACGGTCCTCTTGACCCATTTGCCGATGAGGATGAGCACGAATTTTTTAATCAGTTCAATGAGAAAACGCATCTTTCGTGTATGCTCCTTTCCTTAACTGCCTGGCTGTGATTACTTCTTGGCCATGCCCTTCTGACGGGCATACTCGGCAGCGCCGAGGGCGCCCATGAGCTGGGGGTCGGTCTTGAGGTTGACGACCTTGAGCTTCAGGACGTGCTCGATGGCTTCCTTCAGACCGTCGTTCTTGGCGCAGCCGCCGGTCAGAGTGATGGAGTCGGTGGCGCCGGCCTTCTTGGCCATGACGAAGCAGCGCTTGGCAACGGCCATCTCAATGCCCGCGGCGATCTCGTCGGTCGCCTTGCCCTCGCCGACCAGGGTGATGACCTCGGACTCGGCGAAAACGGTGCACTGGGCGGTGATGGGGATGACGTTCTTCGCGGTGAGGGAGAGCTTCGAGAACTCGGGCAGGGTCAGCTCGAAGGAGCGGGCCATGGCCTCG
>CADBYZ010000018.1 GCA_902799075.1 Oscillospiraceae bacterium | reverse complement strand
GAGCCCTTCACCTGGGCCAGCGGCATCAAGAGCCCCGTCTACTGCGACAACCGCCTGACCCTCACCGCGCCCGAGGTGCGAAACGATGTGGAAAACGGCCTTGCCGCGCTTATCCGGGAATACTACCCACAGGCGGAGGTCCTCATGGGCACCTCCACCGCGGGCATCGCCCACGCCGCCATTACCGCCCATCTGATGGATCTCCCCATGGGCTATGTGCGCTCCGGCGCGAAGGACCACGGACGGCAGAACCAGATCGAAGGAAAACTGGAGGCGGGACAAAAAGTTGTGGTGGTGGAAGACCTAATCTCTACCGGCGGCAGCGTTCTTGAAGTGGTGAATGTTCTGCGTGAAGCAGGGGCGAATGTGCTCGGCGTGGTGAGCATCTTCACCTATGGCATGAAAAAGGGCCTGGAGAGGATGGCGGCCGCCGAGGTCGAAAACCACTCTCTCACGGACTTTGACACCATCGCCGCCGTCGCCGCAGAGGAGGGCTACATTCGGCCCGAGGATGTGGCGCGGCTGATCGCTTTCCGCAACAACCCCTCGGACGAGAGCTGGATCGGGGGGACATAAGCATGAGAAGCCTCATCGACATTCTGGACTTTTCGGTCGACGAGCTGCAGGAGCTCATCGACACGGCAAACGATATCATTGCCCATCCCGAAAGCTACAGCGAGCGCTGCCGGGGCAGGAAGCTGGCAACCCTGTTCTTCGAGCCCTCCACCCGCACGCGCCTGAGCTTTGAGGCCGCCATGTATGAGCTCGGCGGCAATGTCATCGGCTTTGCCGAGGCGAAGAGCTCTTCCGCTGCCAAGGGCGAGAGTGTGGCCGATACCGCCCGCGTCATCTCCTGCTATGCCGACATCATCGCCATGCGCCACCCCAAGGAGGGCGCGCCTCTGGTCGCCGCCATGAACGCGAGCATCCCCGTCATCAACGCGGGCGACGGCGGGCACAACCACCCCACCCAGACGCTTGCAGACCTTCTGACCATCTATCGGGAGAAGGGACGGCTTGACCACCTGACCGTGGGCTTCTGCGGTGACCTCAAGTTCGGCCGCACGGTGCATTCGCTCATCAACGCTTTGTCCCGCTACGAGGGCATCAAGGTGGTGCTCATCTCCCCGGAGGAATTAAAGCTTCCCAGCTACGTCAAGAAGGACGTGCTGGCGGCAAACAACATCCCCTATGTGCAGACCACCGATCTCGAATCGGTCATGCCCGAGCTGGATATCCTCTACATGACCCGCGTCCAGCGCGAGCGCTTTTTCAACGAGGAGGATTACCTCCGCCTCAAGGACAGCTACATCCTTACCCCCGAGAGACTCTGGAACGCGAAAGAGGACCTGAGCATCCTGCACCCGCTGCCGCGCGTCAATGAGATCTCCGTCGCCATCGACGACGATCCCCGCGCCTGCTACTTCAAACAGGTGCTCTACGGCAAATACATGCGCATGGCGCTGATCCTCAAACTCTTGAAGGAGGCGGGCAGAATATGAACATCGACTCCATCCAGAACGGCATCGTCATCGACCACATCACCGCCGGACAGGGCATGCGCCTTTATGATCTGCTGGGCCTTGAAAAGCTCGACTGCTCGGTGGCCATCATCAAAAACGTGGTCAGCGGCAAAATGGGCAAGAAGGACATCATCAAGATCGACTCCGGCATCCATGTCAATTTTGACGTGATCGGCTACGTCGACCCCGGCGCAACCGTCAACATCATCCGCGACGGAAAGCTCGTGGAGAAGCGGACCATCGACATGCCCGAGACGCTGACAAACGTCATCTTCTGCAAAAACCCCCGCTGCATCACCTCGACCGAGCAGGAGCTCAAGCATGTGGTGAAGCTGACGGACAGAAAGAACAAGGTCTACCGCTGCCTCTACTGCGAGACCAAGGCAAACTGAAAGGGAAGTACAGCATGAAAAAAGTAGGAATCATCATGGGCAGCGACAGCGACCTGCCCGTGATCGAAAAAGCAGTCAAAGTTCTGAAAGAGCTTGACATCCCCTTTGAGGGGCATATCTACTCCGCCCACCGCACGCCCGAGGAGGCGCGGAGCTTTGCCCGCGCCGCCCGCAGCAACGGCTTCGGCGTCATCATCGCCGCGGCCGGTATGGCGGCGCACCTCGCGGGGGCCATCGCCGCGAACACCACCCTGCCTGTTATCGGCATCCCCTGCAAGGGCCCGGCGCTGGACGGAATGGACGCGCTTTTGTCTACCGTGCAGATGCCCTCCGGCATCCCGGTGGCGACCGTCGGCATCAATAACGGCGCAAACGCCGCCCTCCTTGCCGCCGAGGTCCTGGCGGTGGACGACATGGAGCTTGCGCGGAAGCTGGAGGCCAGGCGCAAGGCCGACAGCGAGGCGGTCCTGAAAAAAGACGCCGGGATCATGGAGAGACTGTAAAGCTCTCCTGTCATTGCGAGCCAGTGCGCACACTGGCGTGGCAATCCGCCCGCCGGAGGCACTTAACAAATCAGAAATCCCACCTGGCCGCGGAAATACGGATTGCCACACCAGTGACATCGGTCACTGGTTCGCAATGACAAGCTGGGAAGCTGGCTGCAAAAAATTACAAATTGTTAAACCCAAATTCAAATAAAGGAGACAACTACCATGGAAAAGAAACTCGTTTACACCGGAAAGACCAAGAACGTTTACGCCCTCGAAAACGGCAACTACCTGCTCAAGTTCAAGGACGACTGCACCGGCAAGGACGGCGTGTTTGATCCGGGCGAGAACTCCGTCGGCCTGACCATCGACGGCGTGGGCGACGTGAACCTGCGCATGTCCATCTACTTCTTTGAGAAGATCAACGCCGCCGGCATCCGCACCCACTACGTCAGCGCCGACCTGAACGACACCACCATGGAAGTCCTCCCCGCCAAGGTTTTCGGCAAGGGCCTCGAGGTCATCTGCCGCCACAAGGCTGTCGGCTCCTTCATTCGCCGCTACGGCGACTACATCGAGCCCGGCACCGACCTGCCCGCCTATGTGGAAATGACCTTCAAAAACGACGAAAAGGGCGATCCCCTGGTCACAAAGGACGGTCTCATTGTCCTCGGTGTCATGACCGGCGAGCAGTACGACGAGATCAAGCGCATGACCCAGCAGATCACCCAGATCGTGGCCGACGAGATGAAGGCGCGCGGCATGGTCCTCTATGACATCAAGTTTGAGTACGGCTACGACGCGGACGGCCAGGTCATGCTCATCGACGAGATCGCCTCCGGCAACATGCGCGTTTACAAGGACGGGGAGTACGTTGATCCCATGACCCTCTCCCGCCTCTTCTTCGCCTGATGGGCGGCTTCTTCGGCGCCGTCTCCCGGCGCGACGTGGTGCTCGATGTTTTCTTCGGCACCGACTACCACAGCCATCTCGGCACCCGCAACGCGGGCATGGCGATCTGGAGCGAGGAGGAGGGCTTCGACCGTCAGATCCACTCCATCGCGAACACCCCTTTCCGCACCCGCTTTGAAAAAGATATAGCCGACTTCAAGGGCACCAGCGGCATCGGCTGCATCAGCGACTCCGACCCCCAGCCGCTGCTGGTGCGCTCCCACCTCGGCATTTACGCTATCACCACCGTGGGCCAGATCAACAACGCCGAGGAGCTGGTGGAGACCTACTTCTCCGACCACGGCCACCAGTTCATGGCCATGAGCTCCGGCAGGGTCAATATGACGGAGCTGGTCGCCGCGCTCATCAACGAGAGCGAGACCTTGACCGACGGCATTTTGAACGCGCAGAAGCTCATCGACGGCTCCATGACCATCCTGCTCATGACCTCGGACGGCTGCATCATCGCGGCCCGCGACCGCTTCGGCAGACTCCCGGTGCTGGTGGGCGCGGACCGGGACGGCTATTGTGTGGCCTTCGAGTCCTTTGCCTACCGCAAGCTCGGCTACCACAGTGTGCACGAGCTGGGCCCGCAGGAGATCGTGCGCATCACGGCGGAGGGCTTCGAGACGCTTTCGCCCGCCACGGACAACATGAAGATCTGCGCCTTCCTCTGGACCTATTACGGCTACCCCAACTCCAACTATGAGGGCGTGAACGTGGAGCTCATGCGCTACCGCAACGGCGAAATCATGGCCCGCAATGAAAAGGCCGCCGGCACCATGCCGGAGGTGGATTATGTGGCGGGCGTGCCCGACTCCGGCATCCCCCACGCCATCGGCTACGCAAACGAGAGCCGCGGCCGCTTTGCCCGGCCCTTCGTGAAATATACGCCCACCTGGCCCCGCTCCTTTATGCCTGCCAATCAGGACGTGCGCGACCAGGTGGCGAAGATGAAGCAGATCCCTGTGCCGGAGCTCATTGAGGATAAAAAGCTCCTGTTCGTGGATGACTCCATCGTCCGCGGTACCCAGCTCCAGGGCACCGTAGACTTCCTCTTTGAGTCCGGCGCCGCCGAGGTGCATATGCGCTCGGCCTGCCCGCCCATCATGTACGCCTGCAAGTACCTGGCCTTCTCACGCAGCAACAACGACCGGGATTTGCTGGCCCGCCGTATGGTGCAGAAGCTGGAGGGCGAGGCGGGACTCAAGCACCTGGACGAATACAGCGACTCCAAAACCGAGCGCGGCCAGTGCCTCCTGCACGCGATCTGCGAGGAGCTGGGCTTTGACTCCCTGGGCTACCAGTCCCTGGACGGTCTGCTCGAGGCCATCGGCATCGACCGGGAAAAAATCTGTACCTACTGCTGGACAGGAAAGGAATAAAAAATGGAAAAGTCGCATTCCGCCTCTTACGCCGCCGCCGGCGTCAACATCGAAGCCGGCTACGAGGGCGTGAGGCTCATGAAAAAGCACGTGGAGCGCACCTTTATCCCCGGCGTGGTATCTGACATCGGCGGCTTTGGCGGCCTGTTCGCCCCCAATATTGTGGGAATGAAGGAGCCGGTACTGGTCTCCGGCACTGACGGCGTGGGCACCAAGCAGCGCATCGCCCAGCTCATGGACAGGCACGATACCGTCGGCATCGACTGTGTCGCCATGTGCGTCAACGACATTGTCTGCTGCGGCGCAAAGCCCCTGTTTTTCCTGGACTATATCGCCATTGGCAAAAACGATCCCGAGAAGGTGGCGTCGCTGGTCTCGGGCGTGGCCGAGGGCTGCGTACAGGCGGGCTGCGCCCTCATCGGCGGCGAGACCGCCGAGCACCCCGGCACCATGCAGCCGGACGACTACGACCTCGCGGGCTTCTCCGTGGGGCTTGTGGACAAGGAGAAGGTCATCGACCGCAGCAAGGTGGCGGCGGGCGACGTGGTGATCGCGCTGGCCTCCTCGGGCCTCCACTCCAACGGCTATTCCCTGGTGCGCAAGGTCTTCAATGTGGAGCATTGCGACCTCGGCGCGTTCGTCCCGGAGCTCGGCAAGACGCTGGGCGAGGCTCTGCTGACCCCGACACGCATTTACGTCAAGCCCGTCCTCGCCGCGATCGAGGCGGCGGACGTGCATGGCATCAGCCACATCACGGGCGGCGGCTTCTACGAAAATATCCCGCGCTCTGTCCCGGATGGCTTCTGTGCAACCATCGACAAGGCAGCCGTGAAGATCCCGACGATCTTCAAGCTCCTGCAGGAAAAGGGCAGTATCCCCGAGCGGGACATGTTCAACACCTTCAACATGGGCGTCGGCATGATCCTCATCGTCTCGAGGGACACGGCGGACGCGGCTCTGAACGCGCTGAACGCCGCCGGTGAGGACGCGTATGTCATCGGTGAGATCGGCAGGGGAGAGGACAAGCTATGTCTCACATAAGAGCTGCGGTGCCGGACGGCATCCTCGCGGGCGTGATGGTCTCTGTCGGCGGGGCGGTGCTGCTGTCGGTGGACAACCGCTATGCGGGCGCGGCGCTTTTCAGTATCGCGCTGCTGTCCATCTGCTATTTCGGCTTTAACCTCTATACGGGGAAGGTGGGCTTTCTGTGGAATACCCACGACAGGGACGCCCTGTCCATGGCCTTCCTGGGGCTTCTGGGCAACCTTCTCGGCACGCTGCTGGCGGGCTTCCTGATCGCCTGTGCTCTGCCCCAGCTTCGGGACGCGGCACTGGCCGCCTGCGAAAAGCGCCTGACCCAGCTTCCGATGCAGACGATGATCCGCGGCTTCTTCTGCGGCATTCTGATGTATGCTGCCGTGTGGATCTACCGCGAGAAGAAGACCGCGCTGGGCATCCTCTTCTGCATCCCGGTTTTCATTCTCTCGGGCTTTGAGCACTCCATTGCCGACATGTTTTATTTCGCGCTCGCGGGGCTTTTCAACCCCCGCGCATTTGTCTTTATCCTGCTGGTGGTGCTGGGCAACAGCCTCGGCGGCCTGTTCATCCCCGCCATCCAGAGCCTGAAAGGGGGACCCCGGTCATGATAAAAGCGAAGATCGCCGTGCTGGTCTCCGGCGGCGGAACCAATCTCCAGGCCCTCATCGACGCGGAGCGCGCTGGCAAAATCAAGAGCGGCGAGATCGTGCTGGTGGTCTCCAACAGCAAAACTGCCTACGCTCTCGAGCGGGCGAAGAACGGCGGGATCGAAAGTCTGTGCCTGACGAAAAAGGACTGCGGCGGGCAGGAGGCTTTTGAACAAGAACTCATCGAGGCCCTGGATACACGCGGCATCGACCTCGTCATCCTCGCGGGCTTCATGAGCATTTTAAGCGAGGCCTTTACAGTCCACTACCCCAAACGTATCATCAACATCCACCCGGCCCTGATCCCGTCTTTCTGCGGTAAGGGCTATTACGGCCTCAAGGTGCACGAGGCGGCGCTACAATACGGCGTCAAGGTCACCGGAGCCACCGTACACTACGTCAACGAGATCCCCGACGGGGGCGAGATCATCCTGCAGAAGGCGGTCAACATCCGCCCCGGCGACACGCCGGAAGTGCTGCAAAGGCGCGTCATGGAACAGGCGGAGTGGAAGCTCCTGCCCCGGGCGGCGGAGCTTGTCTGCCGCAGACTCGTGAAAGAGAAAGGGAAAACGATATGAACATCTACGACATCGGCTCCATCGCCGAAAAGCTTGCCGGCAATACCTATCCCGGCCGCGGCATCATCCTCGGCCTGACCCCGGACGGCACGCGCGCCGTCGCCGCCTACTTCATCATGGGCCGCAGCGTCAACAGCCGCAACCGCGTCTTCCTCCCCGAGCCCGACGGCATCCGCACCGGAGCCCACGACCCGGCCCTCCTGAAGGACCCGAGCCTCATCATCTACCACCCCGTGCGTGAGTACGGCGACTTTCTCATCGTCACCAACGGCGACCAGACCGACACCGTGCGCGACTATCTCGCCAAGGGCTCTGACTTTGAAAGCGCCCTGCGCACCCGCTGCTTCGAGCCCGACGGCCCCAACTGGACGCCGCGCATCTCCGGCATGACCGATCTCAGAAACGGCAATTACAAGCTCTCTATCCTCAAGTCTGCCGACCCCGAAGGCTCCGCCTGCCTGCGCCAGACCTTCGAATACGCGCCTCTGCCCGGTCTCGGCCATTTCCTGCACACCTATGTGGGCGACGGCAATCCCATCCCCAGCTTCCAGGGCGAGCCCGAGCGCGTGGACGTGCTGGACGACATCGACGCCTACACCGAGCTTTTGTGGAAGAATCTGAATGAGGACAACAAGATCTCCCTCTACGTCCGCTATACCGTGCTGAATGACGGCAGCGTCGAGCAGCGCATTGTGAATAAACACATTTGAAGGAGCTTAGGCATGAAAGAATTTGAACTGAAATACGGCTGCAACCCCAACCAGAAGCCCGCGAAAATCTATATGAAGGACGGCTCTGAGCTGCCCGTCACCGTTCTCAACGGCCGTCCCGGCTACATCAATTTTCTCGATGCCCTCAACTCCTGGCAGCTTGTCAAGGAGCTCAAGGAGGCCACCGGCCTGCCCTCCGCCGCCTCCTTCAAGCATGTCTCCCCGGCGGGCGCCGCTGTCGGCCTGCCGCTGAGCGAGACCGATAAGAAGATTTATTTCGTGCGTCCCGACGCTGAACTCAGCCCCATTGCCTGCGCCTATATCCGCGCAAGAGGCGCTGACCGCCTCTGCTCCTACGGCGACTGGGCGGCCCTGAGCGACACCTGCGACGCCGCCACCGCCGCTTACCTCAAGGACGAGGTCTCGGACGGCATCATCGCCCCAGCCTACACCGACGAGGCCCTGGAGATCCTGAAAACCAAGAAAAAGGGCGGCTACAATGTCGTACAGATCGACCCCGATTATGTCCCCGCCGCCCAGGAGTGCAAGGACGTGTTCGGCGTCACCTTCGAGCAGGGCCACAACAACTTCCGCATCGACGAGAGCCTGCTTGCCAATATCGTGACCGAAAACAAAGAGCTTCCGCAGCAGGCGAAGATCGACATGATCGTCGCCCTCATCACCCTCAAGTACACCCAGTCAAACTCCGTCTGCTACGTCAAGGACGGCCAGGCCATCGGCGTCGGCGCCGGCCAGCAGAGCCGCATCCACTGCACCCGCCTCGCGGGCCAGAAGGCCGACAACTGGTATCTGCGCCAGAACCCGAAGGTGCTGGGACTCCAGTTCATCGACGGCATCCGCCGCGCCGACCGCGACAACGCCATCGACATCTACACCTCCGACGAGTACGACGATGTCCTGCGCGACGGCGAGTGGCAGAAGGTTTTCAAGGTTCGCCCCGAAGTCCTGACCGCGGAGGAAAAGAAAGCCTGGATCACCACGCAGAGCGGCGTGACCTGCGGCAGTGACGCCTTCTTCCCCTTCGGCGACAACGTGGAGCGCGCCCGCAAGTCCGGCGTGCAGTACATCGCCGAGCCCGGCGGCTCCATCCGCGACGACCACGTCATTGACACCGCCAACAAGTACGGCATCGTCATGGCCTTCACCGGCATGCGCCTGTTCCACCATTAATGGGAGGCAGAAGCATGAAGGTACTGGTTGTCGGCGGCGGCGGGCGCGAGCACGCCGTCATCCGAAAGCTCAGAGAAAACAAGGGCATCACCGAAATCTATGCCCTGCCCGGCAACGGCGGCATTGCAGCGGACGCGAAGTGTGAGCCCATCGCGGCTACCGATATTTCGGGCATCACCGCCTTTGCCGTGGAGAAGGGGATCGACTACGCCGTCGTGACGCCGGACGATCCGCTGGTACTGGGCTGTGTGGACGCGCTGGAAGAAAAGGGCATCCCCTGCTTCGGCCCCCGTGCCAACGCCGCCATTATCGAGGGCAGCAAGGTTTTCTCCAAAAACCTCATGAAAAAGTACGGCATCCCTACCGCCAGGTATGAGACTTTCGATGATCTGGACGCAGCGCTTGCATACCTCGAAACCGCCCCCATGCCGACCGTCATCAAGGCCGACGGCCTGGCCCTCGGCAAGGGCGTCATCATTGCGCGGAATCTTGCGGAAGCCCGCACCGCCGTAATCGACATGATGCAAAATGCCCGCTTTGGCAAGAGCGGCGAGCGCGTTGTGATCGAAGAATTCCTCGAAGGCCCGGAGGTCTCCGTCCTCGCCTTCACGGACGGCAAAACCATCAAGCCCATGGTCTCCTCCATGGACCACAAGCGGGCAGGCGACAACGACACCGGCCTCAACACCGGCGGCATGGGCACCGTCGCGCCGAACCCGTATTACACCGAGGCCGTTGCCGCGCGCTGCATGGAGGAAATTTTCCTGCCGACCATCGCCGCCATGAACGCCGAGGGACGCCCCTTCAAGGGCTGTCTGTACTTCGGCCTCATGATCACCAAAGACGGCCCCAAGGTCATCGAGTACAACTGCCGCTTCGGCGACCCCGAGACCCAGGTGGTGCTCCCGCTGCTGGAAAGCGATCTGTTCACGATCATGCGTGCCGTCACCGAAGAGCGTCTTGCGGAGACGGAGGTAACATTCAGCGACAAAAATGCCTGCTGCGTGATCCTTGCCTCGAAGGGCTACCCCGAGAGCTATCAAAAGGGCTACCAGCTTTTGATCCCGGAGACCGTGCGCGAACAGGTCTTCGTCGCGGGCGCAAAGCTCCAGGACGGGCAGCTTCTCACCAGCGGCGGCCGCGTGGTCGGCTGCACGGCGGTGGCCGATACCCTGCCCGAGGCGATCCATGACGCCTATGAGATCGCCGGACAGGTACATTTTGAAAACGCATACTGCCGCCGCGACATCGGGGCCAGGGCCCTGAAAGCGGCGCAGGAGGATTAAGATGGTATTTCGAGTATTTGTAGAGAAAAAGCCGGGGCTGGACAACGACGCCCGCGCACTGCTGAATGACGCGAAAACGCTGCTCGGCATTAAGGGCGTGGAGCGCGTGCGGCTTCTGAACCGCTACGACGTGGAAAACATCGACGAGCCTCTTTTCGACTACGCGGTCAGGACTGTTTTTTCCGAGCCGCAGCTTGATCTGACGTATACAGAGCCGGAGCTTACGGGCGCGGCGGTCTTTGCCGTGGAGTATCTGCCCGGCCAGTTTGACCAGCGGGCCGACTCCGCCGCCCAGTGCATCCAGATCATCTCCCAGGGGAACCGTCCCCTTGTGCGCTCGGCCCGTGTCTACGCCCTGTACGGCGCGCTCACGAAGGCTGAGATCGCGGAGATCAAAAAGTATGTCATCAACCCGGTGGAAGCGCGGGAAGCCTCTCTTGAAAAGCCCGAGACCCTCGAGGTACAGTACGACATTCCCACAACGGTTGAGACGCTTGACGGCTTCAATAAACTCACCCGTGCAGAGCTGGAAGCCTTTGTCACCCGCTATGGCCTCGCCATGGACACGGACGACATCGCCTTCTGTCAGGCTTATTTTCAGAAAGAGGGCCGCGACCCCACCATCACGGAGATCCGCGTGCTGGATACCTACTGGTCTGACCACTGCCGCCACACCACCTTCAATACCGTTATTGACAGCATGAAATTTGAAGACGCGCTTCTTCAGAATGCCTATGACGAGTATCTGGACACCCGCAAGGCACTGGGGCGCACAAAGCCCGTGTGCCTCATGGACGTTGCCACCCTTGCCGTCAAGGCCCTTAGAAAGCAGGGAAATCTTGACAAGCTGGACGAGTCCGAGGAGATCAACGCCTGCACCGTGAAAATCACAGTGAATGTGGACGGGAAGGACGAGCCCTGGCTTCTGCTTTTCAAGAACGAGACCCATAATCACCCCACCGAGATCGAGCCCTTCGGCGGCGCGGCGACCTGCATCGGCGGCGCGATCCGCGACCCGCTTTCGGGCCGTGCCTATGTTTACGGGGCCATGCGCCTGACCGGCGCTGCCGACCCCACGGTTCCCATCAGTGAGACCCTGCCCGGCAAGCTCCCGCAGCGCAAGATCGTCACCACCGCCGCGGCGGGCTATTCCTCCTACGGCAACCAGATCGGCCTTGCCACCGGCATCGTCGATGAGCTCTATCACCCCGGCTACGCCGCCAAGCGCATGGAGATCGGCGCGGTCGTCGCCGCCGCTCCGGCGGAGAATGTGAGGCGCGAGACGCCTGCCCCCGGCGACGTGGTGATCCTCCTCGGCGGCAGCACCGGGCGAGACGGCATCGGCGGCGCGACCGGCTCCTCCAAGGCGCACAACGCCCACTCCGTGGAGACCTGCGGAGCTGAGGTGCAGAAGGGCAACGCCCCCGAGGAGCGCAAGCTCCAGCGCCTGTTCCGCAGCGGCGATGCCTGCCGCATGATCAAGCGCTGCAACGATTTCGGCGCGGGCGGCGTATCCGTTGCCATCGGCGAGCTGGCCGACGGCCTGGACATCGATTTAAACAAAGTTCCCCGCAAGTACGAGGGCCTGGATGGCACCGAGCTTGCCATCAGCGAATCCCAGGAGCGCATGGCGGTGGTCGTGGAGAAAGAGAACGTGGACGCCTTCCTCGCTCTGGCCCACGCGGAAAATCTCCAGGCCTGCCCGGTGGCCGTGGTCAAGGCGGAACCGCGCCTGACCATGCGCTGGAACGGCAAGACCATCGTGGACCTCAGCCGTGCCTTTCTCGACACCAACGGCGCCGACAAGCACATCGACGTGACTGTCGCCGCGCCTGCTGATTATACAAAGCAGGTGTCCGGCGGCTTTGCGGAAAACTACAGGGCGCTGGCCTCCGACCTCAACTGCTGCTCCAAGCGCGGCCTTTCCGAGCGCTTTGACTCTACCATCGGCGCGGGTACGGTGCTCATGCCCTTCGGCGGCAAGAACCAGCTCACCCCCATTCAGGCCATGGTGCAGAAGATATCTGTTGAGCGAAAGCACACCGACGACTGCTCAGTCATGGCCTGGGGCTATAACCCCTATATCACCGAAAAGAGTCCCTATCACGGGGCCTATCTCGCGGTGGTCGAATCCGTCTGCAAGCTGGTTGCCACAGGCGCAAGGTTTGAGGACGTGTACCTGAGCTTCCAGGAGTACTTCGAACGCCTGGGCCGTGACGCCGAGCGCTGGGGCAAGCCCCTGGCCGCCCTTCTCGGCGCGTTCCGGGCCCAGATGGAGCTTGGCATCGGGGCCATCGGCGGCAAGGACTCCATGAGCGGCTCGTTTGAAAAGCTCCATGTGCCGCCCACGCTCGTCTCCTTCGCCGTCACCACGGAGAAGACCGGCAACATCGTCTCCCCCGAGCTCAAGGCGGCGGGGCACTGCCTCGTGCGTCTTGCGCCGGAATACGGCGAAGACGGCCTTCCCAAGGCAGAGTCTTTGCTGAAACTCTTTGACCGCATCACCGCCCTGCTCCGAAACGGCGAAGCCGTGGCCTGCTATACCCCGGGCTTCGGCGGCATGGCGGAAGCGGTTTTGAAAATGGCTATCGGCAACGGCATCGGCGTCGAATTTGCTGACGGCCTGACGGTGCAGGAGCTCTTCGGCTACGACTACGGCGCGTTCCTTCTGGAAACCGTAAAAGAAATCCCGGACGCCGAGCTCATCGGGCGCACGGTCGAAAAGCCTGCTTTGACTCTGAACGGGAAAGAACTTGCGCTTGCCGATCTGCTCACGCGTTACGAGAACAGGCTTGAGGGTGTGTACAGCTGCAACATCCCGACAGGGAATCAGCCCATGGAGACCTTCTCCTTCAAGGCAGACAAGCGCGTCGCCCCCGCCGTCAAATGCGCGAAGCCGAAGGTGCTGATCCCGGCCTTCCCCGGCACAAACTGTGAGTACGACAGCGCCAGGGCCGTGCGTGATGCGGGCGCGGAGGCGGAGATTTTCGTCATCAATAACCTGAGCGCCGACGGCATTGCCCACAGCGTGGAGAGCTTTGCCGAAAAGCTCAAGACCGCGCAGATCGTCTTCATCCCCGGCGGCTTCTCCGGCGGCGACGAGCCGGACGGCTCCGGCAAATTCATCACCGCCTTCTTCCGCAACGCCGCCGTCAAGGAGGGCGTCACCGAGCTTCTGGAAAAGCGCGACGGCCTCATGTGCGGTATCTGCAACGGCTTCCAGGCGCTGATTAAGCTCGGCCTGGTTCCTTACGGCAAGATCATCGACACGGATGAAAGCTGCCCCACCCTGTCCTTCAACACCATTGCCCGCCACCAGTCCCGCATCGTGCGCACGCGCATTGCCTCCAACAAGTCCCCGTGGCTTGCTCTCACCGAAGTAGGCGAGGTCTACAGCGTGCCCATCTCCCATGGCGAGGGCCGCTTCCTCGCGAGTGAGGAACTGATTCGCGAGCTCGCCGCGAACGGTCAGATCGCCACCCAGTATGTGGATTTTGACGATCAGGCCACCGGCGATGTGCATTTTAACCCCAACGGCTCCCTCTATGCCATCGAGGGCATCACCTCCCCGGACGGGCGCGTCTTCGGCAAGATGGGCCACTCCGAGCGAATCGGCGCAAATCTGTACCGCAACGTCCCCGGCAACTATGATATCCGCATGTTTGAAGCGGCAGTCAAATACTTTCGCTGAGGCGAAAACGATTATGAGGTGCGACCATGTCTTATAAAACCGATATTGAAATCGCGCAGGAATGCGCCATGCAGCCCATCGGCGAGATCGCCCGCCGTGCGCACGTGGATGAAAAGTATCTGGAACAGTATGGCCGTTACAAGGCCAAGATCGACCCGGCCCTGCTGAAGGAGCCCGGGCGCGAAAACGGCAAGCTGGTCCTTGTCACCGCCATCACTCCCACCCCCGCGGGCGAGGGGAAGACCACCACGACCATCGGTCTGGCTGACGGATTGAGACGCATCGGCAAGGATGTGACCGTTGCCCTGCGCGAACCGTCCCTCGGCCCCGTGTTCGGCGTCAAGGGCGGCGCGGCCGGCGGCGGCTATGCCCAGGTGGTGCCCATGGAGGACATCAACCTCCACTTCACCGGCGACTTCCACGCCATCGGCGCTGCCAACAACCTGCTGGCCGCCATGCTCGACAACCACATCCAGCAGGGGAACAGCCTGCATATCGACCCCCGCCGCATCACCTGGAAGCGCTGCGTGGACATGAACGACCGCCAGCTGAGATTCGTCGTGGACGGTCTCGGCGGCAAGGTCAACGGCACCCCGCGCGAGGACGGCTTTGATATCACCGTGGCGAGCGAGATCATGGCGGTGTTCTGCCTGGCCTCCTCCATCACCGATCTCAAGGAGCGCCTCGGCCGCATCATCGTGGGCTACAGCTACGAGGGCAAGCCTGTCACTGCCGCAGACCTCAAGGCGGTAGGCGCCATGGCGGCGCTCTTGAAGGACGCGCTCAAGCCGAACCTGGTACAGACTCTGGAGGGCACCCCGGCCTTTGTCCACGGCGGCCCCTTCGCCAATATCGCCCACGGCTGCAACTCCGTCATGGCGACCCGCATGGCCCTCAAGATGGGCGACTACACCGTCACAGAGGCGGGCTTCGGCGCGGACCTCGGCGCGGAGAAGTTCCTTGACATCAAGTGCCGCATGGCGGGCCTGACCCCCGATGCGGTGGTGGTCGTGGCGACCGTGCGCGCGCTCAAGATGCACGGCGGCCTTTCCAAAAAAGAGCTTGCCAGCGAGGACTTAAACGCCCTTGAAAAGGGCATTCCGAACCTGCTGCGCCATGTGTCCAATATCAAAAATGTCTACGGCCTGCCCTGTGTCGTGGCGGTCAATCGCTTCCCGACGGATACGGATGCCGAAATCGACTTCATCATCAAAAAGTGCCGCGAGCTCGGCGTCAACACTGTGCTTTCCACCGTCTGGGCCGAGGGCGGCAAGGGCGGCGAGGCCCTGGCCCGCGAGGTCGTGCGCCTGTGCGAGGAAGAAAAGGGCGACTTTAAGTTCTCCTATGAGCTTGACGGCAGCATCGAGGACAAGATCCATGCCATCGTTACCCGCATCTACGGCGGCAAGGACGTGAGCATCCTGCCCGCCGCGCAGAAGCAGATCGACGAGCTTACCAGGCTCGGCTTTGCTGGCCTGCCCGTCTGCATCGCCAAGACCCAGTACAGTTTCTCCGACGATCCCACGAAGCTCGGCGCGCCCGAGGACTTCACCGTCACGGTGAAAAACGTCAAGGTCTCCGCCGGCGCGGGCTTCATCGTCGTGCTCACCGGCGACATCATGACCATGCCGGGCCTTCCGAAGGCGCCCGCCGCCGAAAAGATCGACGTGGACGAAAACGGCAGGATCAGCGGCCTGTTCTGAGGGATTTCCAATCTATGACAAAAAAGTACCGCAGAGAGCACAAAATGCTCCCTGCGGTGCTTTTTCGGCGAAATCAACGATTGAAAAGCGGCATCATGCGTGGTATGCTGTGTTGACATCAAGACAGAGGCGATACGACATGACTTTGGAAAACCTGCGCGAAAACCGTTCGGCGCGCGCAATTATATTAAATATGCTGCTTGCTGCGGTGAGCCTGTTTATAAACGGCTTCGGCGTGTACCTGACCATCCAGGCCAATATCGGCGCGGGGCCATGGGATGTGCTGAACCTCGGCCTGTCCAAAACCTTCGGAATCCTCTACGGCACGGCGTCCATCGCCGTGTCGCTGACCATCCTGATCATCGACATCCTGCTCAAGGAGCCCATCGGCATCGCCATGTTCATCGACGCCTTTGTAGTAGGGAAGTCGGTGGATTTCTTCAATCATGTCAACGCCGTGCCCGCCCGCACATCTCTTTGGGCCGGGATCCCCGTGATGCTCCTGGGCCTTGTCATCATGGCCTACACCCAGTACACCTACATGATCGCATCCCTCGGCTGCGGCCCGCGCGATACGCTGCTGGTGGGCCTTGCCAAGCGGGTCAAGCGCGTCCCCATCGGCGCGGTGAGCATTGCGCTTTTGAGCACGGCGACCCTTATCGGCTGGCTGCTCGGCGGCCCGGTGGGCATCGGCACCCTGATCTGCGCTTTCTGCACCGGCCCCATCATGCAGGCGGCCTTTGCCAGCGTCCGCTTTGATGCCACCGCCATCCGCCATCAGCCCCTGCGCGATTCCCTCCGGGTCCTCCTGGCGCGATGACACAGCAGGAGCTGGAACGGGCCGTCTGTGCCGTGATCTGTCAGGCAGACGGCATCAAGGCCCGCGAGATCGCGGACAGGCTGGGCGTTGACCGCAAGACGGTCAATCAGCTTTTGTACGCCTCCCCGCTGATGAAGGAGCTGTGCTGGCAGGACCGGGATTGCAAATGGCACGGCATTGTCCGCCAGGCCCGGCCCCATATCGGCTTACAGGAGTTTGCGGGCTACTACGACACGGTTTCGGGCTTTTTCGCCCTCACGGAGGACGAATGGCTCAAGGCGCTGACCGAGGGCTGCACCAATATCGGGCGAAATCTGAACGACACGCGGGGCCTCATCCACTCTTTCCGGGACTGCCGGGAGACGATGGTGAGCCTCTTTGACGATCTGCTGCACCTGCTGGGCAAGTCCTGTCTCGACTGGGAGATCGCCTTCGAGCTGCGGCTCAAGCGCTCGCGCTATGTGCGCATTTACGCCGATGTGCTGATCATCACGGAAAACCGGGTCTTCTCGCTGGAGTTCAAGATGAAGGACAAAATCGACCCGGACGAGGTGGAGCAGGCGGCAAAGTACGCGCCGTTTCTGGAAATCGTATTCGGGCCGAAGTATGAGATCATCCCGGTCCTGGTGCTGACAAGGGCGCGGGAGCAATTTGAGTTTGTCCCGATCGGGCACAGCGACATGGTGCTCCCGGTCTGCTCGGGGGATATGCTGTTCAATGTGTTCGATGAGTATATCGGGTTTTTGAATTGAAAAGACCAACGGTTTCGCCTTGCCGGCGTTTACCGTTGGTCTGCTGTTTTTATTCCTCTTCCACGTCCAGCTCCAGACCCAGCTCGCGCGGGCGGAAGCGTGGGCACACATTTTCCGACACCTTGATGACCGAGGCCGCCAGGCGCGTGCCGATCTCCACGGCCTCGCGCATGCTCTTGCGATAGGTAAGCCCGATGGAGACTCCGGCGCAGAAGGCGTCGCCCGCGCCGGTGGTGTCGCGCACCTTCACATGCTCCGCCGGGAAGTAGCCCACCTCGCCGCTGCGGTTTGCGTAGACCGCGCCGCGGCTGCCCATGGTGACGACGATGGCGGGGATGTTCGCGCTTTCAAGCCGGGCGGGCAGATCGGCGCACAGCACCTCGGGGCTGGCCTTCGAGTAGTCCGCCACAAAGAGGATGCCGGCCTCGGCCTGGTTGCAGACAAAGCAGTCCATGCGCTGCAGAAAGTCCCGCCGCTCGGAGGCAATGCCCATGTTGGCGACCACGCCGTAGACGGGCACGCCGTGCTTTTCCGCAAGGTCGAGGGCGCGCTTGACGATATCCTTGCCGATGTCGACCTCAATAACCAGGCTGTCGGCGTTTTTGAAAATCTCGTCGCCCTTTTCGTCCAGAATGTCGCAGATACGGCTGAGATCCGGGCGCTGGGAGATGGAGCCCGCAAGGTCCCCCGTCTGATCGAAGACCGCCAGCCACATGCCCATCCCGTTCGGCACCGCGCGGATGTAGTCGGTGTTCACCTTGTGGCGGCGCAGCTTGCGCAGCACATCCTCGCCCTGGGCGGAATCGTCCACAAGGCTGATAAAGGTGGGGCGCAGCTCCACATTGGCAATATCCTCGGCCACATTCCGGCCCACGCCGCCGTGGACGAACTGGATCTCCCCGGCGTTTCGCCCGGTGGGGAGGTACAGATCCTCCGGAAAGCCCTTCACATCCACAAACACCGCGCCG
Source organism: Oscillospiraceae bacterium (assembly GCA_902799075.1). GTDB lineage: Bacteria > Bacillota > Clostridia > Oscillospirales > Oscillospiraceae > Limivicinus. Next base: position 10,105 of record CADBYZ010000018.1, on the reverse strand, counting down.
ATCACCACAATAGCCATAAGCGTCCTCCTTCTGCCCGGGGGCTTTTTGTCTATGTATTAACTATAAAAAGAATGTTAACTTTTGTCAAGGCACAATGAAAGGCATTTCTTTTTTTTCCTGTTTGTGCTACAATCCAAGTGAATCTGTTTTTGGGAGGCATACTATGTCTGTTTCAGTTCGTTCCTTCGGTTTCCTCTCCACCGGAGAGGAGGTCCATGCCTATACTATCACCAATGACGGCGGCGCAAGCTGCACCGTCCTTGACTATGGCGCAATCGTCCAGGCTATTTGTGTACCCAATAAGGACGGCGGCCTGACCGACGTGGTGCTCGGCTACGACACGGCGGCGGAATACGAGACCGGGCGCGGCCACCTCGGCGGCATGATCGGACGGGTTGCCAACCGCCTCGGCGGGGCGCGCTTCTCGTTAAACGGCAAAGAGTACCCGCTTGAAAAGAACAACGGAAATAACTGCCTGCACGGCGGTTCGAGAAGCTATGACCATTACATGTGGAACACCGCGATCGAGGGCGAGAACGGTGTACGCTTTACCCGCCTCAGCCCCGACGGAGAGCAGGGCTTCCCCGGCAATCTGAATGTCTCCGTGACCTATCGTCTTGAGACCGCGGACGACGGAGACGTCGTTTTCTACATGATCTATGAGGCCGAGTCTGACACCGACACCCTCTTCGCCCCCACCAATCACAGCTATTTTGACCTCTCCGGCTGCGGCAAGGCCATGGAGCAGACGCTCATTCTCAACGCCACCTCCTGTCTGCCCCTGACGCCGGACAGCGTGCCCAACGGAAAGATCGTGCCTGTCGGCGGCACCCCCTTTGACTTTACCCAGGAAAAGCCTGTCGGCCGGGATATCGGCGCGGACGATGAGCAGCTCAAGCTCGCAAACGGCTATGACCACAACTTCTGCCTCGGCAGCAAGCCCTATGCCGCCGAGCTCTACAGCGCCGAGACAGGCATCCGCATGGCGGTGTTCACCGACATGCCCGGCGTGCAGGTCTATACCGCAAACGGCCTCGGCGAGCAGGTCGGCAAGGGCGGTGTCATGACTCACGACCGCGGCGCCGTGTGCCTCGAGACCCAGCTCTGGCCCGATGCCATGAACCACTGGGGCTTCCCCTCTCCTGTCCTGCGCGCAGGCGAAAAGTGCGGCAGCTTCACAAGTCACCTGTTCAGGGTTGAAAAGTAAACAGATAGAGGCAATCAAATGGATAACAAAAGACCTCACAGCAGAGAAAAACGGGTAGGCCAGGGCTCTGTCACCGCCCGCAAAGGCGATCAGGTCAACTTCGGCGGCCCCGTCGGCGGCAGCAGCCAGAACGGCAGACCCGGCCAGGGTACTACCGGACAGCAGCGCACCGGCATGCCTGGCGGCCCGACCGGACAGCAGCGCATGGGCATGTCGAGCCGCAGGACCCAGCGCACCGGGATCCCGCGCCGTTCCGGCGGCGTCAGCATTTTCGGCATCCTGATCCTGCTCTTCGTCCTTCTGCGCGGCTGCGGAAACGGCGGCGAGACACAGAGCATCCCGGTTGCAACGCCCAGGCCCACATCCTATGTCACCGCGGCCCCCGTCCATACCGCGGCCCCGAGCTACACCGCGGCTCCGCAAAACAGCGGCCTGCAGTCCATCAGCGACGCGAACCTGATGTTCTCGTCCGACGACGCGGGAAGCTGGGGCGACCTGCTTGGCTCACTCTTCGGCTACGGTGACAGCTACTCGGGCACAAACCCCACCGGCGGCTCCGCAGGCGGCAGCGGCCTTTTGCAGGATCTGCCCGGCGTCGTACCCACCACGGCACCGACTGCGGCGCCGCGGCCCACCGCCACGCCCAGGCCCACGGCGACAATGAGACCCACCGCCGCGCCCGTCGCGGCGGCAGCGCGCGGCAAATTCTTCACGCCCCTCGGCAACGGACGTGATACCGTCACGGTCATGGTCTATCTGTGCGGCACGGACCTGGAGTCCAAGTACGGCATGGCGACCTCGGACCTGACGGAGATGGTGAAGGCCAACATCTCCGACAAGGTGAACGTCATTGTGGAGACCGGCGGCTGCAGAAGCTGGAAAAACAACGTGGTCTCCAACTCCGCAAACCAGATCTACCGCGTACAGAGCGGCGGACTTGAGCGCCTGGAGAGCAACTTCGGCAGTGCCGCCATGACCAACCCCGCGAACCTGACGAAGTTCATCCAATACTGCGCGAAAAACTTCCCCGCCAACCGCAACGTGCTCATCATGTGGGACCACGGCGGCGGCTCCATCAGCGGCTACGGCTACGATGAAAAGAGCGGCGGGCGCTCCTCCATGACCCTGCCGCAGATCGACCAGGCCCTGAGCGACGCGGGCGTCACCTTCGACTGGATCGGCTACGACGCCTGTCTCATGTCCACCCTGGAGACGGCGCTGGTCTCCGCCAAGTACGCCGACTATCTCATCGCCTCCGAGGAGGTGGAGCCCGGCACGGGCTGGTACTATACCGACTGGCTCAACGCCATTTCAAAGAACACCTCTCTGCCCACCGAGGCTCTCGGCAAGACCATCATCGACAGCTATGTCAGCGCCTGCCGCGCCAAGTCCTACAACGCCCAGGTCACCCTGGCCATGACGGATCTTGCTCAGCTTGAGAATAAGATCCCCGATACATTCCGCGATTTCTCGGTCTCCACCTGCGACATGATTGAGGGTGACGACTACCGCCAGGTTTCCAATGCCCGCGCGGGTGCCAGACAGTTTGCCCAGTCCACACGCATCAACCAGGTGGATCTGGCCGACCTCGCCCTGCGCATCGGCTCCGAGGAGGGCAAGGCCCTCGCCCGGACCATCCAGGACTGTGTCAAGTATAACGGCACCACCATCACCAAGTGCTACGGCCTGAGCATCTACTTCCCCTATGAGAGCATGAGCTCGGTGTCCACGGCCATCAATACCTATGACACTCTCGGCCTTGACGAGGAGTATGCCAAGGTCATCAGGAGCTTTGCAAGCCTTGAGTACGGCGGGCAGGTGGGCTCCTCCGCCTCCCAGAGCTACGGCTATTCCGGCGACGGCTTCGACTCCTACGGCGATTTGCTCAGTACGCTCCTGGGCGGCTACTCCTCCGCCGGCAGCAGCTCCTACGGCGGCTCGGCCTACGGAAGCTCCGGCCCTGCGGGCGCTCTCTCCGGCGGCTACACCAATTCCTACGGGCAGTCGAGCGCGGGCTATACACTTGACATGGGCGACCTGTTCAGCCTCTTCTCCGCCTTCTCCGGGCGCAGCTTCGGCGGTGATAAGAGCTGGGTCGACACGCAGCTCATTGCCGACCACGCGCAGGCCATGAGCGAAAGCTTCCTCGATCCCGGCAGGCTTACGGTCTCCTACGCAAACGGCCGCCCCGTCGTGTCCCTGACGGACAAGGAGTGGGCACAGATCCAGACCGTGGAGCTGAACGTCTTTGCCGATGACGGTGAGGGCTATTTCGACCTGGGGCTTGACAACCTGTTCGAGATCGAAGACGGCAATCTCCTGATTGACTACGACGCCACATGGCTCACCATCAACGGACAGCTGGTGGCCTACTACCTCGTCTCCGACAGCCAGAACCCGGACGGCAGCTGGACCACCATCGGCCGTATCCCGGCGCTCCTGAACGGCGAGAAGGTCAATCTCCAGGTCATCTTCAACGACGAAAACCGCTACGGCACCGTCACCGGGGCCTACCCGTTCTACGCCGGCGGCGAGACAGAGACAAGCCCCAAGGGCCTTGTTCCGCTCCGGCGCGGCGACAGACTGGAGTTTGTGTGCGACTACTACGGCTACGACAACAGCTACCAGAGCACCCACAAGCTCGACTCGAGCCTCGTTGTCACGGGCGAGCTGACGCTTGAAAACCTGAGCGTCACAAACAACGTCATTCCCTGCTATCGCTTTACCGACATTTACGGCAACCACTATTGGCTCAGATTCTGAGCGTGGAATTATACAGGAGGTACAAAAAACCATGGGACTTATTTCCAAATTGCTGAAAACCGGCCTGACGATCGGCGCACTCGTCACCGCCTACCAGGCCACCCAGAAGACCAAGAAAGAGACCGGCACCGTTGATGCCAACACTTTCGTGCGCAACTTCAAGGATCAGGCGATCGAGAACACCAAGATCGTCGCCGACACCGTCAAATCCCAGCTCGCCGGCAAGCCCGCCGAGAGCAAGGGCGACTACCGCGTCTCCGACGAGGGCGAGAACGGCTACACCTATGTGGATGCCAAGCCCGCCGAGGGTGAAGCAAAGCCCGCCGACAAGCAGGCCAAGCCCGAGGACAAGGTGAATGAGGTGCTCGAGACCGTGAAGGAGAAGGCACCCGAGGTCATCGAGAAGGTGCAGGATATCGTGGAGGATATCCGCGAGAACGCGCCCGAGTACAAGGCCAAGGCCCAGGAGTTCGTCGAGGATGTCAAGGAAGCCGCGAAGAAGGCCCTGGACAAGGACGACAAGTAATCCCATAAGCGAGAACAGGAGCCGCGAAGCTTTGCTTCACGGCTCCTGTTTTGTCGTCCGGATATTTATATTGTCATCCTGAGCGAAGCGAAGGATCTTTTTCTTCCGCGCTTTTCATGTGTTTTAAATATATCCCAGATGCTCCAGTAAAATCTTCACGCCGATGCCGATGAGGATCACCCCGCCCGCGATCTCAGCCTTCGCCTTGTAGCGCAGGCCAAACTGGTGGCCGATGTACACGCCGAGGACCGACAGCAGGAAGGTGGTCACGCCGATGAGCGAGGCGGCGGGCAGGATGCGCACCTGCAAAAAGGCAAAGGTCACGCCCACGGCCAGCGCGTCGATGCTGGTGGCGACGGCGAGCAGCAGCATGGTTTTGAAGCTCAGATCGTCGTCCAGATCGTCGGCCTGCTTTGCCTCACGGATCATGCTGATGCCGATCACGGTCAGCAGCCCGAAGGCGATCCAGTGGTCCACGCTCTCGATCATGTGCTCAAAGCGGTAGCCCAGCGCCCAGCCGATCACCGGCATCAGAAACTGAAAGCCGCCGAAGTAAAGCCCCACCAGCATCGCGTGGCGCGGCGAAAGCTTTTTGAGGCTCAGCCCCTTGCAGATGGACACGGCAAAGGCGTCCATGCTCAGACCAACGGCGATCAGCAGCAGTTCAAAAAATCCCATATCCCATACTCCCACATGTTGGTTTCATCAGAGTATAACATTTGCGCGGAAAAGTCAAGAGCAGTTAGGAAACCTTCTCCGCAATCCTTCCGCAGAGCGCAAAGAACCGCGCCTGCAGCTTCTCCGCAAGGGCCGGGATACGCAGAAGCGTAAAGAGCCGCCCGCGCAGAAGGTCCACCGGGATGCACAGCAGCGTGATCACCAGCGCCGAGCCCAGCACGTTCAGCCACGCAAAGGATTGAGGCAGGGGACTTAAAAGCCCGGCGCAGGGGACAATGAGCCAGTTCCAGACGGTGGTGTGCAGCAGGAACACGCCCAGCGCCGCCGAGGACGCCTTCTCCATAAATCTGCTGCCCGGCCCGGTAAGCCGCGCGTGCAGGAGCAGCAGACAGATCGCCGCGAGGGCGATGGTCGGAGAGGTGTAGCTGTAGAAAATCTTCTCGGTGTTGCCGGGAAAACCGGCGGGGGAGAAGAAGGAGCGCATCCCCCAGCGCCAGGCGGCGGTGAGCAGCAGCGAGGCGAAAAGTACCAGCCGAAGCCTGCCTGCAGAAATGCCGGAGAACCACCCGTGCTTTCGCAGCGATGCGCCCCAGAAGTACAGTGCAGCCAGCCACATCCAGTTATAGCCCTCGCACAGCAGGAAGGGATCGCAGTCCATCACAGCCCGCAAAGCGGTGGAGATGACGGTGAGGGCCAGCAGCGCAAGGCAGATGACGGCATTCACGCCGCGGGAGACATGGCGCACGATGAGGTTCAGCCCCGGGGCCAGAAGCATCATTTCAAAGTAGGCGGTCATATACCAGTTGACCCGCCGCGTCACCGGCAGAAAAACATCCGCAAGGCTCACCTCCGCGATCCCCAGGAGGGACGGCAGCAGCAGGAAGAACACACGGTAGAAAACAAACTGCAGCCAAAGCAAAACCAGCGGCTTGAGTCGCAGGGAGTTTCCCTCCTCGCGATAGCCCAGCCAGCCGCTCAGAAGTCCGAAGCAGTTGACCGCGCAGAACACCAGCGCGTAGACAAAGGCGTTAACAAACAGACTGATCCCCGTGCTGCCGGCCAGATCACCGAGCAGGGCAAAGAGATGGATGCACACAACAAACCAGGCCGACAGAATGCGCAGCCGGTCAAGTCCCGCTTGTCTGTTCTTCATAGTCCTTGCTCCTTTGCAAAAAGCGCTCCGCAAATATGCGGGGCGCTTTATTCATCCAATTTATAGGTAATATCCTCTTTGAGGCTCAGGCGCGGCTCGGTGCGGCGCACAAGGCGGATCATCGCCGGGATGTGCCGCAGCAGCACCAGTCCCGCCGTCATAAGGGCTAGGCGCAGGAGCAGGGAGTCGTCCACCGCCAGCACCGATACCATCATATACACCACCGCCCCCGCAGCGGTGCCGAGGGAGAGATAGCGCGTGAGGGCGATCACGCCCGCGGTCACGATCATAGCCGCCGCGCCCACGGAGTTTCCGACCATGAAGGCCGCCACGATCATGGCTACCGACGCATGGCTGCCGCGAAAGCGGTAGAACACGGGAAAGAGCCTGCCGAGCACCAGCACAAAGCCCGCGAAGGCGCGGCCCACATCCGCGTGCCCGCGAATCCCCAGCAGCAGGGAGCCCACAACGATCGGGATAAGATCCTTCACAAGCTCCACGGCCAGGAGCTTGAAGAAGCCCCCAATGCCGAACAGCCGCCGGAAGTTGGAGATGAATCTGGTATGATCCCCCAGGCGCATGAGGTTGCGATGGAAGACAAAGTTCGACGCCAGCACCATCGTGTCCATGCTGCCGAAGAGATAGGCGACGATGGCTGTCAGCCCCAGAAGGAGCCAATAGATGCTCATTCCTTGTCTCCCTTCTGGCGGATCACAATGCGGATAGGCGTACCCTCCAGTCCGAAGACCGCGCGGATCTGGTTTTCCAGATAGCGCTGGTAGGAGAAATGGAACAGCTCCTTGCTGTTGCAGAAGATGACGAAGCAGGGGGGCTTGATGCCCGTCTGGGTCATGTAGTAGATCTTCAGGCGGCGGCCCTTGTCGGTGGGCGGCTGGACGCGGGCCTGGGCATCGGCCAGGACATTGTTGAGCATGCCGGTGGAGATGCGCATGTTGGTTTGGTCGTTTGCAAAGTTGATGAGCTCAAAAATGCGGTCGGTGCGCTGGCCGGTGAGGGCGGAGATGAAGAGCACCGGGGCATAGCTCATGAAGCTCAGGTCGCGCATGATGTCCTTGCGCATTTTCTCCATGGTGCCGGTCTCTTTTTCCACGAGGTCCCACTTGTTCACGACCACGATGGAAGCCTTGCCCGCCTCATGGGCAAGCCCCGCGATCTTGGTGTCCTGGTCGGTCACACCGTCGCGGGCGTCGATGAGGATGAGGCAAACGTCGGCGCGCTCAATGGCAAGCTGGGCGCGCATGACGGAGAACTTCTCCACGCGCTCCTCCACTTTGGACTTGCGGCGGATGCCGGCGGTGTCGATGAACATATAGCGGCCCTTGTCGTTTTCAAAAAGCGTGTCCACCGCGTCGCGGGTGGTGCCCGCCATGTCGCTGACGATGAGGCGCTTTTCGCCGAGGATGTGGTTGATGAGCGAGGACTTGCCCACATTGGGCTTGCCGATGACGGCGACCTTGATAAAGTCGTCCTCCGCCTCATTTTCCTCCGCCTCGGGGAAATACTTCAGGCACTCGTCCAGCAGGTCCCCGGTGCCGTGGCCGTGCACGGCGGAGACGGCGATGGGGTCACCCAGACCCAGCTCGTAAAACTCGTAGAGCGCCGGATCCTCGGTCCCGGTGGAGTCTGCCTTGTTGACGGCCAGCACCACAGGCTTGTGCGAGCGCTTGAGCATGTTCGCCACATCCTTGTCCGCGGCGGTGACGCCGGTGCGGATGTCGGTGACAAGGATGATGACGGTGGCGGTGTCAATGGCGATCTGTGCCTGCTCGCGCATGAAGAGCAAAATCTCGCTGTCGGTGGACGGTTCGATGCCGCCGGTGTCCACCATGTCGAAGGTGCGGCCGCACCACTCGCAGGGCGCGTAGAGCCTGTCGCGGGTGACGCCGGGGGTGTCCTCCACAATGCTCAGACGCTGGCCGACCAGGCGGTTAAATAACATGGACTTGCCCACGTTCGGGCGGCCCACGATGGCAACAAGAGGTCTTGACATTTCAAATCCTCCTTATAATCAAAGTGGAAAGTAGAGTTATGGTGTGCCTTCGGCACAAATTATAATCATCTGCGAAGCAGACACATTCATTTCATTTTCCACTTTATATTCAAGTATTGTATCTGTAAAATTTCTCGCCCGTTTCTTCCCGGACGGGGATCTGCACCTCGGGCAATATGCCGAACATCGCGTCGCAGAGGGCGAAGCCGTCGGACTCCACCGGGTAGATCGGCACACCGAGGGCGGCACTGGCTTCCTCCAGCTTCACGTCGTCCAGAAAGTCGAGCTCCTGCCTTCTCAGCATGTTTTGGGACACCAGCAGTCGCTCTCCCAGTTCCTTTCCCCGGAGCTGCTTTATTAAATCGCCGCCGGTCACAAGGCCGGTGACGTTGATGCTGTGGCCGAAGAAATCGTTCTCGATCGCGTATACATGGCCTTTGAGAGTCGGGAAGGCCTCCCGCGCATGATGCAGCAGCTTCTCAATGTAGGGCGCCGCCGATACCCCGGTGGCGATGGCAAAGTCGATGCCGTCCGGCTCGTCCGCCAGCTTCACCGCGCTCTTGAACTCGGTTTCCAAAAGGCGCAGGGTCCCTACGCCGTTTTCGAGCTGGGTATATTCCTCGTAAAACTCATCCGGCGGCAGCTCACGCTCGGCCTTGATATACAGCTCGTCCCCGCAGAAAAAGATGCGGCTGCCGTGTTTATGGCGGCAGGCCTCCGAAAACTCCTCCACCAGGTCGAGGGTTTCCCCCGCGTGCTCCTTCGTGAAAGGGGTGAGGGGATAGAGATATTTGCGGTGCTTCGTGAGTCCCACCGGCACGATGGAAACGCTGTGTACCGCGGGCCAAAGGGCTTCCAGCTCCCGCATGGAGTGCAGCAGCTCGTCCCCATCGTTGAGTCCCGGGCAGCACACGATCTGGCAGTTCATGACGATGCCCGCCTTGGCAAAGCGGCGCATGATGTCTATAGTCTCGCCGGCCCTTGGATTGCGGAGCATCTTGCAGCGCAGCTCCGGGTTCATGGTGTGCACCGACACGTTGATAGGGCTTACGTGCAGGGCGATGATGCGTTCCACCTCGCGGTCGGAGAGGTTTGTGAGCGTGATATAGTTGCCCAGCAGAAAGCTCAGCCGCGCGTCGTCGTCCTTAAAATACATGGTTTTGCGCATGCCGCGCGGCAGCTGATCAATGAAGCAGAAGACGCAGGCGTTGGCACAGGAGCGCGGCGCGTCCATGAGATAGCTTTCAAAGTCCAGCCCCAGGTCGCCGCCCTCGCCCTTTTTGATATGCAGGTTGTAGCGCGAGCCGTCCGGCTTTTGCAGGACCACCTCGAGGTCGCGGTCATAGGCAAAGAACTTGTAGTCGAGCACGTCGAGGATCTCATTGCCGTTGATGGACATCACCGTGTCCCCGATCTCCACGCGCCCGCTGAGAGGGCTTGTCGGATCGACGGACTTTATATAGTTGTCTTCCATCCGTAGTCCCTCCTATCTCACTTGATCGCAGGACGTTAGCTGCGCATTGCGCCCCCCCGTTCTTTCTTTTCGGCAAGGCGAAAAGAAAGAACGGGGGGCGCATCTACGCAGTTAATATCTTCTGAGTACAAAACGGGAAGCTTTCAATCGAACAAAAAGCAAAAGGAGGAGAGGCTTCACACCTTTCCTCCTTTAGCAGCTTTACTTGCTCTCTTCAACAGCGATGACTGTCCGGCCCTTGTACTGACCGCAAGCCTTGCAGGCGCGATGGGGCATGCAGAAAGCACCGCAGT
>CADBYZ010000017.1 GCA_902799075.1 Oscillospiraceae bacterium | reverse complement strand
TGCTGACTCCAGTCGGGCTACGCCCTCCCTCCGTCAGAAGCTAACGCGCTTCTCTTTCAAACTCAATTTCTCAGTCTCACATCATTGACAAACGTACACAGGTTGTTTTTGCAGTTTGACGCAATGCATCAAACTTACGGGTCATGATGGCCTGTACATTTTTTCGTGCAAACAGGACGGCTTGCTCTATACCCGGCAGTATGGTAAAATCATCTCGATAAATCGATATTTGTGAGGATGAAGAACATGAAAAACGGAATAACGCCTGATCCGAATAAGATTCATCCCATTCCGGGATATGAGAAAGAAATCTATGTAAAGCCGACGGTCACCAATCCAAACATTATTGTCGGAGACTTTACGTATATTGCCGATTCGGATTTTGAAAGTCATGTCACTCATCATTATGAATGGAACGGCGATAAGCTGATGATCGGAAAGTTCTGTCAAATCGCAGCCGGCGTGGAATTTGTCATGAACGGCGCAAATCACCAGATGAACGCCGTCACGACCTTCCCATTTTACACGCTGGAAGGCTGGGACATGGAACCGCCGAAGGCGTCTGATTTGCCGCTGAAAGGCGACACCGTGATAGGCAACGACGTATGGATCGGCCAGAATGCCGTTATTCTGCCTGGTATTCATATTGGAGACGGAGCCATCATCGGAGCAAACAGTGTTGTAGGCCGTGATGTTGCACCCTATACCATCGTGATTGGAAATCCTGTACAGGTCTTGCGGAAGCGCTTTGATGATGAACTTGTTGATCTGCTTCTTCAATTGAAATGGTGGGACAGAAGCATTGAGGAAATCAACACACTGATTCCCATCCTGACCAGCAGCGATTTGGATACAGTCAGGACAAAAGTGAAGGAATTGCTGGATCATAGACGGAAATTACCAACGAACGCTGCAGCTGAGGTTTAAAGCATGTACGGACGTTTTCTTTCTGGATTTTCCCTTGAATCAGTGTTTGGAAGGGGCTGCTTCACGGGTTGGTACGATCCGTGAAGATTTGCCCTGGGTAGAGCAGGAACTTGATCCGGAGTTTCGTCAGTATATGAAACACAACGCCTGCGCATAAGCGTTTCCCTTTACAGGAAAAAGGCGTTGTCTCAAAATAACAAAACAAGCTATAGAGAGTCAACGCCTTTCTTCGTAATCATTGTTGAAATATCAGTCCATCAGGCAGCATTGCTTATACTCCTTAATACATAATTATTACTATCGGAATATGCGGTCGTATGTCCGCTGTCAAATATTTCTTTTCTCTTCTCATGCTTTGTGGCGGATTTGCCTTTGTTCATCTTTACCGCGCCCGCCCTCATATGGTATACTCAACTCAGATTTTGAGGGAGGTTCCTCTATGAAAATTAAAAACCGTGACCTGCCCTACGACGAAGTGCTGGCCATTCCCCGCGAGCCCCATCTGCCGCCAAAGAGGCCGACGATGCTTTTCCGCACGCTGCTCAAAACCCTGAGCGCTCGTGAGCTGCGTGCCGTGGATTTTTCATATACCTCAAAGGGGATGGAACGGCTCGGGCCGGACGAGCCCGCCTTGATCCTCATGAATCACTCCAGCTTCATTGATCTGAAAATTGCCGCGACTGTCCTCTATCCGCGCCCGTTCAATATCGTCTGCACCTCGGACGGCTTCGTGGGAAAGCGCGGTCTGATGCGCAGTCTCGGCTGCATACCCACGAAGAAATTTATTCTGGACACGACGCTTGTCCGCGATATGCGCTACGCGGTCGACAAGCTCCGCGACTCCGTCCTGCTCTACCCCGAGGCCGGATACAGCTTTGACGGCACAGCCACGACCCTGCCCGCCTCGCTCGGGAAGCTGCTGAAAATGCTCAAGGTACCGGTCGTGATGATCAAAAGCTCCGGCGCTTTTCTCCGCGATCCGCTCTACAATATGCTGCAGCTTCGCAAGGTAAAGGTCAGCGCGTCGGTCACTTATGTTCTCTCCTCGGAGGATATCCAGGCAAAAAGCGTTGAAGAACTCAATGCGATCCTGAAAGAGCTCTTCGCGTTCGATAACTTCAAGGACCAGCAGGAGCAGCGAATCCGCGTGGACGAGAATATCCGGGCCGACGGCCTGAACCGTGTGCTGTACAAGTGTCCTGTCTGCCTGACCGAGGGTGAGACCGAGGGCAAGGGAACACACTTACGCTGCCGTCACTGCGGCAAGGTATGGGAGCTTGACGAGTACGGCCGGCTTCGGGCAGAGGACGGTGACCCGATCTTTTCCCATATCCCTGACTGGTATGCATGGGAGCGTGACTGTGTGCGCAAAGAGCTCGAGGAGGGCCGCTATCGGCTTGAGCTGCCTGTGGTGATCCGCATGCTGGTGGACACAAAATGTCTCTATACTGTGGGAGAAGGAACACTCACCCATACAGTCGATGGCTTTCATCTCAACGGCTGCGGCGGGAAGCTGGACTACCGCCAATCCCCTGCCTTTTCCTACAGTCTGAACGCCGACTATTACTGGTACGAACTGGGCGACATGATCAGCATCGGGAACTTAAACGCGCTCTACTACTGCTTCCCCAAGACAGCGGGCGACGTTGTGGCAAAGACGCGTCTTGCGGCGGAGGAGCTGTTTAAGATGCAGCGACGAGAAAAAAGAAAAATCAGGAATGACGGAGGTATGCTATGAACAAACCGATACTATATGTGAATGCCTGCGTGCGAAAGAACTCCCGGACAAAGGTTCTGGCGGAAAAGCTGCTGGCAAGGCTGAACGAGCCGTTTGAGGAAGTCCGCCTGGAAGAGCTTGCCTTCCCCGTCAGCAATGAGACTTTTATCAATACGCGTGACCGGCTGATCGCGCAGGGGGATTTTCAGGATTCTCTGTTTGACCTTGCACGGCAGTTTTCCGAAGCGGAGACCATTGTGGTCGCGGCCCCGTACTGGGACCTCTCCTTCCCGGCCATGCTCAAGCAGTATCTGGAGCAGATCACCGTCGTGGGCCTCACATTCAGGTATTCGGAGGAGGGCGTGCCGGTCAGTCTGTGCCGGGCGAAGAGGCTATATTATGTGACCACGGCGGGCGGCAATTACGTGCCGGACGATTACGGCTTCGGCTATGTAAAGGCGCTGGTACAGAGCTACTACGCCGTTCCGGACGTGATGAAGATCGAAGCCGACGGTCTCGATATCGTCGGCGCCGATGTACATGCCATCATGGCAGAGGCGGAGGAAACGCTGAACGCTATGAAATTGGACTGACACTGCCGTGACTGCATATTGGTTTTTATCTGCCGATTTGGCAGAATATCAATAAGCTAATCATCATAATCTAATAAGAAGGGGGTTTATCCATGCAGTACAGAAAAGACCGCAGCGGAAACGACCTGAGCATCCTGGGCTACGGCTGCATGCGCTTTTCCAAGAAGGGCGCGGGCATCGACATCGCCAAGACTGAGGCGGAGCTCATGGCCGCGTACCGCGCTGGTGTAAACTATTTTGACACAGCCTATATCTATCCGGGCAGTGAGGCCGCCGTGGGTGAGATCTTCGAGCGCAACCGCATCCGCGACAAGGTCCACATTGCCACAAAGCTTCCCCAGTACCTGATCGGGAACCGCGCCGCGCTTGACCGCTTTTTTAACGAGGAGCTCAGCCGCCTGCGCACTGATTACGTGGACTATTACCTGATGCACCATCTGACGGATGTGGCCATGTGGGAAAAGCTCAAGACCGTCGGGATCCTGGACTGGATCCGGGAAAAGAAGGAGTCCGGCGCCATCCGCAACATCGGCTTTTCCTATCATGGCAACACGGAAAATTTCTTGAAAATCCTCAATGACTACGACTGGGATTTCTGCCAGATCCAGTATAACTATCTCGACGAAGTGGCCCAGGCGGGCAGGGACGGCCTGCACGCCGCCGCGGCGAAGGGCGTGCCCGTCATGATCATGGAACCGCTGCGGGGCGGCAAGCTTGTCAACATGCTGCCGGAGGGCGCGAAGAAGGCCATGCGGGAGAGCGGGCGTGACTGGAGCCCCGCCGAATGGGGCCTGCGCTGGCTGTATAACCAGCCGGAGGTGACAGTGGTTCTGTCGGGCATGAACTCGCTGGAGATGGTGGAAGCCAACTGCCGCACAGCAAGCCAGGCGCAGGCCGGGTCACTGACGGAGGCGGACCTGGAGACCCTCGAGAAAGTCAAGCGCGCCATACGTGAAAAGGAAAAGGTCGGGTGCACGGGCTGCCGCTACTGTATGCCGTGTCCCAAGGGCGTGGATATCCCCGGCACCTTCCGCAGCTACAACACGATGTATTCCGAATCGAAGCTCGCCGGGCGCACCCAGTTTATCCAAACGGTGGGCCTGACGAGGGAACCGGCCTTTGCCTCCCAGTGTATACGCTGCGGAAAATGTGAGCAGCACTGCCCCCAGTCCATCCCCATCCGCGACAAGCTCCGAGAGGCGGACCGGGCCCTGCGTCCCTTCCCGTACAATGTAGCCATTCAGGCCGCCCGCGCCTTCATGTTCCGAAAGGCACGGAAATAACTGTTTATTGATAAAACCACCCCCTGTTTTGGGGTGGTTTTATCATTTACGGTATAAAATTCAGGGGGCTCACCATCTCCTGCCGCCCATCATACCGCCGCTCATCGTGCCCTTTCCGCCGTTCATCATGCCGCCTCCTGCCATGCCGCCGCCCATCATGCCGCCGCGGCCGCCCATCATCTGATTGGGGATGCTGTCGACCTGTTGGCCGTTGATAATGATGGTGCCGCCAGTATAGGTGGCGCTGCCGTCATAGTCAAAGGCGGAGTTGCCGGTCACATTGATGGTGCCGCCGTTGATGACGAGGTTGCCGTTTGAGTCGATGGCGTCGGTGTCGCCCTGGCCAACCGTGACAGTGAGCTCACCGCCGTTCATGGTGAAGGTCGGGGTATAGGCGGAGGACTTGTGCGCGGCGTTCACGCCGTCATCGGCTGCGGTGATGCTGATGCTACCGCCGTTGATCACGATCCGGGTGCCCTCCATGCCCTCGGATGCGGTGAGCGCGAGGCTGCCGTTATCGATCTGCAGGACGGTGTTGGCGTGCACGGCGTCGTCATTTGCCTGGATATCAAAGCTGCCGCCCGCAATGTAGAGATTGCCCAGGGTGTCATCATCGTCGTTTTCGGCGTGGAGCCCGTCCTTGCCAGCGCGCAGGGTGAAGCTTCCGTCTGCGACGGCGAGGCTGTCCTTGGCCGCGATGGCGTGCTTTGCGGCCTGGATCGCGTAGCTGCCGCCGGTGATCGTCACCTCGTCCTTGCCCACGATGCCGTGGCCCGCGGGGGATGTAATCTGCAGCGTACCGCCGCCGTTGAGGGTCAGGTCGTCTTTGGCGTAGATCACGCCGTCTACCTTGCTGTCGTCGATCTGGGTAAAGCCTCCGCTGGATAGCGTGTTGACCGTGCCGTTTGCAAGCGTCACAAATACCTTGTCCGCCTGCCTGACATAGATGGCGGCGAAGCCGTCGGACCTGATGGAAACGTCGTTCAGGACGAGCTGGACCTTGTCCTCCCTGGCGGCATCCACGATGATGCTGCCGTTATCCAGCGTGCCGCTGAGGATGTAAGTTCCGGCCCCGGTGACGGTGACGGTGGAGCCGGAGACCTGTACCAGGTCGGAGTCCGCCTGAGCGCCTGTGCCGGTTAAGCTGATCGTGACCGGTTCGCCATCGTAGGCACCGGTGAGATCTCGTTCAGAGAACATGGATGCGGAAAGCTCGCTGCCTGTCTCGGCATAGGCCGTGGTACGGATGCCCCAGGAGAGCGCCATCAGCATCACCGCAAGCGCCGTGGTGATTATTTTTGTCATATTGTTTTTCATCGTATTCAGCCTCCTTGCTGTTTTCTGCACACAGTATACAGCGGGGGGCGGCTTTTATCCCCGAAAAGCTACGGCAAAACTTACGCGAAATATACGAAAAGACTCCGGTTCTTTATGCCAAAGGCAGGCGCACCTCAAACACGGCGCCATCTTTGTTTTTTACACCGATAGAGCCGTGATAACTCTCCGCGACGGACCGGGCAATGGATAGACCGATACCGTGCTTGCCGCCCGCGCCCTTGTAAAAGCGCTCAAACACATGCGGCAGGTCCTCCGCCGATACGCCGGGGCCGTCATCGGCGACCGAGACAAACGATGCATCGTCCTCACGGCGGCAGGTCAGCCGGATCTCTTTCCGGGCGTAGCGGATCGCGTTAGAAAGCAGATTTCCGAACAGGCGCTGCGCGTCCTGCTCCCGGATGGCGCACATCACCGGGTCATCGTCGAAGACATAGGAGATCGTGAGCCCCTTCCCTTCCGCCTCGGTGCGCTGTTCGAAGGCGCAGAGGGACAAAACCTCGCGCAGGTCCAGGGGCCGGGCCGTGTCTGTCGGGACGCTCCGCCCGACGCGCGAGAGATAGAGAAGCTCCTCCACAAGTCCGCCGAGCTTGTCCGACTCTGAGAGGATCACCCTGCCCGCTGCCTTCGGCTCCATGATGCCGCAGACGATGCCCTCGGCATTGCCGCGTATGGAGGTCAGCGGCGTGCGCAGCTCATGGGAGACGTTCTGGAAAAAGGTCTCCTGCTTCTGCTTTGCATCCTTCAGCTCCGTCACCATATGGTTCATAGACCCCGCAAGCTGGTCAAACTCCACATCCTCAAACTGCATCTGCCGTGTCTCTAGCTTCCCGCCGCCGATCTGCACGGCAAAGTCCGTGAGCTCCCGCACAGGCTTAGAAAGCGTGCGGGCAAAGCGCCGGCTGAGGAAAACCGACAGGCCGATCGCCGCGAGAATAATCACCGCGAGCATCGTGTTCACCCGCCGAGTAAACGCTGTCAGGGCTGTCATGTCCACATAGCTCAGCAGATAGTTTTCCCGCACGAAGGGGTCTTCCCTGACGGAGACGGCGTAGGTCCCGCTTTCAAGTTTGATGATCCGGTACGGGATATCCCCGCTGAGCTTTTTTCCCGCAAAGCAGGCCGCAAGCTCCCCGCCGACGCTTTCATCCCCGTGCAGCACGGCGAGAAGCCTTCCCTCCCCGTCCAGCACCACGGCGCTGCCGCGCGTGCCGGTGACGCGGTCGGGGTGCTCGTCAAAGCGGCCCTTGCGCTCACGCATATCCCCCTGCCAGGTCTGGGATGCGCTGTCCGACACGGTGGAAAGCTGCTGAGAAACGCGGGAACGGATGTAGCTTCGGATGGAGAGATTGAAAACCAGCACCACCGCCAGCAGCAGCCCGCAGCTGAGACCCACCAGCGTCAGGAGAACATGGGTCTGAATATGCCGCTGCTTTTTCATTTGCTCTCCTCCAGCCGAAAGCCGTAGCCCCAGACGGCGGCGATGCTGACGCCGCAGCCGTCCAGCTTCTGCCGGAGCCTGCGCACCGTGTCGTCGGTGGCGCGGGTCTCCACGGCGGTCTCAAAGCCCCAGATTTCCGTCAGCAGTTCCTCGCGGGACACCGCCTGCCCCGCATGGAGCATCAGGTAGCGCAGCACTTCGTACTCCGTCGGCGTCAGGGCAAGGGGGCTTTGGTCCTTAAGGATGTGCCGCCCTTCCTCGTCCAGCGTGAGGGCCCCGACGGAGACGCGCCCGGCGGCGGGCTCTGAATGCTTCTGCCGCTCAAAATCAATGCGGCGGAAAATGGCCCGCACCCGCATCAAAAGCGCCATGGCGGAGAATGGCTTGGTGATATAGTCGTCGCTGCCGAGGCCGAGCCCCAGCGCGAAATCGTTTTCCGAATCGCGGGCCGTGAGCATGATGATGGGCACGGTGCTGCTCTTGCGAAGCTCGGTGCAGATCGCAAAACCGTCGGAGCCCGGCATCATCACGTCCAGGATCACAAGGTCCGCCGGGCACTCCGAAAAGCGCGCCAGCAGCAGATCGCCGGTCGGGAAATCCTCGACCGCGTAGCCGTCGCTTGCCAGAAAGGTCTTGATGACCTGCCGGATATTGTCGTCGTCATCCGCTATATAAATACGCTTTGTCTCCGCCATTTCAAAACTTCCTTTATGATTAGATGCGTTTATATTAGCATCGCCGCAGGATAAAATCAATAACGCGCCTGCCGCAGTTTGCCCGAAACGTTTCGTATATTTTTCGTAAATTTCGCCGCGCTTTCTCGGAGACTTCCGGCTTCCCCTTCTGCTATGATACAGGCACATCGAAGGAGGTGCGGTCGATGGACGGCATTCAGAACAGTTTTCAGCGCGTGGAGGCCAAGTACCTTCTCACGCCCCGGCAGTATGATTCCCTTCGCCGGGGTATGGAGGGGCACGTCAGGCCGGACGTTTACAGCCATTACACAATATGCAGCATCTATTGTGACACGGCGGATTATTCTCTGATCCGCGCGTCGCTGGATAAACCGATCTACAAGGAAAAGCTCCGTCTGCGCAGCTACGGTGTCCCGGGCAGCCGCGACGCGGCCTTTGTCGAGATCAAAAAGAAATATGACGGCGTGGTCTACAAGCGCCGCGTGACGGTCACTGCCGCGGAGGCAGCCCAGGCGGTGAGCCGCAGAAGGCTCAATGGGAACGATCAGATCAGCCGGGAGATCAACTGGTTTCTTAATAAATGGCAACCCCGTCCCGCGGCATATATCGGCTATGACCGGGAGGCCTGGGCGGGCATAGAGGACAGTGCGCTTCGCATCACCTTTGACACCTGTCTGCGCGCAAGGTGTCGGGACCTGGATCTGCGCGCGGGCGATTACGGGGAGCTTCTCCTGTCGGAGGACAACATCCTGATGGAGCTCAAATTCGACGGCGGCGCGCCGCTCTGGCTCACGCGGCTCCTGAGTGAGAACGCTATCTTCCCCACATCCTTTTCCAAATACGGGACCTATTATAAACACCTGATGGGCCTTTCGCCCGTCTATGGGACTTACAGACCGGAGGTAAAACGCTATGCTTGATACCATTATTCAGGGCTCGGAAATCAGCCTGTCCGTTTTTTTCATCTGCACCGCCGTGAGCCTGCTGCTCGGCGTGCTCGCAGCCCTGCTCAGTCTCTACCGCGAGAAGAGCTCCCAGAGCTTTGCGCTCACGCTTGCGATGCTGCCCGCCGTTGTGCAGCTCATCATCATGCTGGTAAACGGCAACATCGGCACCGGCGTTGCCGTGGCGGGAGCCTTCGGGCTGGTGCGCTTTCGCTCTGCCGCGGGCAGCGCCAGAGAAATCGGCCTTCTCTTCCTCGCCATGGCCATCGGCCTTGCGACCGGGATGGGCTATGTGGCAATGGCCCTTCTCTTCTTTGCCATCATGGCAGCTTTCCTTCTGGTATTGCAGTACGTACGCTTCGGCGGCACAAAGGAGAATGTGCGGGAGCTCAAGATCACGATTCCCGAAAGCCTGGACTACGACGGTCTGTTTGACGATCTGTTTAACGAATACACCGCAGGATCCGAGCTTGAGCGGGTCAAAACGTCCAGCATGGGCACCCTCTACGAGCTGGATTATAAAGTCGTTTTGAAGGACGAGCACAAAACGAAGGTCTTTCTGGACGCTCTGCGCTGCCGAAACGGAAACCTCAACGTCTCCTGTGGCAGGCCCGTGACAAGAGAAGCGCTGTAAAGCAGCTTTGCCCTCTCACAAAAATACCCATCCCGTTTTTTCCCGGGATGGGTATCTTCACATTATCTTTCACCATTTCCGAGCCAGTCGATCAGCACCTGCAGGCCCGGCGCGGGTACGCACAAGCGGCGCCTGTCCCCTCTTTCGATCTCGTCCCGGATCTCCTTAAGGTCGAACCAGCGCACCTTAGAGACCTCAGACGCCTGGAGGGTCAGGCGCTCGATATCGACCGGCTCCCGATAGACGAAAACGCTGCACACTTCATTGTCACGGAAGGGGCGGCCGTGAAACACCTTCTCGTATTGGATGCGGAAGGTCCCGGCTTCATGCAGCTCAGACGGCGCGGCGCTGATGCCGAGCTCCTCCCGAAGCTCCCGGAGGGCGGAGGGCAGCGGCTCCTCTCCTGCCGGGATGTGGCCCGCGGAGGAGGTATCGTACATGCCGGGGAAGGAATCCTTCTCCTCGCTGCGCTTTTGCAGGAGGACCTGCACTCGGCCGTCCTTTTCCCGCACGACCCAGACATGCGCCGTGCGGTGCAGAATACCGTCACGATGGGCCTGCTCCCGGCTTATGATCTCACCTGTCGGGCTGCCGCTTTCATCCACGATGTCAAGAATCTCCATGTTATGTTTCATAGAGCGCCGCAAACTCCTCCAGCAGCTTTCGGATGGAGATGTGCTGCGGACAGTTTTTCTCACACAAGCCGCATTTCAGGCACTCCGACGCCTTGCCGTGATTCATGGAGTAGCGTTGGTAATAGGTCTCGGTTTTCTTTTCCGTGACGGCGTAGAGGTTCAAAAGCGCAAAGTAGTTCGGGATCGCGATATTCTTCGGACATACCTCCATGCAGTAGCGGCAGCTCGTACAGGGGATACGGATGGCGCTTTTGAGCTCCGTTTCGATTTTCTCGGCAAGCGCATGCTCCTCCGCCGTGTGAGGGACAAAATCCTGCATAAAGCCTGTATTGTCCGCAACCTGCTCCAGAGCACTCATGCCGCTTAGGACGATCTTCACCCGGTCGAGGGACGCGGCATAGCGGATGGCGAAGCTCGCGGGAGAGGGCGCTGCGTCCCCGTAGAAGTCCGTAAACAGCTTCATGGCGGTCTCCGGCAGCGTCGCCAGCTGCCCGCCCTTGACCGGCTCCATCACGATCACGTCCTTGCCGTGCTTTTTCACCACCTCATAGCAGCGGCCGGACTGGGCCACGGCGCCGTTCCAATCCAGATAGTTGATCTGCAGCTGCACCACGTCCACCTCGGGGTGGGCGGTGAGGATCTCATCAAGGATCTCCGCATCGTCGTGGAAGGAAAAGCCGATGTTTTTCGCCAGGCCCGTTTCCTTGAGCTTTTGCAGAAACGCGAAGCCCCCGAACTTCTCCGTGTTCGGCAGGCGGTCACGCCCCAGATTGTGGAGAAGATACACGTCAAAAAACGTCACACCGCAGCGGCGAAGCTGCTCGGCAAAGATGCGCTCATAGTCCTCCGGCCCTTTGACCTGCACGATCGGCATTTTGTCTGCCAGCAGGAAGCTCTCGCGAGGATAGCGCTCGACCACACACTTGCGCACCGTCTCCTCGGAAAGCCCCTCATGATAGGGATATGCCGTATCAAAGTAGCGAAAGCCTCGTTTTATGAACAGATCCACCATCTGTTTGACCTGCGGGAGATCAATGCTTGTGAGCTTCTCGGGAACTGTAAGCGGCAGGCGCATCATCCCGAAGCCGAGTTTTTTACCTGTAGGAATCCCCATTGTTTTATCCTCCTGTCATTGACAAAAGCATATCGTGTAGGTACAATATAAACGGTATTATTTCTCTTGTAAAGAAGCATTTTTCTATTACGGTAAAATAGCAAGGAGTATATGAACATGGCCAAAAACAGCAGATTTGAAAAGATCTATTCCCAAGGCACCATGACCGTCACCGAAATCTGGGTGGACAAGGTGACGGGCGTGAACTATGTTTTCCACCAGAACGGCTATGCCGGCGGCATGACGCCGCTGCTCGGCAGGGACGGCCAGCCCGTCATCTCGCCCGTCGTGAATCCGTACAACGAGTGATCGCATAAAAAACGCACTGGATTATGAACAGAATATAAGGTATAATCAAAATAACTATCCTTTGCGGAAAAACGTTCAGGATTGGAGGTTTCAATTTGTCAAAGCTTACAAAGACTCCCGCGAGTGATGCTGAGCTTCAGGCGATGAACAAATACTGGCGCGCAGCCAATTATCTCACCGCCTGTCAGCTCTATCTGCTGGACAATCCCCTGCTTGAAAAGCCCCTCACCGCCGAGCATGTCAAGAAAAAGATCGTCGGCCACTGGGGGACCTGCCCCGGCCAGAACTTCATCTACACGCACCTCAACCGTGTCATCAAGGAATTTGATCTGGATATGATCTACCTCTCCGGCCCCGGTCACGGCGGCAACGCCATGGTCGCCCAGGATTGGCTGGACGGCAGCTATCAGGAGGTCTACCCGGATATCAGTCAGGACCGCGAGGGCATGCACCGCCTGTTCAAGCGCTTCTCCTTCCCCGGCGGCATCCCGAGCCATGTGGCCCCCGAAACCCCCGGCTCCATCAACGAGGGCGGCGAGCTCGGCTACTCCCTGGCCCACGCCTTCGGCGCTGTGACGGACAATCCCGAGCTCATCGCCGCTGTAGCGGTCGGTGACGGCGAGGCCGAGACCGGCCCGCTTGCCACCTCCTGGCAGCTCAACAAATTCCTCTCCGCCAAAACCGACGGCGCTGTCCTGCCCATCCTGCACTTAAACGGCTACAAGATCGCAAACCCCACCGTGCTGTCGCGCATTTCCCATGAGGAGCTCGAGAGCTTCTTCATCGGCTGCGGCTGGGAGCCGCACTTTGTGGAGGGCAGCGCCCCCATGCAGATGCACCGCCTTATGGCCGACACGCTCGATGATTGCGCGGAAAAGATCCTGCAATACCAGAAGGCCGCCCGCGAGGGCGGGAGCAGCGAGCGCCCCCGCTGGCCCATGATCGTTCTGCGCACCCCCAAGGGCTGGACTGCCCCGGCCTTCGTGGACGGCGCAAAGGTGGAGGGCTACTGGCGCGCACATCAAGTGCCTGTCTCACCCGACTCCGAAGAGCATATCCGCCTTTTGGAGCAGTGGCTCAAGAGCTACAAGCCGGAGGAGCTGTTCGACGCAAACGGCGCGCCCATAAAAGAGCTCCGGGAGCTGCCGCCTAAGGGCAGGCGCCGCATGGGCGCCAATCCCCACGCAAACGGCGGACTGCTGCTGCGAGATCTGAAAATGCCGGACTTCCGCGACTACGCGGTGGATGTCCCCTCTCCCGGCGCAGTCGAGGCACAGGACATGTCCGAGCTCGGCAAATTCGTCCGCGACATCTTCAGGCTCAATGAGAAAGAGCGCAACTTCCGCTCCTTCTCCCCCGATGAAAACAACTCTAACCGCTTAAATTCTGTCTTCGAGGCGGCAGACCGCGTCTGGCACGGTGAGGTCCGGGACACCGACGACCACCTGGACGAGTATGGCCGCGTCATGGACTCCATGCTCTCCGAGCATGTGTGCCAGGGCATGCTGGAGGGCTATCTGCTCACCGGTCGTCACGGCTTCTTCAACTCCTACGAGGCCTTTATCCGCATCGTAGACTCCATGTTCTCCCAGCACGCCAAGTGGCTCAAGGTCTGCAGCCAGCTTCCCTGGCGGCAGAAGATCGCCTCACTCAACTATGTGCTGACCTCCCATGTCTGGCAGCAGGACCACAACGGCTTTACCCATCAGGACCCGGGCTTCCTGGACCACATGGTCAACAAGAAGGCCGACGTGGTGCGCCTTTATCTGCCCCCGGACGCAAACTGCCTGCTCAGCTGCTTTGACCATTGCATCCGCTCCCGCAACTACATCAACTGCATCGTGGCCTCCAAGCACCCGCGGCCCCAGTGGCTTACCATGGAGCAGGCGGTCAAGCACTGCACGCAGGGCATCGGCATCTGGCAGTGGGCCTCCACCGACAAGGGGCAGGAGCCTGACATCGTCATGGCCTGCTGCGGCGACACGCCGACACTCGAGACCCTCGCCGCCGTGACCATCCTGCGCGACGCCTTCCCGGAGCTCAAGATCCGCGTCATCAACGTGGTGGACCTCATGCGCCTGCAAGCCGACACCCAGCACCCCCACGGCCTGAGCCAGCAGGAGTACGATATGCTCTTCACCAGAGACAAACCCATCATCTTTGCCTACCACGGCTACCCGAGCCTTATCCACGAGCTGACCTACAAGCGCTTCAACAAGAACATCCATGTGCGCGGCTATATTGAGGAGGGCACCATCACCACGCCCTTCGACATGCGTGTCTTAAACCGCATAGACCGCTTCGATCTGGTCATGTCGGCGGTATACAATCTGCCGCAGCTCGGCAACCGCGGCGCTTACCTTGTCCAACAGATGCAAGACAAGCTGGTGGAGCACCGGCAGTATATCGCCGAATACGGCGTGGACCTGCCGGAGGTCACCGAGTGGAAGTGGAAATAACGCACAAGGGCAGATATTGAAGATCGCTTCATAGAAACCTTAAACCATAACCGTTCTTAATCCGACGGTTATGGTTTTTTCTTTTCAGATTATTTCGCTACATTTCTTTTCAGATTATTTCGCTCCCCCACTTCCCATTGCAGGCTTTTCCTGTTATAATGCTGTAAATAAGAAAGAGTATCCGTTCATCGTGGAGCTTTACATAGAGCTGCCAACGGCAAACACGGAGGGAATGGTATGAATCAAGAAATCAGCTCCACCCGGGAGCAGCAGAAACAGAGCCGAAAATACGTTGTCCTTCTTTGCATAGCTGGCCTGGCGATCAACGTCCTGCTCGCTCAGCTTGCGAAGCAGCTGAAGCTGCCGCTGTATCTGGACAATATCGGCAGCACGCTGGCGGCGGCCCTCGGGGGCTATCTGCCGGGCATCATCGTCGGCTTCTTCACAAACCTTGTCAACGGCATCGGCGACTATACCACCGCCTATTACGGCTCTCTGACGGTACTGATTGCCATTGCCTCTGCCTGGTTCGCCGAAAGGGATTACTACAGCTTCCGCAAGCCCTGGCGGCTGCTCGTGATCATTGCGGTGTTCGCCTTTATCGGCGGCGGCATGGGCTCTGTCCTTACCTGGGCGCTTTACGGCTTTGAATTTGGCTCCGGGCTTTCGGCGCCGCTCGCGCAGCGCATTCTCGACAGCGGTGTTCAGAATCAATTCCTGGCCCAGTTCTCGGCAGATATCCTGGTCGATCTTGTGGACAAGAGCATCACTGTTCTGGTTGTTGCGGTCGTGCTGCATGTCATTCCCGATTCTCTCAAGAATGCCTTCTACATGGCCGGGTGGCAGCAGCGGCCCATCTCCCAGGATAAGCTCATGGCCGCAAGCCATAAAAAAACCCGCTTCATCTCCCTGCGCTCGAAGATCGTTGTACTGGTCACCGCGGGCATGGTGATCACCAGCACGATCGTCACGATCATCAGCTTCGTCCATTTCCGCACCTCTGCCGTGGCCGAGCAGATGGAGCTTGCCCAGGGTGTCGCCAATGTCGCGTCGGACGCCATTGACGCCGACCGTGTGGAGGACTATATACGCCTCGGTGAGGCGGCCGAGGGCTACGCCCGAGTCAATAAGCGCTTCAACGATCTTGCCAACAGTACCGACAGCGTCCAGTATGTCTACGCCTACAGGATCCTGCCCGATGGCTGCCAGGTCGTCTTTGACGCCGACACCCCCGATACCCCGGGCGGTGAGCCGGGCGATATGGTTGAATTTGATACGGACTTCATGGATGTACTGCCGGATCTTCTGGCCGGCAAGCAGGTGGACCCGATCATCGCCACCGGGCAGTTCGGCTGGCTTCTGACGGTGTATAAGCCCATATACAGCAGCGAGGGCGTTTGCCAGTGCTATGTGGGCGTGGATGTCAGCATGAACCACATCCTGCAAAACGGCTATGAATTTCTGGCGCGCGTGGTCTCCTTGTTCTTCGGCTTCTTCCTGCTGCTGCTGACGGCTACGATCTGGTTTGCGGAATATAACATCATTCTTCCGATCAACGCCCTGGACAGCGCCACCGAAAACTCCGTATACACCAATGAAAGCGAACGCACAGAGACCGTCAGCCGCATCCATGACCTGGACATCCACACCGGCGACGAGATCGAAAGCCTGTACCACTCCGTGACCCGGACCACCGAGGACATGGTAAACACCATCGAAAACGTGGAGCGGCAAAGCGAGATCATCAACAAGCTGCAAAACGGCCTGATCCTTGTGCTGGCCGACATGGTGGAAAGCCGCGACAAATGTACCGGCGACCACGTGCGCAAGACGGCGGCCTACACGGATATCATCATGCGTGAGCTGAGAAAAGAGGGCGTCTATACCGAACAGCTGACGGATGCCTTTATGAACGACGTCGTCAACTCCGCGCCGCTTCACGACATCGGCAAGATCCAGGTCTCCGACACGATCCTGAACAAGCCCGGAAGGCTCACGGATGAAGAGTTTGAGATCATGAAGACCCACACGACCGCCGGAGCCGAGGTCATCAAGCACGCGATCAACACGGTCTCCGAGGAAAACTCCGGCTACCTCAAGGAAGCGATGAACCTGGCCCATTACCATCACGAGAAGTGGAACGGTGCAGGTTATCCCTGCGGCCTGAAGGGCGAGGAGATCCCCCTGTCCGCCCGGATCATGGCAGTGGCCGACGTGTTTGACGCCCTGGTCTCCAAGCGCAGCTACAAAGAGGGCTTCCCGTTTGAAAAGGCCATGTCCATCATTCAGGAGGGCTCCGGCTCCCACTTTGATCCTAAGATAGCCCGGGCCTTTATTAACGCCTCCGACGAGGTGCGCCGCGTGATGAACACCAATATGTCCATCCAATAAGCGGTGAGAGTAAAATTTACCTGCGGATCTGCCGCTGGCGGCAGATCCGCAGGTTTTTCACGTGTTTATGCAAAACTCAACGATGATCGATTGCTGCAACCATTTTTATTTTTTCAGCAGCGCCAGGACCTCTTCCACGCTCTTGCCGCTGTCTTCGATGGCTTTCAGTATTGCTTTCTGCTCGTCTGTCAGGTGCTTTGCGGCCTTGCCGGTTTTCTTGACGGGGGCGGCTTCCCCGGCAGCTTTCTTTCTCGGGGCGGCCTTCTTCTGCGCATCCGCATAGTTGAAGGTGAATGCGGAGACCGAGAAGGGCGGCACGTCAAACTCGATGGAGTACTCCTTTCCGTCCCAGGGGATGGGATCGGCCTTAACAACCTGAGAGGGGAAATTCCCGGTGCCGCCGAAGACGGCCTCGTCGCTGTTGAGCACCTGGTGGTAGGTCCCCTTGCACAGGGCGCCAATGCGGTGCTTGGGATAGGCCACGGGCGAGAAGTTGAAGTGGAAGATCAGGCACTCTTTTTTATTGGTGCTCATGCGGCAGAAGCTGAGCATGTTGTGGGTGGCGTCAGCGCCGTTGATCCACTCGAAGCCGCAGGGCTCGCAGTCGTTTTCATACAGGGCGGGGTAATTGCGGTACATGGCCAGCAGCGCGCGCATGTAGTTGTTGAGCGCCCGGTGCTTTGGCTCCTGGTCCAGCAGATACCAGTCGAGACTGCGCTCCTCGCTCCACTCGCGTTCCTGGGCAAAATCCTGGCCCATGAAGAGGAGCTTTTTGCCGGGGTGCGCCATCATGAGGCCGTAGGCCAGGCGGAGGTTGCCGAACTTGTCGTCCATGCTGCCGGGCATCTTGTTGATCATGGAGCCCTTCATGTGCACGACCTCGTCATGGGAAAACGGGAGCACATAGTTTTCGCTGAAGGCATAAGTGAAGCTGAAGGTGACATTGTTGTGCACGAACTGGCGCATGAAGGGATCAGCCTTTAAATACTCGAGCACGTCGTGCATCCAGCCCATATTCCACTTGAACGTGAAGCCGAGCCCGCCGTCCTCCGGGGGTCTCGAAACCAGCGGGAAGGCGGTGGATTCCTCCGCAATCATCATGGAGCCGGGCACGCGCTGTCCGATGATGGAGTTGAGGTGCTTCAAAAACTCAATGGCGTCGTAGTTGATGTTGCCGCCGTCCGCGTTCGGGACCCACTGGCCGTCCTTCTTGCCGTAGTCAAGGTACAGCATGGAGGCCACCGCGTCCACGCGCAGGCCGTCGACGTGGAACTTCTCCAGCCAGAACAGGGCGTTTGCGATCAGGAAGTTCTTTACCTGCGGGCGCTGGTAATTGAAGATATAGGTGCCCCAGTCGGGGTGCTCGCCGAGTCTGGGATCGGCGTGCTCATACTCCGCCACGCCGTCGAAGCGGGCAAGGCCGTAGGCATCACGCGGGAAGTGGGCCGGAACCCAGTCGAGGATCACGCCGATGCCCTCTCTGTGCAGGTAGTCAACGAGGTACATGAAGTCCTCGGCGCTGCCGTAGCGCGCGGTCGGGGCGTAGTAATTGGTGACCTGATAGCCCCAGGAGCCGTCAAAGGGGTGTTCGGCGATGCCGATGAACTCGACATGGGTATAGCCCATGTAGTTTACGTACTCGGCAAGCTCCGGCGCGAGATCCCGGTAGCGGCGGAAGCCATAGTTTGCGCCGCTCTCGTCCTTCTTCCAGGAGCCGAGGTGCACCTCGTAGATGGACATCGGGCGCTTTTTCACGTCCTGATTTTTGCGCGCGGCCATCCAGGCGTCATCCTGCCAGGTGTAGGATCCGAGGTCGGCCACGACGGAGGCGTTGTCCGGGCGCAGCTGGGACTGGTTGCCGTAGGGGTCCGCCTTGAAGAGAATATCGCCTTTCTTCGTCTCGACGGCAAACTTATACAGCGCGTGCGCGCCGAGTCCCGGGATAAAGAGATCGAAGATGCCGGACTCCGCGATGGGCTGCATCCGGTTCTGTCCGGCCGCCCAGCCGTTGAAATCCCCGACGACACTGACCGAGCGCGCGTTCGGCGCCCAGACGGCGAAGTAGACGCCGCTCTGTCCGTTTTCTTCAGCCGGGTGCGCCCCGAGCTTTTCATAGATGGTATAGTGTGTCCCTCTGCCGAAAAGATAGGTGTCGAGTTCGGAAATGCGATGCTGCTCCATGGTGTTCCCCTCCATAAATTTTATATATAACCGTAACATACACGATGTATGAAATGCCCGTATTCCATACCGTAAGAAAATGCGTTCGTTTATCGTTTTGATTATACACGAGTGTCTCCCGTCCTGCAAGTAAAATAGTGTGATAGTTTTCCGGCCCGCAGAAAAATCGGGAGATGCCGGGGATATCGGCACCTCCCTGTAAGTTTTAGTTATGACTGCGCATCGCAAACCCAGGACAGCGTGTAGCTGTCTGCATTTACTTCAAGCTTTGCCTCCGCGCCCATCAGCAGCGGGTAGTTGATGTCCCCATGCCCGGCAGGGAAGCCGAAAGCCACCGGGACCTTGAAGTTTTTCAGAAGCTGTCTCGTAATCATCTCCGCCACGGACTGGAACAGGCCGCCCCTGGCCTCGCCGTAGTTGCCCTCGCCGTCCGCCGGAAGCTCTGTCCACTGTCCGAAGACGATACCGGCGGCGTTATCCAGGATGTCCCTGTGCTTGAGGATGGTGAGATAGCGGTGGATGTGCTGCATATTCTCACCCACCTCTTCGAGGAACAGGATATAGGGCTTGTTGAGCTTGGTGCTGTCGTAGGCGGTGTCCAGGGTCGCGGTGAAGGTGGAGAGGTTGCCGCCGATCAGGATGCCCTCCGCTGTGCCCTCGCGGCACATGGAGTTGGTCTGGCACTCATAGGCGGGGATCTCGCCTGCCATGATATGCTGCTCCGCCTCTATGCACGTCTGCGGAAGGTCATCAAAGGCAGCGCTCATGCACGCGTGGATTGAGGGAAGCCCGGCGGCGGTCCAGGCCGCGTGATAGGCCGTAATATCGCTGTAGCCGATAATGGGCTTGCCTGCGGAGGCTATCAGATCCCCGGCGGCATCAATGACCTCGGTCGCGCCATAGCCGCCGCGGACGCAGAAGATGGCCTTGATCTCCGGGTCCTCGATCGCCCAGCGCAAGTCCTCCATGCACTCCTCGAGCGTGCGCACCTGGGCATAGACATGCTTGCCCTCCACCGGCTCGAAGCCCCAGCTCCGAAGGCCTGCGACCGTTGCCGCCGTCTGCTCCTCGCCGGGCAGGGCGGAGGGAGAAATGACCGCGATCTTATCCCCGGGAGAGAGAAAGTAGCCCTCGGGCATGCCCTCGTATTTCGTATAGCCGGTGATCCGGATACCGGTGTCGGTGCCCTCGTTGAAGTATGAAAGCATGGTGCCGTCCGCGGAAAAAACAGGCTCCATGACCGGGGCCGGCGCAGGGCTGCTTTCAGGCTCCTGCTTCGGATATACCTGCACGAAGCCGAGCGCAGCTGGGTCTGCGGCGTTTTCGCTGTCGCCGTCAAAATCCGCGCCGGTGCTGATCTGCAGCTCGTCGTTTTCTATGACATACTGCTTATAGCTGCCGTCGGCGTATATGTACAGGACCGTGGAAGAAGGCTCCCCGCTCCCCTCTTCGGTATCGGTCACGTCATAGGGTGCAACAAAGACGGCACTCGGCGCCTCAGCCGTCACGGACGGGATCAGCGTGATGAAGAGGGCGCACAAAAGTAGAACACTGAAAAGTTTTTTTATGCTCATTGTTTCGATCCTCCATTGTTTTCCAGGCGGAACATGCCCGCGGGGATGTGGCAGTACCCGCCGGGGTTTTTGTCCAGATATTTCTGATGATAGTCCTCGGCGCTGAAAAAGTTATGAAGCGGCGCAAGTTCAACGGCAAGCTTCGCGCCCGCCTTTTGCTCCTGCTTATCCCAGACGGCCCGGATCTCCGGCAGCTGATCCTCGTCCGTATAATAGATGCCGGTGCGGTACTGGATGCCCTTGTCGTTCCCCTGCTGGTTTACCGACAGCGGGTCAATGGCCATGAAATAATATTCCAGAAGCTTTGTCAAAGAGATAACTGCGGGATCGTAGTCCACCCGCACCGTCTCCGCGTGACCGCTGCTGCGGCATACATCCTGGTAGCTCGGCGCCGCGTCGGGGCCGTTGGCATAGCCGACCTCGGTTCCGATGACGCCCTTGAACTGGTCGAAATACTTCTGGACGCCCCAGAAGCAGCCGCCCGCGAGATAGATCGTTTTCATCGTCGATTCCTCCGTTTCCCTGCTTTGCCTCCATCATAAAGAGAAAACGCCGCCGCGTCAAGTGGAAACTGTCGTTAAAGATCATCTGCCTGCTAAGAAGCCGGTACACCCCGGAGGGTGCACCGGCTCCCGCGTTTACAATGCGATCAGAAAATCTGGCCGGGCAGTCTCAGCTTTTCCTTTTCGTGGAAAGCTCTGTCAAATTCCTCGACGTCCTGATCCTTGACATAGTAGCTCTGCGGCGTACGGTATACACCGGTGATGCCGCTGAGCGCGCCGGGGATCAGCTCCCTGCAGAGGAAGAACGAATCGTCCGCCCCCTCGGGGAGATCGTGATAGCGGATGCCGAAGTTTCTGGCGTAGTCAAAGCCGCTTTTGCCGTAGAAGGCGATATTGCCCTCGAACAAAACCGCGCCGAAGCCCATGGCCGCGGCCTTTTCCAGCGAGCAGTCCAGCAGCTTTTTCCCATAGCCCTTTCTCTTGAGCTCCGGGATGATGCAGATCGGCCCCATGGTCAGGACCGGGACAGTGCGGCCGTCGTCCGCGTCGATGACGGTGTGCATGAACATGTTCTGCCCGATCAGCCTGCCGTCCTGTTCCATGACGAAGTCCAGCTCCGGGATAAACGCCGGGTCATGGCGGAGCACATGCATCACGTAGTGCTCGCTGCAGCCCGGGCGGTACACGTTCCAAAACGCCTCCCGGATCAGGTTTTCGACCTCTGCCTCGTCTTCCTTCTTTTCCAAACGGATCGTATAGTCATTTTTGCTCATTGTTTAACCTCCTGAAAATTGTTGACAGCAACTGCCTTGCGGCGGGAGGCTTGTCCGGCTGCGGCAAACCTCCCGGTCAGCGCACAGTCTCCAAGGTGTTGTTCGTTTTCAAACAGCAAACTCCTAAAAATATATTTATAATCAGGCCCTTAGGGCCGGATTACCCGATGAGTTTCCAGGTCTCATTTTCTCTTGAGGGCCGGGTTCTTTTCGTAAAACACCTGCTTGTCGGCATACATGCGCTCATCCGCGATGCGAAACGCCGTTTTGATATCCGTCGTGCCGTCCGACCAGTATTCTCCGATGGCAAAGCTGACAGCGGTGTTCTTCATCACATCGCCGCGCAGGCGGTCCAGCTTTTTATAAAAGGTGTCGAGGCTGATCGTGTCGGTGATGACGATAAACTCATCTCCGCCGGTGCGGAACAGGTCCTCCTGATAGAATACCTTCCGCAGAATCTCCCCCGCCTGGATGAGCAGCCTGTCTCCCGCCTCATGGCCGTCCCGGTCATTGACGACCTTCAAACCGTTGAGGTCGATGTTGACGATGCCGAAGGGTGTATTCTTCCGGCGGGAAACAAGCTCCATGCGCTTTTTCATCGCGCGCCGGTTGCCGAGTCCCGTCAGTGCGTCCACCTGGCTGAGCGTCTCCAGCTTCTGCAAAAGCAGATAGTTATAGATCTCCGCGCCCAGCACGAGGGACATGAGCTCCATCAGCTCCTTGACCTCCACGACCCGCGCGGTGTCGAAGTTCAGGGTATAGAGATAGCCGATCACGTCCTTCCCCCGCCGAAGCGGGATCAGCACCAGGCTTTCCACCCGGTTCATACGAAGGGATCCGGCCCAGGCGGGGTTTTCCTTTTCGATCTGGGCAAAGTCCTGTTCACCCTGGATGATCACGGCGTTGCTCACACCGATCATCCTCTCCCACGAATCCAGGACCTCATAGGATATCGTCTCAACGCCGTGCTCGAATACCGGCCTTGCGTCCCCGGAGAGTACGCGGCAGAAGTCGACAGCCGTTTTGTTCTCGCGGTCAATGAGCAGGATCTGGGCGGCCTTCGCGTCCGCCTCCTCCAGGATGACCCGGAGCACCTCGCGCACGTTTGTCTGGAAATCCGCGGGATTGAGCAGGGTCAGGCTTGCCCGGATGACCGCGTTTGCGGTGCCGACGGATACGGCGGACATGCGTTCGGCCTCGGCGTGCTTTGTAAACTCAAATATAAACTGGCAGCAGCCCCTGTCGTCCCGATCAGATTCCAGCGGGATCAGGGTCTGGTCCGTCCAGGTGTCCATGGCCCGGGTCTCCACATAGGCGTGCATGCGCTGCTTCAAAATCGCCGCGCGGAAGCAGAAATCCTCGAATTTGTTATCCTGCGGCACAAGCTCGCTGTAGAGCATGCCGTCATAATACCCGGGGCCCATGACGGACCTGTAGGGGGCGTTTGCCGCAATGATGCGGATATCTCCGTAGCCGCCGGCCCCGGCCCTGTCCACGGAGATCACGCAGCACGGCATGGCAACCTGATCGACGAATTTCTGATAATCCATATCTCTGCCCGCCTTTCCCGTAAACGGAGTCCCCACCGTTTTTTCATCTCTGTTCTATACTATAGCACATTCTGGTTCGTATTTCCATCCTGAATATTTTATTTGTGCGTATCGGATCCGGGCAGTAGCATTCTTACATATATTGGTGTATAATAGCAAAAAGACTTTTATCAAGAGGTAAACAAAATGAAGAAGAGACAAATCCTGATCCTCATTCTCGCGCTGTGGCTGGTTTTCCTGACAGCCTGCGGACGGAGCAGCAAGACCCCCGAGGTTGTTACGCTCACCCCGGCGGCGACCGTTCCCCCGGTCCAGACCGCGGCACCGACTCAGGCCCCAGCCCCGACCTTTGTGCCGACCCCGGTGCCGACGCCGATACCCACCATGATGCCGACGCCGATGCCGACCCTTGCGCCGACGCCCTTCCCGACGCCGTATTTCACATCTGCGCCCACGCCGTATATGCCGCCGATGCAGTCCAATCTCCCCCGTGTCACCAAGGACCCGACGGATGAGACCGTGACGGCAGGCGGCAAGTGCCAGTTCGTCACGCGCTATGAAAACGCCGAGCTTGCCGAGTGGCACTTCATAAGCCCCAACGGCGCGCTGGATGTAAGCTACAAGGACGTGCAGAACCAGTACCCCACGCTGCGCATCATCGGCGGCAACACCAAGGACATGACCCTGGAGAACATCCCCGCGGAGCTCAACGGCTGCCGGGTCTACTGCCGTTTCAGCAATTACGCGGGCACTGTCAACACCAATTCCGCCCTCATCACCGTGAGGAACATCCCCGGCCAGCCGACCGCTGCCCCGGTGCGCCAGGGCTTCGAGGGCCGCTGGGTGGAACCGATCGCGGGCCGCTGCCAGGTCACGATCACCTACCGTGCCGAGGGGAGCATGAACGTGGACATCAGCTGGTCCGGCTCCGCGTGGCAGCTTGCCCGCTGGCAGATGACCGCGAACGTGTACCGGGACGATATTCTGACCTACAGTGACGGCCACTACTGGGTCGAGACCTACAGTGACGAGACAAGCTACACAGTCTCGGAAGAGTCTTTCGGCGGCACCGGCAGCTTCTACTTCCAGAACGGCCAGCTCCACTGGCGCGACGATCTGACCGGCCAGGACACCGCGCTTATCCCCGCATGATATTACAGCCGCCCTCCAAACGGAGGGCGGCTGTTGCTCTGTTTTGCGCTGTGTAACTCAGTAATCCCGGCCGAAGAAGCCATCATCGACCTTCCATTCGCTGATGCCTCTGCCGGATGCCGTGGCGCCGATGACCTGGGAGTAGTAGTTATCGCCGCGGGAATCCGAGATCACGGCCGTGGTGAGGTAGTAGCCCTTGGGCAGCTGTTCGCGGGTGACGCTGGTATGGACGGAAAACCGGATACTCTTGCCCTCAACAGACTTTGTCTGGCCGGTCTTGTAATTCGTCTGTACATAAAGAGGCACGATTTTCTTGCCGGCCTCCGGCTCGATTCTGGAGCGGGTACTTGCCAGGGAGTTGACCACGTTCCCCTGCTCCACCTTGCGGATGCCGCTGATGGTGCACTCGTCGGTATCCCTGTCGCAGGAGATTATCAGATAGGCCTCTTCGCCGTCATAATTGATATGCGCCCTGTATTCGATGCCCGCCGCGGTGGAGGAAACCGGTTCCACATACAGCGGTTCGCCGTTGAGGCAGATCCAGGTGCCGTCAAAGGTGCTTTCAAGGCCGCCCTCTCCGTCAAGGCGCAGCGCATCCGCGCGGCCATAGTAGGTGATGGTTTGCTCATCGGCATCATACTTGCCGATTTCAAGCTGATATTCGGTCATCAGGCGCTGGAGCTCCGCATCCACGGGGATCACAAAGCCTTCGGCGTCGATAGCCGGTTCTGCCTTGCTGAAATTATGGAAGGCGCTGATATCCAGGATCTCGGGCTCTTTATCGGTGAGTTTGGCGACATACTTCTTAATCTCGTCATTGAGGCAGCCTGCCTGCTTGTAGTAATACAGAGATCTGACGCTGTCGCTGTCGCAGATGTCATAGACATACTCAAGGTAGTACAGAAGACCGTTCAGGTCGCTGACATCGGTGGGGATGTAAACGGCAATACCGGTGGAGTCGCTGAGTGTGCCGCTGTCACGATGGTACAGTACCGCTTCTTTGACGAGCTCCTTGATGCGGCTGCTCTGTTCGGGGTAGCTGTCGATGGTGTAGTCGACGTAGTTGCCGAGGTCCGCTGTATTGAAGACATTCGCGTGGTTGTCGCCGTAGCGTGTAGCGCGGGCGCCGTTGCGGCCGATATCCGCCAGTACGCCGAGATCCTGTGTGGCATCGATGAGCTGTGCCTGGCAGAGCGCGTTGTATGCATCATAGAGCTCACTTGCCTTGCGCGCGTCGATGACGGCAAAGGTGGTGTTGTTTTCAAGCATCGGCACATTGACGTTCTGGGTCATGTAATAATCCGTGAAGGAATCCGCAATCTTTCGGCCGACCTGCGCGGGGCTCATGGTGGGATCGTCCGTCAGGGCCTGCAGCCAGGGGCCGTAATCCCAGCCGTCGCCGGGAATACTCTCCTCGCTCAGGCAGTAGTAGCTTGCAAAGCCGTCGAGGGCGTGCGTCACCTCAAGGCAGCTCATGAGGCAGGCGTCAAAGCCGATGATGTCAAAGGCGGGCTTTGCGCTGTTGGGACGGTAAACGCTCGAGAGTGCCTCGCGGACATCTTTCAGACTCAGCATATTGCCGTAGATGGAATCCTGGCCGTAGCCGAAGGGGCCGCCGCCGTGATCCCAGAGGACCAGCACATTGTGGTCGGCGGGGTACTCGTCCCGGCAGAAGCGCAGGAAGCCCGCCAGAGTGTCCGGCTCGGACGCTGGCTGCAGGGGCAGATCGGCCACCTCGGTGAACTTGCCGCCCTTGTAGAGGAAGCGCTGGGTGCGGTTTGGGTTGATGAGATCATTTGTCCAGTGGGTGGCGCCGCCGGTCTGGATGACGATCTGGATATTGTCCCCCCAGACGCCGGAGGTCAGCTCCGTAATGTCAGCCGAGGCCATGCCGGTACGCTCGGAGACATGGACATCCTGGGTCACCACCGTGGAAGAGGCAACCGGTACATCGGGATAATAGAAAAACTTCGGCAGCTCCAGACCATTATCCGCAAGCTCGGTATTGTAGCGGTTGAGGCGGTCCATGGTCGCCATCCGGCTTTCATTCGCCGCGTCTTGTGCCGCATCTCTCGTCATGACCGTGGTCACGTAGGACAGATCGTTTTCCGTATCGTCCTCCAGGTCCGCGCCGACGATGTAGACGCTGATCGTCCAGGTTTCGTCCGCCTTGGACCCCGGCAGGGCGTCGATGCGCGCTGCCCCCTCCTCATCGATGGGAGACAGCTCATAGATCTGCTTCTTCTGCTCCTCGCTGAGAGGTTTGTTGCGCTGCTCCATGATGCTTGTCTGCAGGATGGGGACAATGATGTCGTTTAAGATCAGCTCCATGTTCGCGGCCAGCACACCAACGATGAGCAGCAGGACCATCACGACCTTCAAGACCTTTTTCAGCCAGAGGTTCCACACTCTCTTGGGCCACGGCGCATAGCGGTAGTACTCCCGCTGCTCCTGCTTCTTGGCCCGCTTGGCCGCTTTCCAGCGCGCCCGCTTTTCCTTGCGCGTCAGCCGCTCCTGTTTGGCGGGTGCCGCAGTCATTTCGTTTTCGTTCATTCGTTTACCTGCACTTTCTTGTTGTCATTGATCTGTTCTTTGCTTTCCGCCGGTCGCTGATTTGCTCCCGGCCTGCCCTTGTATTCCAGGCACAGCATGGTCAGGTCATCAAACTGCGTGGCTTCGCCGGTGAAGGCATCCACGTCCGCCTTGACCCCCTCCAGGATGTGCTTTGGGTC
Source organism: Oscillospiraceae bacterium (assembly GCA_902799075.1). Classification (GTDB taxonomy): domain Bacteria; phylum Bacillota; class Clostridia; order Oscillospirales; family Oscillospiraceae; genus Limivicinus. The sequence goes on along the minus strand of CADBYZ010000017.1, from coordinate 2,425 downwards.
CTTGTCTGCGTTTTTGTTGAGCGCGGCTTCCATGCGTTCCATGCCGTAGAAGGCGCCCTCTGCATTATTGGCTTCGGGCACGCCGTCGGTATAGACGAACACGGCATCGCCCGGCGCCATGTTGATCTCATAGTCCCGGTATTTTGATCCTGCCAGCGCCCCCACCACAAGGCCGTGCCGGTCCTTATAGACGCGAAATACGCCGTCGGTCCCCCGGATGACCGGGTACTCGTGCCCGGCGTTTGTGCATGTGAGCACGCCGGTTTTCAGATCCAGGATGCCGAGCCAGACAGTGACAAACATCCTGCTCTTGTTGCTCTTGCAGATCTCCGCGTTCACCGCGCCGAGGATCTCGCTGGGGCTGCCGCCCATCTGCGCGCGGTAGTTGATGAGGATCTTGGAGGACATCATGAACAGCGCCGCCGGGACGCCCTTGTCGGAAACGTCCGCGATCAGGACTGCAAGATGGCTGTCGTCGATGAGGAAAAAGTCATAGAAGTCCCCGCCCACCTCCTTGGCGGGCGTCATGCTGGCATAGAGGTCAAATTCGTCCCGGTCGGGAAAGGCCGGAAAGATGCTCGGCAGCATGGATTCCTGGATTTGGGAGGCGGTGCGCAGCTCGGTGCTCACGCGCTCCTTCTCTGCGGTGGCCCGGGTCAGGTTCTCGGTGTAATCCACGATGCGGTTTTCCATGGAACGTATCTCGTGATAGAGATCCGTGACCTCGTCATTGCCCGGGATATCCAGGTCGATGACATCCTCCTTGGTGAAGGCCCGGTGCTCCTTTGCAAAGCGGGTGGCCGCCTCGGCAAGCTCCCGCAGGGGCTTGACGGCGGTGCGCTGAAGAACCGCCACACTGACGGCGATCACGCCCGCCAGCAGGATCGCGACAAAGACAAGGCTCTGCCTGAGGAAGGAATAGCGCTCGCCGATGATGTCGGTCATGTTGATGTCAACGCCCGCGACCGCGACGGGCTTCTTCGTTTCCCAGTCAACCACCGGTTCGATCGCGGTGAGCAGCCACCCGAAGCCGGAGTGGTACACGATCGGCGGTACGGTGACATTGCCCTCGTATTCCTCAAATTCCGGGATCGGCTCCTCGATCGTGCCGATATAAAACATGTTTTCGTCAAGGTCAACGATGTTGTACGTGACCTGGCCCTCGCAGTACTGGTAATACGAGGCATCAACGTCAAAGTATTCCTTGATCCCGAGAAGGCCGGAGAGGAAATCCTCGTAATCATCCAGCAGCGTCCAGGAAACCTCCTGCTCACTCTCCGCGCCTTCCCGAAGCACTTCGTTCTCCGTATCGCCATTTTCGGAGAGGTATTCATAAAAGCTCGGCTGGCTGCGCATCCAGTTCCCGATCAGCGTTTCGTCATTTAAGGCCCGCGCGCGCTTTTGAACCTCCCGGAACTCATCCGTGTTGACCCTGTCCCAGAAGTACATGAGCATATCGTCCGTCACGTTGTTGGCACAGGCCTCCGCCGCGCGCTGGACGGTCCGGTTGTATTTGTCGTCGACCCGCTGGCAGAAGATATAATAGCTGATCGCCGTCAGGCCTGCCGCAACAAGCAGCATGCTGCAGATCACAAGCGCGCTCAGCTTTACCTGCATGCTTACCCGGCGCGGCTGCTTCTTCGGCTCTAACTGTTTACTTGTCTTTTCCATGGCGTTACAGAACTTTCCTGATGGTCAGGATGTTCTTCCCTTCCCTGTACTCATAACGGACATCGTCCATGCTCTTTTTTACCATGTAGATGCCAAGCCCCCCGATCTTTCGGTCCCTGGCGGAAAGCGTGATATCCGGGTCGCTCCTCTCGAGGGGATTGAAGGGCCTGCCCCCGTCCATGAAGGAGATCGAAACGACGCGCGGCTCGCTCGCCGTCTCCAGCGTCACGGTCACCTCGCCGCCGTCATCGTCAAAGCCGTATTTGGCAATATTGCTGTACAGCTCGTCGATGGCTATGTCGATCTGGGCCTTCGTTTTGAGATCGCAGTCCATGTGCTCAAGCTCTCGGTTGACAAATTCGATGATCGCCGGGATATTTGCCCGACTCGCGGGCAACGTCAGTTCTTTCATCCGCTGCCCCCTTCCGTTTGTTTGTGGGCATATGGCCGCTCAGACGATGGTCATGATATCGAGAAAACCGGTCACGTCGAACACATCGTGGATGATGTCGTTGACGTTGCGAAGCTCCATCTTCTTGCCCTGCTCCTCAAGCATCTGCTCGAAGGTGAGCAGCACGCGCAGACCGGCCGAGGAGATGTAGTCGAGCTTTTCGCAGTCCAGCTTCAGCTCGGAGATGCTGCCCAGCATAGGCTCGATTTCCTGCTGGAATTCCGGCGCGGTATTGGTGTCCAGGCGCCCGTCCAGCGCGACGTCAAGGACGCCGTCCTCAAGCTTCTTCGTGATATTCAGCAT
>CADBYZ010000016.1 GCA_902799075.1 Oscillospiraceae bacterium | reverse complement strand
GTTTTGCTCCTTCACATTTCCCGCAGCGGCTGCAGCCGTTGCAGGTCTGCTTCATGCCGCAGGTCTGGCAGCGCTCGCCGAACCAGGGCTTGTATAATTCCGCTTCGGGGATGGGATTGCCCCAGGTATCCGTGAGCTTGAAAACCATCGGCCTGCCTTGGTAGCTCAGGCCGGATTTGAACGCCTGCTGACTCTGTACGCCGTTTCCCTCCACGCGATAGGTCTTGCCGTCCTTGACAAAGCGGCGGCCCGTACCGCAGAAGGTGAAGGTCACGTCGAACTCCGCGCACTCGTCCCGCAGGGCCTTGACCCATTCATAGTGACAGGGCCGGGCGCCGCCGTAGTTTTCGCCGTCGCACAAGACTTGCTCGATCTGTCCTGCGGGCAGGTACTCCCGGATGCTGACCGGTCCGATATAGGGCGCGCACATGATGCCCTTGTGCTTGAACGGAAGTTCCAGCAGGATCGGGATTCGCTCGTCCGCGCGGCGCTGGTTTTCGCAGGTGACATTGAACATCACGTTCTCCCAGCCGTCGCCCCAGTCCCAGGGCAGATGTGCCGCCACGCGCTCGGGGCGCTTGGTCAGGAGGAAGAACTTGACGTCCGGCCGCCGGTGGATGATCTCCCAGGCCTCCTCGCGCCAGGGGTCCGCCTCCGCCAGAAAGAAGTCGCTCGTCATGCAGACGCGGATCATTTCCCCGCTTTTGACTTTATACCGCCCCTCGCGGTCTTTGGACAGCGGATAGCGAAAGCCCGCCTTCGTGCGGTAGATGTCCGCGCCGTTCTGGCCCCGCAGGCCGTCAAGGTAGTACATATAACAGTTCTGACAGCCCTCGCTGCACTTTTTGCAGCCGTGCCAGGGATTCCAGATATCATGCACAAGGGCTCACCTCTTTCTATTTGGGAATCTCCGTCAGTTTCTCTTTGATAAGCGGGATGATCGTCAGGTCGGCCGGGAGCCAGGCAACTTCGTCCAGCTCCTCCGCGCACAGCCACCTTGCCGCTTCATGTTCTTTCAGTACAGGTTCCCCGTCGCAGATCGTGGCCCAGAAGCACGGCATACTCAGATGGAACGCGGGGTAGTCGTATTCGATGGTGGTGAGACGATCGCCGACCGCGATACCGGTGTCCAACTCTTCCCGGATCTCGCGCACCAGCGCCTGCTGCGGCGTCTCCCCCGCTTCGATCTTTCCGCCGGGAAACTCCCAGCCGTCCTTTTGCGTGCCATGTCCGCGCTGGGCGGCAAAGATTCTGTCGCCCTCCCGGATGATGGCAGCGACAGCGGGTACAGTCTTCACGTCTTTCTCCCCTTCTGCTTGATAATGACAAGATGGCACTCATTATAGAGCACGCAAGGCAAAGGCGCAAGTCGGAAACACAAACCTGAATCACTTGATTGCGGAGCATGTTGAGGGTATAATGAAACCGACGAACCGGAAAAGCGTGATCTGTTTTCAAAGGAGGTACACCAATGATGAGAAAAGCAGCATCTGTGTTATTATCCCTGATGCTCCTGATGTCCCTGTCCTGTCAGGCTTTTGCGCAGGAAGTGCGTCCGGAGGACGACCCCGCCGTCATGCTGCCGGCGCATGCGTACGAGCTGACCGGGTCCGTGGAGGTCGAAGGCCGGCAGGGCGTATGCGCGGAGAACGGGTCCTACTGGGTGAGCGGTTCGACCACTCTGGCAAAGTACGACAAAGACTGGAACCTGCTGCTGAAAAACAGCGACCCCTTCAAGGGCTATGAGACCGAGGTCAACCATATCGCGGATATCGACGTTTATCAGAATGAGCTGTACATTGGGGCCGAATATTTCATGGACGGCGTCGGGAAAAACATTCAGATCGCGGTCTACGACGGCGACACGCTCGAGCTCAAGCGCAGCTTTCCCTTTGAGGCGGAGAGTGGCCAGCTCGAGTGCTCCGGCATCGCGGTGGACCCGGACACGAAGTCTGTATGGATGTGCTCCTGGGTCGGAGAAGAGAGCGGCCGCTATCTGTACCGCTATGATCTGGAGACCGGCGCGTACCTCGGCAAGGTCCACATGCAGATGCCGCCCCAGTGGCTGCAGGGCGTGGCCTACTGCGACGGCTGCCTCTACATGACGGCTGACGACGGCACCGCGGATGACAACGAGCCGGACCATCTCTACAGGACCAAGATCACCGACGGCTGCACTTACTGCACCGTTACGCTGGAGCGGACCTTTGACGACGTGACCAGGCAGGGAGAAATCGAAGGTCTGACCTTTGACAGGGAAACGAACAGCCTGCTCCTTCTGTACAACAGGGGCGCAAGGATCATTCTCGGCATGCCAAGAGGGTTTTATGACGGCTATGACCGGGAGATTTCCGAGGTCTTCACCTACAGCATGACGGAGAGATAAGCGCTGCGGCGCTTTTCGTATCGTATTTTGATCGAATCGAAAGCCCATCACGCAGGACTTCTGGTGCCTGTGTGATGGGCTGAGCTATAAATATCAAACGGCCTGCGTTTTGTCTGCATTTTCCTCGGCGGTCGGCTCGGGCAGAGGCTGCCACTTCTCGCGCCAGAGGGCGAGGATCTCGCCGCGCTTTGCGGGGCGGATGAGCCAAAAAGCCACAAAGCCGAGCGAGACGGCCAGCAACAGATCCGGCAGATCCTCCCACCGGAAGGCCCTGGCCATAATGCCGTCGGAGATGGTCGAAATATCCAAAAAAGCCACAATGTCGTGGATCGTATGCGCCACGATGCACGGCCAGAGATTACCGCTTCGAAGATAGACAGCCCCGAAGAAGAAGCCGAGGCACAGCGAGGCAAGCAGCTGCAGAAGCGTCATGCTGACGCTTGCGCCGCCGAGGATGTTTGTGATATGCAGGAGGCTGAAGAGTATGGAGCTTAAAAGCAGCGCGGCTGGGATCTTCCTCTCGTCCTTCCACTGGCGCATCAGGTACGACAGGGGCAGGCCGCGGAAGGCGGTCTCCTCCCCGAAGCCCGCCATCAGCGCGAGGGCGAGGTTTGCGAGCGTGGGAGAGCCGTAGTTTTCCGGATGCCTGAGCATGCCGACGGGGGTCATGGCCCAGGCGATGAGGATAAAGAGCCCCAGCTTGAAGCCGAGCGCAGGTCTGCCGCCGCGCAGGTTCCCCTCAAACTCCGGGTAAAACCAGCGCTTATGGATCGCCAGCACCACCAGTGCGCCCGGCACCACGCCGAGGGGGAACAGCGCCATATCGGAGGCGAGCGTCCCGATGATGCCGCCGAAGATGCTGCCGAAGACGGCCTCTGACGCGAGTATCCCGTAAGCTGCCAGCAGGATCGCCCCGACTACGGTATAGCGGTTCAGAAAGCGGTGGCTGATGATTTTCTTTGGCTTTTTCATCTGTATTCTCCTTGTTGATTCCCGGTGTGCGAATGACGCCTCCGCGCGGATGCACGGTTGCTCATTGAGGCCGGATCCCTTTCTTTTTCGCGTACAGCACGACACAGACGGCAAACACGGTAAGGACGATCACGGCGGTGAGTGAGCCCTCGATCCCGAAGGTCGCGTTATAGAAGAGGCTGTCGCGGGCCGCATCCAGATGGAGGAACGAGCCCTCGGACACGATGCCGGAGTTCGGCAGGCCAAAGATCAAGTTCTGGGTGTAGTTCCACGCCGTATGGACGGCGATGCACAGCCAGATGCTGCCGAAATAGTACATGACGAGACTCAGCGCCACGGCGACGATGACAATGTTCAGGAAGGACAGCACCGTAATACCGGGGCTTGCCAGATGCACAACGGCGAAAAACAGCGCGTTCACCGCGATGGCCACCCACACGGGATAGCGCTTGCGCAGCGCCCCCATCATATAGCCGCGGGTGATCAGCTCCTCCGCGCCGGACTGGATGCATACGCACACCAGCGCTGTGAGCATGTACAGCACCCGGAAGCGCCCGGCATAAAAATGCAGATCCCCATGCAGCCAGGCAAGCAGTACGCAGAAGGCGTTCATCCCAAAGCCGATGAGCAGGCCCAGGGCAAAGTTTTTGCCGGTGTTTCCGACGGAGCCCCCCTGCCTTGCGTGCAGGAAGCTGCGGTAAATGTCCTTTTCAAACAGGACGCAGTATACGAGCACGAGGATGTGGATCCCGATGAAGGACAGATAATCCAGCAGGAATGCGGTACTTCCTTCCATATTGGGGAACAGGCGCCTGATCAGGCCCGTCGGCAGTTCGCCGAGGAGCTGACCGGCAAAGATGAACACCAGCGCCAGCAGGAGCACGACCGGAATCGAGTGCCGCTTTTTCTTCTCGGGTCCCGCGGGCAGGGGACGCGTTTGTTCATTCATGACAGGAAAAACCTCCGAAATAAGATTATATCATTGTATTTCAATCGAAAGAGAATTGCAAGCCGAACTTTGCTGAAATCATTGGGAAAGGCCCGTCGTGACAGGGGAAGGGAATGCCTTGCATTTTTGCAGGTTTTTGTTTATAATTATTAAAAACCTGACAGCGATAATTTGTAAGAGGGATTATTCGGCATGACATCTTATCAGCAGAGATATAAAAGAAGCGCGGCCATCCTCAATGAAAAATACTGCATCTATATGATACCGGCGCTGCTTTCCGCCGTGGGAGTGTCCCTGAGCGAATTTGCGGACAGCCTGATCGTCGGGCGGCTTTTGAACGAGGAGGCCTTCGCCATCGTCAATCTCGGCACGCCGATCGTGTTCATGGCCTCCATGGTCTATACGGTCACGGGTCTGGGCGGGTCGCTTTTGTACGCGGAGTACCTCGCCAAGAAGGAGAAGGAACGGGCGGACACATATTTTACCGCCTCCACGCTCCTGTCGCTCGCCGCAGGGCTTGTCCTGTTTGCGGGGCTGATGCTCCTTCGTACCAGACTCGCCGGGCCTTTCGGCTGCCCGGACGAGCTGCGGGCGGGCTTCAACCGCTACACGGGCTACCTGTGCTGGTTTGTCCTCGCGGGTGTCGCGCTGACAAACTTCACGTATTTCCTGCCCGTCGTCGGCAAGCCTTTTCTCTCCATGGGGCTGACCATTGCGGCAAACGTGATGAACGTCGGGCTGGATATCTTCTTTATCCGCGTCTTCGGCATGGGCTGTGAGGGCGCGGCTTTGGCGACGGTGGTCTCCTATCTCATCGCCCTTTTTGCCGCCATTGTGATCTGCCGCTTCCAAAAAGTGCCGCTGAGACTGCATAGGCTGGAGAGTCCCTGGCGTCCGATCGCGGAGATCGTCCGGAAGGGCTTTCCGGTCGGCATCGTCCAGGCCGGCTACGCCGTGACGGGTATGTTCTGCAATCACTTCATGAACCTCAGCTTCGGCGAGGAGGGCGTCGTGGTGATGTCCCTTTTCGGCCAGATGGATTCCGTCATCTCCGTGGCCCTCAGCGGCGTCGGCGACAACAACGCCTCCTTCGCCGCCATGCTCAAGGGCGAGGGCGACTACTACGGCATCCGCACCCTGACGCGAAACGTCGCCATCGGGGTCGTGCTGGTCTGCTCGGCGCTGGCGCTGGGCTTTGTGTGCTTTTCCCGGCCTCTCGCCCACCTCTTCAACATCCATGACGCGGGCTCCCTGCGGCTCGTTGTCCGGCTCACGCCCGTCTACGTCCTGTACTATCCCCTGCGCGGACTGCTGCTGACGCTGCGGGATCTGTACAACACCCTCGACCGCAGCGTCTACGCCACCGTCCTCGGCGTGCTGGACAAGGCGGTCTCCATCCCGGTCGTGGGCTATGGTCTGTATCTGCTTTACGGCGGCTGGGGCCTGATCGCGGCCTTCCCGGTGAGCATGGCCCTCATCCTGCTGCTGATCCTGGGCGTCAATCTTTATATCTATCGCAAATCCAACGGGCGCTACTCCCCGATCCTGCTGCTTGATGAGAGCAACCCCCTCAAGGCGCTGTGCAGCTTCACCGTCCGGGGAGACACCCAGGCGCTGGACGCCGCTGTGGAGGAAGGCCTGCGGCCGCATATCAATGACCGGCAGCTTATAAGCCGGACCTGTCTTGCGGTGGAGGAGATCTGCTCCTACATCCACGACAACTGCGGCAAAACCACCCCGGTCGACATCATGATCAGTGAGAACCGGCACAGCACGATCATCACCTGCCGCAACCCCGGCAAGCCCTTCTATCCCGTCAAGCCCGAGGGAGAGAAGCTATCGGCCAATGAGCTGATGCTGACAAAGCTGTTTCGGATCAAACACGAATACATATTTGGCTTGAATTCCACAAGCCTTACCACAGGAGGCGGCTATGAAAAATAAAATCGTTGTTGTAGAGGCCACGTCCACCGCGTTCAATTATCTGGAGGACATCCGCGCCCTGGGCTATGAGCCCGTGATCCTGGAGGCCTATCTTCCCGACGGCTATGCGAGAAGGCTTCTCGATGAGGAGCGCAAGGTCAAGTATTCCCATATCAAGTACCCCATCACCATTCTCAAGGAGGACCCGGATTATGCCGTGACACTCCAAATGGTAAAGGACCTCGACCCGCTGCTGGTCATCACGGGCGGCGAGGAAGGCGTCGTCACCGGCACGCGCCTTGCCGACGACCTCGGCATGCCGGGGACCCCGTATTCCAACATCGCCAACATGACGCAGAAGAGCGTCATGCACCAGAGTCTTAAGAAAGCGGGCCTCAGATACATCCGCGGCACGGAGGTCAAAAGCTGGGACGACTGCCTCGCCTTCCTCGAGCAGACGGGGACGGAGGATGTTGTCCTCAAGCACGACCATGGCGCAGCCTCGGTGGGCGTGCATCTGGTCCACGGCCGGGAGGAACTGAAGGCCGCCTTCGAACAGGAGAGCGGCGCGGACAACAACATGTTCGGCGAGGCGGACACCCGCTTTCTCCTGCAGGAACGCATTTTCGGCACCGAGTACATCGTCAACACCATCAGCCGCGACGGCATCCCGGCCCTCACCTCTGTTTTCAAATATTTCAAAAAGCGCACGCCGTCCGGGGCCATCATCTACAGCGGGAACGAGTCCATCAACGAACCGACCGACGAGGAAAAGGCCCTGATCGACTATGCGCTCAAGGCGGTCTGCGCCCTCGGGATCACCGACGGCCCGGTCCACGGGGAATACATGGTCGACAAAAAAGGCCCCGTCCTCATCGAGGCAAACTGCCGCGTCATGGGCGGCAGCGCGCCCTCGGGCTTTCTCGACAAGGTGTTCGGCTACCATGAGACGGAGGTGATCCTGAACAGCATGCTGGACAAGGAATACCACCGCAGATTCCGGGAGCGGCCCTACAAGCCTCTGCGCAAGGGCTATGCCAAGGATTTTTCGGCTGCCTCGGACCAGCCGATCTCCTTCTCCGGCATCGTCCCGATCCTGCTGGGCATGAAGAGCTTCTATTCCGGCTGGGTGGAAAACGCGGGCAGGACCGACATGCTGCACGAGACCGTCGACCTGGAGACCGAGACGGGCTGCGTCTATATGGTCCATGACGACCCCGAGGTCGTGAAGCGGGAGTTTGAGCAGCTCATGTACATTGAGGAAAACTACCCCAAGCTTCTGCAGTCGGATGAACCGCTGTTTGTCGCGCCGGAGGACAAATCTCAAATCACACCCGAGATCGAGCGCATCCTGAACAAGGACCCCGAGGTCCTGATTTCGCGCATCATGGCCTGGTACAAGAACGACGCACTGGGTGATCCTGTTTTGCCCGAAGCGCTGCTGAACGCCTCCCCGTACAACCGCCGCATCATGGAGCTGCTCCGGGGCCTCTGCTGACGGCTGTCGAAAAGGGGCCGAAACCTCGCCGGATTTTAAAGGGAGGAAAAACGATGAATCAACAAAAGAGACTTACCGCGTTGCTGCTGGCATTGATTCTTGTGATCTCGGGCGTATCGGTATGCTTTGCCGATACTCCCGCTGACGCGGAAGGGGCGGCGAAAAGCCCGGAGGAGATCATTGCGCGCAAGGTGCTTCGCGTCGGCACGGCGGGCGACTATCAGCCCATGTCCTATCTGGACCCGGATGCCGGAAAATACGTGGGCTTTGACGCGGAGCTTGCCGAGGATCTGGCGGCGGCGCTGGGCGTGGAGCTTGAATACGTGAAGACCTCCTGGCCGACGCTGATGGAGGATACCCTCGCGGGGAAATTTGATCTCGCGATCTGCGGCATCACGATCACGGATGCGCGCCGGGAGCAGGCGCTCATGTCCGAGGGCTATTTCGGAAACGGCAAGACCGTCCTCTGCCGCGCGGAGGACGCGGACAAGTATACGAGCCTCGAGGCGATCAACCGCCCCGAGGTGCGCGTGATGGAAAACCCCGGCGGACTCAATGAAAAATTCGCGCGTGAAAACCTGCCCGACGCTTCCCTCACCATCCACGATGTCAACCAGGAGATCCCGGGCCTGATCGCCTCGGGCGCGGCGGACGTCATGATCACGGAGATCATGGAGGCGGGCTACTACGTAAGTCAGGACGAACGTCTGGCGGCGCCGCTCATTTTTGAGCCCTTCACCCACGGGCAGCTCGGCGTTCTGATGCCGAAGGGCAGCGAGGCGCTGCTGGCTTACGTCAACAGTTTCCTGGAGAAGGAGAAGAACTCCGGCAGGATCGAGGCGCTGGGAGAGGAATATATCTACGGTGCCATCAATCAGGCGGGCGGAGCCGAGCTCCCTGCCGCGGCCTGACGGCGGCGAATCGATGCACTTTTCAAAGGAGGCGCTTCCCGTGGAAAAGCACTTTGACCTGATCTGTATCGGCACGGCGCTGGTGGACTCGATCATCCGCGGCTTTGACCCGCAGCCGGTCTCGGCCTCCGGCTTCCGCGCCGAATCCGGCTCCCTGAACGTGGGCGGCGAGGCCGTCAACGAGGCTATGGCCGCGGCAAAGCTCGGGACAAAGACGGGGATTTTCTGCGCCCTCGGCGAAGACGACGCGGGGGATATGGTGGAAGCGGCGCTCCGGCGCTGCGGCGTGGACACCGGGCGCATCCTGCGAGGCGCCGAACACCCCACCCCCGTGACCACCATGTTCGTAAACGCCGACGGCACGCGCAAGTCCATCACCAACGGCGCCCACCGCTATAACTTCCACCCGGAAAAGGACACGGCGCGCTTTACCGACGCGAGGGCCGTCATACTCGGCTCTCTGTTTCGCGCGCCCTTTGACGATCCCGCCATCATCGGCGCGGTGCTGGAGGCGGCGAAGGCGGCGGGGCAGACGGTCTTTGCCGACACGAAGCTGCCGAACTTCCGCTTTCTGACGCTGGAGGACCTGCGCCCTTCCCTGCCGCTCATCGACTACATCACCCCCAACGAGGACGAAGCGCGCTATTATTCCGGAAAGGACACGCCGGAGGCGATAGCCGATGTTTTTCTCGGCTATGGTGTGAAGAATGTGGTCATCAAGCTCGGCGCGAAGGGCTGCTATTTTAAAAACAGCGATACCGCGATCCGGCTCCCGGCCTGCGCTGTACAGGCGGTGGACGCCACCGGCGCGGGCGATAACTTTGTGGCTGGCTTTGCCTCCGAGCTTCTGCGCGGCTCGCCCGTCGGCGATGCTCTGCGATTTGCCAACGCCTGCGGCGCCATCTGCGCGAGCGCCGTCGGCGCCGGAACAGCGCTCAAAAGCCGCGATCAGGTCCTGGAACTTGCAGCAAAGGAGCAGGCAAGGCAGGCATAATAAAACAAGAAGAATTTTTCAAAATCCGGGAACTTTTTCCTTTGCCGTGCGTCTAACAGTCATCAAACAAAAAACGCAAAGGAGAGTACACCATGGACGGTCTCGGATTCGATCCCTCTGCCCTGCTGATTGTCGGCATGCTGATCGGCGTGGTCTACACGCTGCTGTAAGTATAAACGGGGAAGATATGGGAAAAAGACGGCTCAGGACGAGCCGTCTTTTTTATTTGCATAATTTTAGATTTTCCGGGCAAACTGTCAGCAAAGGGATCCAAGATCCCCGATTTGGAAAGGAGAACTTCGATGACAACCAAAGAGCTTCTCTACGTGGACGACGCGCTGTCCCACGCGCAGCTGCTGGCGACCCAGTTTCAGAACGCGGCCGATCAGCTGCAGGACAACTCCCTGCGCACGCAGGTACAGCAGATGGCCCAGCGCCACCGCCAGGTGTACCGGCAATTCTACGATCTTGTGTGAGGTGAATGAGATGGACGACAAATGCATTATGGAAGGCCTGCTTCTCGACGCCAAGAGCGTGTGCGACCTGTATATGCACGGCGCGATCGAATCGAGCACGCAGCAGGTGCGGCAGACCTTCTCCGCCGCCTTCGACGACGCCCTTTCCATGGGCGACAGCCTGTATCAGCAGATGACCGCCAAGGGCTGGTATCAGACCGACACCGCCCCCGAGCAGAAGGTCCAGCAGACCAGGCAGAAATTCAATCCGACCTGTTAAGCAAGCGCAGCCGGGAAACGTCAGCGTTTCCCGGCTGTTTTTCATGCCTGCTCGGCCTCCAGCTTTTCCACCAGCCTGCGCAGGGCTTTGCCCCGGTGGCTGATGCGGTTTTTCTCCTCCGCGCTGATCTGGGCCGTGCGCAGACCAAGCTCCGGCAGGATGAAGAGCGGATCGTAGCCGAAGCCATTGCCGCCCCGCTCGTCGTGGGCGATCTCCCCGTAGAGGTAATCCTCCGCCGTAAGCATCTTTCCGTCCGGCCACACCAGGGCGATGGCACAGGTGTAGTGCGCGCCGCGGTCCTCGACCCCCTCGAGCTTTTCCAGCAGCAGGCGGTTGTTGGCTTTATCGTCCCCGTGCACGCCGGAAAAGCGCGCGGAATAGATGCCCGGCGCGCCGTCCAGCGCGTCGACGCACAGGCCGCTGTCGTCCGCGATGGCGCAGCAGCCGGAAATCTCCGCAAGCTCCCGCGCCTTCTTGACGGCGTTTTCCATGAAGGTCTTGCCGTCCTCGACGGTCTCGTGCTCGATGCCGGCCTCCCGCATGGACTGTACATCGTCGAAGAAGGGGGCGAGGATCGCCTTCATCTCCGTGAGCTTGTGGGCGTTGTTCGATGCGATGATGAGTTTCATGGTGTTCTCCCCTGTTGTATCAAATTCTTTTTACGGTGGGATTGTACTATAAAAACCCCGCCGCCGCAACTTGAAATCGTCCCCGTGACATGATATATTGTAAAAAACCTTTTTGATTGCGGAGGAACGACCATGAAGATCACTTACCGTCCGCGGGGCGTGTGCTCGCGGCTGATGGAAATAGAAGTGGAGGACGGAAAGATCGCGTCCGTCTCCGTCACAGGCGGCTGCGATGGAAACCTCAAGGGCATCTCGAGCCTGCTTAAGGGCATGGCGGTGGATGAGGCTATCCGGCGCATGCAGGGCATTCGCTGCGGCGGGAAGGCCACCTCCTGCCCTGACCAGCTTGCCATCGCCCTGAGCCAGTACCAGAGGGAACATGCGTAAACGCATTTTCAGCGCGGTGCTCCTGCTTGCGCTGCTGCTGTCCCTGAGTGCCGCCGCACTGGCGGACGACGGGCTCCCCCCGCTTGCGCCCGTTGCCGCACCCCAGGGAGCGGAGGCGGTGCCGGTCTACCTTGACGGGCTGCTGCGGGGCCGCGCCTGGGCCTGGGGCGATATGGTCTATGTCGATCTCAAGCCGCTTTGCACGCTCTTTGACATCGACATGGACTGGAGCGGCGACGGGCTGCGCTTTACCCTGACGCTCGGCGAGCTCATGGTGGAGGGCGAAGCCGGGCGGCAGTATTTCACCGCCGACGAGCGCTATATATACGCGCCGGAGGACTGGCTGATTTTCAGCGGCAGACTCTGGCTGCCGGTGTACGCCGTGTGCAAGCTTATGAATCTGGAGTCCGCCTGGAAGGACGGCGCGCTGCATCTGGACGCAAGCCGGTTTCGTCTCCTCCGGGGCGGGAAGGATTACTACGACCTCAACTTCCCCACCGGGGATCTGTACTGGCTTTCGCACATCATCACCTCGGAGGCCGGGATCGAGCCCATGGAGGGCAAGATCGGCGTGGGAAATGTAGTGCTCAACCGGGTCGCGGACCCGGATTTTCCCGACACCGTGTTCGGCGTGGTGTACGATTATGAGCACACCGTGCAGTTTGAGCCCGTCTCCAAGGGCACCATCCACGACGAGCCGAAGCCGGAGGATATCATCGCGGCCTGCCTCGTCCTTGAGGGAGCCAACACGGCGGGCAAGTGCATCTATTTCGTCAATCCCGATTTCGGCAGCTTCTGGTTTGACAACAACCTGGACTTTGTGATAAAACTTGGCCGCCACAATTTTTACGTAAGCAGAGGAGCAGACCATGCCGGAACAGACACTGGAACAAATCCTGCGGGAGGGGCTTGAACAGCGGGGCTGTACCCCTGACGACGAAATGCTGCGGCGCTTTCGCCTCTACTATGACAACCTGGAGAAGACCAACCGCGTCATGAACCTCACCGCCATCACAGGGGAGGCGGACGCTGCGCGCCTGCATTTTCTCGACTGCGCCGCTCTGCTGGACGCCGGAGACTTAAACGGCAAAACGCTCATCGACGTGGGAACCGGCGCGGGCTTTCCGGGCCTGGTATTGAAGATTCTCTGCCCGGAGCTGAAGCTGACGCTGCTTGACAGCCTCGACAAGCGCCTGGGCTTTCTGCGCGAGACCTGCGGGATGCTTGGCTTTCAGGATGTGAAGCTCGTCCACGCCAGGGCCGAGGAGATCCCCGAGGACTTCCGGGAGCGCTTTGACTATGCCTCGGCCAGGGCGGTGGCGCGGCTCAACGTGCTGTGCGAGCTGTGCCTGCCCTACATAAAGCCGGGCGGGGCCTTCCTCGCCATGAAGGGGCCGGAGCTGGAAACGGAGCTCAAGGAGGCCTATACGGCGCTCAAGACCCTGGGCGGGAGTCTCGAAAAGCAGCTCGACTACACCATCCCCGGCACGGACACGCGCCACTGCGCCGCCGTCATCCGCAAGACCGGCGTAACGCCGAAGCGCTATCCCCGCCGCTGGGCCCAGATCAAAAGCAAACCCCTGTAAAAAAACGCAGGCAAGAAAGCATCTTGCCTGCGCTGTTTTTTATTCCGCGTTTTCCAGGGCGTTTGCACTCAGGTAAGCCTCAATACGCGTCTGTACGTTCTGCTGAAGGTTGCGGTAGAAGAACTGGTAGTCATAGACATGGTACGAACCCTCGGGAAGCGCGGCCACCTTGTTCGGATAGTCCGCGCTGTCGATGTCCGTGACCTTGAGCGCGCCGCGCTCGGGGTCGATATAGCAGCCGCACAGTCCCTGGACCTCCTGCTTGATGCTGCCGTCATAGCCCATAAAGCAGGCGCCGAGGTTTTCGGATTTGTCTGCCGGGGTCGAATCGGTCCTCCAGTTGAGGGGATTGATGCTGAGCGCCTTCTGCCCGATGGGGATAACGTAGGTCTCCGTGACCTCGGGGGCCTCGCAGTCAAAGCTTACCACCACGCCGACGTCGTCCGGCCCTGCGGCAGGTCTGAGCTGCGGGTATTTCTCCGTCATCTCCTGCGTGCAGCTCCAGCCGGGAACATAGGCCGCCACCAGCTGCTCCATCAGAGAGTCGCCCCAGTTCACCGACTCGTCAAAGCTCTTGAGATCCACATCCTCGCCGAAATAATCCTCCAGCAGGCGGAAGCACATGTAAGCGCCCTGGGAAAAGCCCGCGAGGATGATGGGCCTGCCCTTGTTCTCATGGGCGAGATACCACGCGAACGCATTCGATACATCGCCGTAGGCGAGGTCCAGATACGGCTGCATCTCTTCCTCCGAGAGATCATAGGCTTTCATGCTCGCCTGGCGGTAGTAGGGGGAGAAAAGGCGCGCGCTGTCCTCATAGATGCCGCGCTGCATGTTCAGCGCCCCGACGGTGTGCTGCTTCATCTTTTCATCGCCCAGAGACATGTTGTATTCATCCTGGGTGTCCACCGTGGGGGCAACCAGGAACACATCCACCGGCTTGTCCTCCCCCTCGGCGAAGATGGCCCAGTTGGATCGGTCCAGATAATTCACATACTCGGTGTCGGCCGACGCGCCCGCGCCGGCAAAGCCCGTCAGCGCCATCGTCGCCAGCAGCAGCGCCGCGATCATTTTCTGATTTTTCATAGTGCTCTCCTTTATTTGTATATACTCTGAGCGTTATTATAACAGCTTCAAACGCCCCTGTCCATGCCGGAAATGCATATCCCGCTCAAAATGGGAAAAAATGCTTGTACGTATGAAAAGATTCTAAAACGGAACGGAGACAGACATGGACAGCATCAATCTGGTACCGTATATCGAGGACGAACGGCTTTTTGACTATGCCGCCGCCTGCGCGCGCACGCTCCGGCCCGAGGGCACGGACGATGGGCACGGTGAGGCGCAGACGCTCAAACATTGCTTTCAGAGCTGCGCGCAATGCCACGCCCTACTGCAGCGGCGCTATGAGGGTGCAGCGCGCATCCCGGCAGCCTGTGAGTGGCTGCTGGATAACTTCTATATGCTCCAGCGGGAGTACCCCGCCGTGCGCCGCGCCTTGCTTGGGGCGGAGCGCCAGCGCTGCGCGCGCGGCAGGCTGCTCATTTCGGCACTGTGCAGGGCGCTTTTGCAGGCTGGCCACGGGAAGATCACCGACGCACGCTGCGCGGCATACCTTGCGGGCTTTCAGTCCGTCACGGTGTTGCAGCGGCGGGAGCTGCTGCTGTTTCCGGCGGCGCTGCACTGTGCGATCCTGGAGGCCGTCGCCGCAAGCTGCCGCAAGCTCAGCGCCTCCTCCGAACCGGAGACACTGACGGAGGAGCTGGCCGCGCTCTTTACGTCCCTGAGCTCTCTTTCCACCATGGATATGGAGGCCCTGCTGGATGCCGCCGACATCCCCGGGCAGATCCTCTCGGAGGACGCGGACTACGCCAAGATGGACCGGGTGACAAAGGAGGACTATCTGCGCCGCCTGTCCGAGCTTGCCCGGAGCCGGGAGCTTGACGAACAGACGCTCGCCCGCCGGCTTTTGGAGCAGGCGCAGCGCGAGGGGCGGCATGTGGGTTTTCTGCTCTTCTCCCCGCCGGGGGAGCTGCGCGCGGCGGTGTATATCGCGGCCCTCGCGGGACTCACGCTCTTCGGCTGCCTGGCAGCCTGCACGCTGCTCGGCGCTGCGGCGGCACTTTTGCTGATCGTGCCGCTGTGGTCGCTTTTCAAGGGCTTCGTGGATTTTCTGCTGCTGCGCCTTCTGCGGCCCCGGCCTTTGCCGCGCATGGACCTCACGGACGGCGTACCGGCGGAGGGGAAAAGCATCTGCGTCCTGTCGGCGCTGCTGGGCTGTGTGGAGCTTGAACGCCTGGAGCAGCTGCGCCTTGCCAGCCGCCGTGAGGGAAAAGAGCTTCTGTTCGGGCTGCTTGCCGATCTGCCCGGTGCGAAGACCGAGACCACGCCGCAGGACGCGGCCCTGATCGCGCAGGCGGAAGAGACCGTCAACGCGCTTAATGAAAAATACAGCGGCGGCTTCTATCTTTTTCTCCGAAAGCGCAGCTTTGACGGAGAGAGCTACAGCGGCCACGAGCGCAAGCGCGGCGCGCTGACGGAGCTCGCAAGGCTCCTGTGCGGGGAAGAAAGCGCTCTCTCGGTCACGGGCGACCGGGAGGCCCTGCGCGGTACGCGCTACATCATCTCTCTCGACGCGGACACCCGTGTCTTTCCCGGCGCTCTGGGCTCGCTTATCGGCGCGGCGCTGCACCCGCTGAACCGGCCCGTCCCCGGCAGGGACGGGCTTCCCGTCTCGGGTCACGCGGTCATCCACCCGCGCATCGAGACCGAGCTTGAAAGCGCCGGGGCTACCGACTTTGCCCTCATCTTCGCCGGGCCCGGCGGCAGTGATCCCTACGGAGCACTCAGCACCGAGCTCTACATGGATGCCTTCGGCTCCGGCGGCTTTGCGGGCAAGGGCATCCTGGACGCCCGGATGCTGCTCAGGTGCGGAGAGAAGCTGCCCGAGGGGCGTGTGCTGAGCCATGACGCACTGGAGGGCGCGTATCTGCGCGGGGCGTATATGAGCGACGTGTCCGTCGTGGACGCCTTTCCCGCAAAGCCGCTTTCCTACTTTAAACGCCTTCACCGCTGGGTGCGCGGCGATTGGCAGAACGCGCCGTGGATCTTCAAACGGGAGCTGCCGCTGATGGACCGCTTTCGCCTGCTGGAAAGCCTGCGGCGCAGCCTCCTCGCCCCGGTGACCTTCACGGCGATGCTGCTGGGCCTGTGCTGTGAAAGCCCCGGTTTACAGCTTGCGGGCTGGGCGGCGCTGCTGACGCTGGGCCAGGATCTGCTTCTCACGCTCGGCGAGGCGGGACTGCGGCGTGAGGACGGCAGGGTCCGCCTCCGGCGGCATACCCGGCTTTTGACGGGGCTCGGCGGGGCGATCGTGCGCTGCTTCATGCGGCTGTGGCTGCTGCCCTATGAGGCCTGGGTATGCCTGAGCGCGATCCTCACCGCCCTCTGGCGCATGACGGTGAGCCACAAGCGCCTTTTGCAGTGGACCACCTTCGCCGAGGTGCGCGCCACCGCCTCCTTTGCCGAGCATGTGCGCGCGATGTTCCCCTGTGTGGTACTGGGCGTGCTGCTGATGGCCTTCGCGCCCGGGGCGCCGGGCAAGGCAGCGGGGCTTATGTGGCTTGTGTCCCCCGCCTGCGCCGCGGCGCTGGCCCTTCCCGCCGCAAGGGAGATGTCTCTCTCCGTCCGCGACCGGGACCTGCTGCATCGAAGCCTCACCGAGTGCTGGGGTTTTTATAAGGACCTGGCCTCGGCGGAGGATCATTTTCTGCCGCCGGACAACTTCCAGCAGCAGCCGCCCATCGGCACCGCTCACCGCACGTCCCCGACGAACATCGGCCTCGCGCTTGCCTCGGCGGCGGCGCTGGGCGTATCCGGGGTCATCCCCCAAAAGGAGGCGGCAGACTATATTCGCCGCATGGTGCCGACACTGGAAAAGCTCGAAAAGCACCGGGGCCATCTCTACAACTGGTACGACACCCGCAGTCTTCGGCCCCTGCGCCCGCGCTTTGTCTCCACTGTGGACAGCGGCAACCTCTGTGCCGGGCTCATCACCGCCTGCGCGGCTCTCGGGCGCTGGAATGAGTCGGAGTTGGAGGCGAGACTCAGGAAACTGCTGGACGCCATGGACTTTGCGCCGCTGTTCGACAGGAGGCGGGAGCTTTTCTATATCTGCTATGACGCCGAAAGGGAGCGCGGCGCGGGCGGCTGGTATGACCTGATGGCAAGCGAGGCCATGCTCACAAGCTATATTGCCCTCGCCCGGGGGCAGTTGCCGCTGCGCCACTGGAAGCGCCTGAGCCGCGCCCAGCTCCAGAAGGACGGCTATCGCGGTCTTGCCAGCTGGACGGGGACCATGTTTGAATACCTCATGCCCATGCTCTTTCTTCCGCTCTACCGGGCAAGCCTTCTCTACGAGAGCGCCCGCTTCTGCCTCTATGTGCAGAAGCGGCGCAGACTCCCCGGCAAGCCCTGGGGCATCTCGGAGAGCGCCTTCTATTCCCTCGACGCCTCCCTTAGCTACCGCTACAAGGCCCACGGCTGCCCAGCCCTGGCCCTCAAGCGCGGGCAGGAGGCGGACCTTGTCATCGCGCCCTACGCGAGCTTTCTGGCGTTGAGCGTGGAACCGCTTGCCGCCGTGCGCAATCTGCGGCGGCTGCGGGAGCTCGGCGCGGTGGGGCGCTGGGGCTATATTGAGGCGCTGGACTTCACTCCCGGCCGCTGCTTAAACCCTGACGGGGAGCAGGTGCGCTGCTGGATGGCCCACCATGTGGGCATGAGCATTCTGGCTGCCCTCAACGCTTTCGACGGCGGCACGGTGCGGGAGCTTTTCCTGTCCGAACCGTCTATGGCGGCCTTCACGCTGCTTTTGCAGGAGAAGCTGCCGGACTCCCCCGCCGTCCTTCGACGCGACGCAAGCCCCGTCCCGGAGCGCCCGGCGAAGGACCGGCGGGAGCCGTGGTCCGCGCACGGGCAGCAAGGCGGCGCAGTGCGGGCCTGTCTGCTTTCAAACGGCATATACAGCCTGCGGGTAAAGTCCACCGGCGAAAGCGCCGCCTTTCTCTGCGATACCTGCGTCTATCGCGCGGAGGGTGACGATCCCGGACTTCGGCTCACGCTCGGAAGTCAGGCGTATCTGCCGGAGAAATGGGAATTCTCGGAGGAGTGCTGCCGCTGGGAGGCAGTGCAGGACGGCGTGTGCGCGGCGCTCACAAGGAAGTGTGCCGAGGGGGAGCTGGGCGAAAGCCTGGCCCTCACGCTCACCGCCGACAGGACACGGAGCCTGCCCGTCACGCTTTGCCTTGCCCCGGTCCTTGCCGCAGAGCGCGACTGGGAAAGCCACCGGGCCTATTGGCAGCTCGGCATGCAGGCGGAAGTCCGCGACGGGCGGCTGCTTCTGCGGCGGCTTTCCAAGCACGGGGAGCCGGAGCGCTTTCTCTGCCTCGCCGCCGACCACCCCGCGGTCTTTGACGCGGACGCGCGCGGCGGGCTCGGAGCGCTGCTGTCGCCTCTCCTGCGCGTGCGGGTCGACGTGACGCTGCACAAGGGCTGTGACCGCACTCTGCGCTTTGTGATCGCCCTGGGAAACACCGCGCAGGACGCCTTCGACACGGCGGGACGGGTACTGGAAGCCCCGTCCGGGAGCTCCGGCAGCATGGTGCGGGCGGCGGCACTGCGCCTGGGCATGAGCGGCGAGGAGCTGGACGAGGCCATGGGGCTGGTGCTGCCGCTGTGGGAAAACCGTCTTTGCGGAGCTGAACCCAAAAGCACCCTCTGGTGCTGGGGCATCTCCGGGGATTACCCGCTGCTGTGCTGCCGAGCCGGGGCAACGGAGCGTGACCGGCTGCTCCGGGCCTTCTGTCTCTTGAAGTGCTGCGGGCTGGAGTCGGAGCTGGTTTACCTCACGGATGAACAGGGCGAGTACCGGCGCCCGGCCCTGAGGGAGATCGAAGCCCGGCTCACAGCCTATGGGCTGGAAGCGCTGATGTCCGCGCGGAGCGGCGTCCTCTCCGCGCCGACCTCGGCAGTGGAAGTTTTGCGTGATCGCGCAGCGGTCTTCATCGACGAGGAAAAGAAGCTGCCCCCGCCGCTTGTTCCCGCGCTGCCTGTGCCGGTGCGCAGTGGGGAGATCCCGGTCTTTCATTGGGTGCAGGACAGCTTTGTCTATGAGATCAAAAGCCTGCCGCCGCGTATCTGGCAGCATGTTCTCACAAACGGCAGTCTCTCCGCCTTTGCCGCCGATTTCGGCCCGGCAGGGCTGTGGCTGCAGAACGCCCGGGAGATGCGCCTGCTGCCACCGCCGGAGGATATCCGCGCCGCAGGCGGCACGGAGGCGGTATATGCTCTGGTCGGCGGCGAGGCAGTCAGCCTCTTTGCCGACGGGCAGAGCCACTGCGAGGTGAGCTACGCCCCGGGACTTGCCGCCTGGCACAGGGAGATCGCCGGACGTGAGATCGAAACCACGCTGCTCATCCCCATGGGTCTCGATGTGCGTATATTGCAAATTCGCGGCGCGGAGGGGCTCACGCTGGTCTGGGAGCTGCACCCGCGCCTCGGCACGGAGGACGCGGCGGGCTTGCGTATCGAAGAGCGCGACGGCCTCATCCGCCTGTGGGACAAGGGCGCTTGGCTGCCGGGAACGGAGCTGTATGTCGGCGCGTCCGTGCCCTTCGGGGCTGAAAACGAGTTCTGCCCCGAAGCCCTGCGCTTAAACCTTCAGGCACAGGGCACGACGCTGCTGCTCCTTGGCACGGACGCACAGGCATTGCGCTCCCTGGATTTTGAATCAGCCCTGCGCGACACCCGTGCCTGGTGGCGGGCATACCTGGGACGCTTCCGGCTCGACTGCCGGGATGCGGCGCTGTCCCACTATATGAATACCTGGGCCGTGTACCAGTGCTATGCCTGCCGTATTCTCTCGAGGAGCAGCATCTATCAGTCCGGCGGGGCCGTCGGTTTTCGGGACCAGCTCCAGGACTGTGCAAATCTCCTGCTCATCGACCCCACCCTCTGCCGGTCACAGATCCTCGACTGCTGCCGTCACCAATACCCCGAGGGAGATGTGATGCACTGGTGGCACCGACACCCGGCAGGCGACAAGGGCGTGCGTACCCGCTGCTCGGACGATCTGCTGTGGCTTGTCTGGGCGCTGTGCGAATACACGGAGGCCACCGGCGATCTCGCCCTCTGCGCCGTGGAGACAAGCTTCGTTCAATCTGCCCCTCTGCGCGATGACGAGCGCGACCGCTACGAGACGCCGGGGCAGAGCGAGGATCGCGCCGCGGTGCTTGAGCACGCGGTACGGGCCCTGGCCATGGCGGAGCAGCGCGGCTTCGGCCCCCACGGGCTTCCCCTCATGGGCAGCGGCGACTGGAACGACGGGCTTGATCGCGTCGGCGGCGAGAGCGTGTGGCTGGGCTGGTTCGTCTCCTGCTGCGCGCTGCGTTTTTCCGAGCTGCTGGAAAAGCTGGACGACAGGCGAGCTGGCCACTACCGCGCCCTGTCCGAGCAGCTGGGCCGCGCCGCCGACGCCTGCTTCAACGGAAGCTTTTATCTCCGGGCCTACCGGGACGACGGCAGCGCGCTCTGCGGCGGAGAGCGCATCGACTCTCTCTCCCAGAGCTGGGCGGCCTTCTGCCCCTGGGCAACGCCCGAGAAGGTTGAGCACGCGCTGGACAGCGCGCTGTCACAGCTTGTGGATCGGGAGCACAGCATCGTAAAGCTCCTTGCGCCGCCATACACGAGTGAGGACAGCCCCGGCTATCTCAGCGGCTACGGCGAGGGCTTCCGGGAAAACGGCGGGCAGTACACCCACGCGGCCGTATGGCTTGCGCTGGCCTGCCTGCGGCGCGGGCGGGAGCGTGAAGGGAAAGCGCTTCTTCACATGCTGCTGCCGGAAAATCACAATCTCACGCGCTACGAGGCGGAGCCCTTTGTCCTTCCCGCCGACGTGTGCGCCGCGCCCGGCCGCGCGGGCGCGGCGGGCTGGACCTGGTACACGGGCAGTGCGGGCTGGTACTTCCGCGCGGTCTGCGAGGGCCTTCTGGGCCTGCGCCTTCGAGACGGCAAGCTTCAGACGCGCCCCGGCGCGCCGGGGGACTATGCGCTCGAGTGGACAGACACGCAAGGGACACGGCATCGCATCGAGGCGAGAGAAGGGAAGATTTTATAAGCTCTTTCCTTTTTCCTCCTGCGGTGCTATAATTAAACAAATATTGAAAGTCCAACCTTGGAGGTGCCCCATGGAGTATTCACGGTCGGAGCTGATGCCGGGCGTTTTTCTGAGCCATCTGCGTTCCGATAAATTCAAGACCGCCTGCATGAGCGTCAATCTGCTCACCCAGCTCAAACGCGAGACCGCCGCCATGAACGCGCTGATCCCCTCGGTGCTGCGCCGGGGAACGCAGCGCTACCCGGATATGGAGAAGCTGTCCGCGCGGCTCGACGAGCTGTACGGCGCCGCCATCGAGCAGGTGATCCGCCGCATCGGTGAGGTGCATTGCCTCGGCTTCTTCGCGAGCTTTCCCGAGCCCGCCTTTCTTCCCGGCGGCGAAGCGCTGCTGGGCGAGATGAGCGGCCTTATGGCGGAGATGCTCCTTTCCCCGGTCACGCGGGGCGGTTTGCTGCTGCCCCAGTATGTGGACAGCGAGAAGGAGAAGCTTCTCGACCTCATCCGCAGCCGGGTGAACGAAAAGCGCAGCTACGCCGTGCAGCGCTGCCTGGAGGAGATGTGCTGCTATGAGGACTACGCCGTCTCCCGCTTCGGGGATATCCCCGAGTGCGAGGCCATCCACTATAAAAAGCTCAGCCGCTATTACCGGGAGCTGCTGCGCAAAAGCCCGGTGGAGCTTTTCTACTGCGGGCAGGCAAGGTTCGAGACAGTGGAGGAGGCCCTGCGGGACGCCTTTGCCGCCATGCCGCGCGGCGAGCTCGACTTCGATATCGGCACCGAGATCCGCATGAACGCCGTGGAGGCCGAGCCCCGCTATTTTGAGGAGCACATGGACGTGACCCAGGGCAAGCTCGTACTGGGCTTTCGTCTCGGCGAGTGCATGGAGGATCCGGACCGGGCCGCCATCCATGTCTTCAACGCCGTCTACGGCAGCGGGGCAACCTCGAAGCTCTTCATGAACGTGCGGGAAAAGCTGTCGCTGTGCTACTACGCAAGCTCGGCGGTGATTTTGCGCAAGGGGCTGATGATCGTCTCCTCGGGCATCAGCTTTGAAAACTTTGAAAGCGCGAAGACCGAGATACTCGCCCAGCTGGAGGCCGTGAAAAGCGGCGAGATTTCAGACGATGAGCTTCTCTGGGCCAAACGCGCGGTGGCCTCCGATCTGCGCGCGTCCCTGGACAGCCAGGGCGAGCTGGAGGGCTGGTGGCTCAGCCAGGCGGTGGACGGGGGCGAGTGCAGCCCCACCGAGCTTGCCGAGCTTGTAGAGAACGTGACAAAGGAAGATGTCATGGCGATAGCCCGGAGCGTGGAGCTCGACATGGTCTACTTCCTGTGCGGCAGCGACGAGGACGAAGAAGAGGAAGACGAAGATGAAGATACAGAAGCTTGATTACCCCGGCATCGGCGAGACCCTGTATTCCGCCGTTCTCGACAACGGCCTGGAGGTACGCGTGGTGCCGAAGAAGGATTATTCCACCTTCTACGCCGCCTTTGCCGCAAACTACGGCGGGGCCTGCCGTCGCTTTACGGTCGATGGGCGCGAGCTCGACACCCCGGCGGGCGTGGCCCATTATCTGGAGCACAAGATGTTCGACCTGCCGAACGGCGACAGCGCGCTCAACATTCTGTCGGCAAACGGGGCCGACCCCAACGCCTTCACCTCCTCGGGCATCACCTGCTATTACTTTCAGTGCACCCAGGGCTTTGAGGAAAACCTGCGCATGCTGCTGCACTTTGTCTCCACCCCGTATTTCACCGACGAGACCGTGCAGAAGGAGCAGGGCATCATCGCCCAGGAGATCCGCATGGGCGAGGATAATCCCGGCCTTGCGATTTACTACAATCTGCTGAAGATGCTCTATGCCCACCACCCCATCCGCGACCGCGTTGCGGGGACTGTGGAGAGCATCGCCGACATCACCGCCGAAACGCTCTACGACTGCCACCGGGTCTTCTACGCCCCCTCCAACATGGTGCTGTGCGTGGAGGGCAACGTGGACCCCGAGACGATCGTACAGATTGCGGAGGAGGTGCTCCCCAAAGAGAAGGCCCCCGTCCCCGCGGCGGACTTCGGGCCGGCGGAGGACATTCTGCCGGCGGAGCGCTTCCATACGGAGGCCATGGAGGTCTCGGCCCCGCAGTTTCTGATCGGGGCAAAGCTCACCCCCGGCCTTACGGGCACGCAGGCCCAGCGCCAGCGTCTGGTTGCGGCGCTTGCCCTTCGTATGCTGTGCGGCAGCTCCTCCCCGTTCTTCACCCGCCTTTACGCGGACGGGACGCTCAACAACGATTTCGACTACGAGGTGGACGCCAGCGCCGGAACCATCACCGTCATCATCGGCGGCGAGAGCAAGGTACCGGAAAGAGTGCTCGACGAGCTCAGCGCCGAGATCGCCCGCGTGGCGGCGGAGGGCTTTAACGAAGCCTACTTTACCCGTTCCAAACGGGCAAGTCTCGGTGCGAGACTCCGGGCGCTGGAGGACTTTGACAACGTATGTGTGTCGCTTGCGATGGACTGTTTCGACGGTTATTGCAGCTTCGACAGCTATAAGCTCTTAGAGGAGATCAGCGCCGAGGACTGCCGCCTGTTTGTGGCCGAGTCCCTGGCCCCGGAGAGGCTTGCCCTGTCGGTCATCACGCCGAAGGAGGCGAAGGCGTAGGCCATGCTCGATACCATACAGCGTGATTCCGTCATCTCCTTCCCCATGCTGGGAAATCTCCGGCTCAACCCGCCGTCGTACTTTACGATTTTCGGCCGCCCCATCTATTTTTACGGGGTCATCATCGGTCTTGCGTTTTTGCTGGGCATCCTTTTCGCGTCCAAGCGCGCAAAGCGCTTCGGGCTCAAGGAGGACGACATCTACGACGCGGCGATCTGGGGTATCCCCTGCGCGATCATCGGGGCGCGGCTTTACTATGTGCTGTTCCAGCTGGACTACTACAGGCAGCACCCGGACGAGATCCTGGCCATCCGAAACGGCGGCCTTGCCATTTACGGCGGCGTGATCGCGGGGGTGCTGACGGCATATCTTGTATGCAGGCGCAAAAAGATCCCCTTCCCCGCCATGCTTGACTGCCTGTGCTACGGCCTGCTGCTGGGGCAGATCATCGGGCGCTGGGGAAACTTCATGAACCGGGAGGCCTTCGGCGCGGAGACGAGCGTCTTCTGCCGCATGGGCCTGACCGCCCCTGACGGCACCACCGTCTATGTACATCCAACCTTTTTATACGAAAGCCTCTGGAATCTGGGCGTGCTGCTGTTTCTGCTCCGGTTTGACGAGGCGGGAAAGCGCCGCTTTGACGGGCACTGTATCACGCTCTATTTCCTGCTCTACGGCCTGGGCCGCTTCTGGATCGAGGGACTTCGGACCGACAGCCTCTATATCGGCGGCACCGGCATCCGGGTCTCCCAGGCTCTGAGTCTGGTGCTGGTCCTCGCGTCGGCGGCGCTGCTTATCTACAAGCACTCTCAGCCCTTCTCCCCCGGCGATCTGTACGTCAACCGCGTCGCCGCGCAGGAGGCGGCTGTCATTATCGAAAAAACGGAGGAATCTTAACATGGCAGATTATAAGGACATTCTGAGCGGTACCCTCGGCAAGCTTGCCGGCAAGGTCAGGGACGCGGCCGACAGCGCCGGTGTGCTGGACGTGTACGCCCAGGGGGCAAACCGGGCCAAGGCCTTCGGGCAGTTCACCAAGCTTACCCTCGAGCTCAACAGCGAACACGAGGAGCTCAAGCGCATCTACACCGAGATCGGCAAGCTCTACTTTGAACAGGCCAAGGACGCACCCGAGGGCGTCTTCGTCCCGCTCTTTGAGCAGGCTAACCGCATCACCGGGCGTATTCAGGAAAAGCGCGCGAGGATCGACGAGCTCAAGGAAAACTACGGCGTGAGCGAGAAAAACGACATCGATGTGGAGATCGGCGACTTTGACGACGTGGTCAGCGCCACCGAGGCCGACGGCATGACCGTGGAAGTCAGGACAAAAGAATAAAAAAACTGCGCTGCAGGACAGGGAGGCAACCATGCAAGAGAAAATCAGCGGCAGAAAACCCAGCTACGGCTTTTTCAGCCAGGTCATGTATGGCATCGGCGAGTTTTTCGGAGGCGGATGCTTCGTCATCATCAACTCCTTCTACGCGGTATTCCTCACCAAGGCTCTCGGCATGCCCACCGCGCTGGCCGGGACCATCCCCCTTGTGGGCAAGCTCTGGGACGCGATCACGGATCCCATCATGGGCAACATCACCGACCGCACCACCTCCCGCTTCGGGCCGAAGCGTTTCTACATCCTGATCGGCAGCATCCTTTCCGGCGTGACCTTCGTGCTGATGTGGCTGCGCGTATCGACGACCTCGACGGCGCTGATGTACGTCTTCTACATCCTGATGTACTGCCTGTTCAGCACCGCCTTTACGATCTTCTCCGTGCCCTACAGCGGTCTGCTGCCGGACATGATGGACGACTACACGATGCGCTCCAAATTCTCCAACATGCGCATGGTGTGGTCCACGCTCGGCGCCATGGTGTGCGGCATCGTGCCGACGCTCATGATCAAGGATAACCTCGACCCCGCCTCCTATCTGCGGTGCGCGCTGCTGTTCGGCGTGCTGTTTTTCCTCAGCTCCATCGCCGTCTTCTTCGGCACCTGGGAAAAGCAGAAGGAGCCCGTCAAAACCAGCCTCAGCGAGAGCTTCCCCCAGGCGCTGAGCGTGTTCAAGAACCGCTCCTTCCGCCTGTTTATCGGGCTGTATCTGTTCGGTCAGTGCGGCATCGACTTCATCTCCGGCATGGCGGTATACTACGTGGACGATGTGCTCAACGCCTACCAGAACGGCTTCTTTACTTACATGATGGCGGCGCTCATGATCTCCCAGCTTGCGGGCATGGCCGTGTTCGGGCCCATCATGAGCCGCACCTCCAAGCGTCAGGCCATCATGATCGGCGCGCCGATCCGCCTGGTCGGCATCATTGCGCTCTTCCTCTTCTCCCATGAGGGGGCGGGCATGATCCCCATCCTCTGCCTGACGGCGCTGGTGGGCTTCGGCAACGCAGGCTGCCTGACCGGCATCTTCGCTGTGATGGCGGACATGACGGACGTGGACGAGCTCATCACCTCCATGCGCAGGCCGGGCGTGGTGTCCAGCATGGCGACCTTCATGCGCAAGGTGTCCTCCGGCATGTCTGCGGCGGCGATCGGCTTTCTGCTGGCGGCGGTGGGCTATGACGAGGTGCTTGCCAACACCGGCATCCGGCAGTCCGCCTTCACCCAGCGGGGCATCGCCATGATCTTCATTATCGCCCCCGCCGTCCTGACTATCCTGCTGATCGTCACAAATATGGCCTTCCCCATCACCGGCAGGGAATTTGCCATGGTGCAGAAGGACATCGCCAGACGCAAGGGCACCGAGAGCAGCAAGGCCAGCAATGATGAAAAGGCGGCGCTGCAGAGGGTGACCGGCTTTGCTTACGACTCCCTCTGGAGCCAGGCAAACGCGGGACTCAAGCGCTGAGCCCGATACGGAGTGAGTAACCCTATATCCACATGAACGCCAAAGCCCGGAAGCCTAAAAGGTTTTCCGGGCTTTTTCTGTTTTCGCCGCACGGCAAATGCGCTGTTTCCCTTGTTTTTTCCCTTTTGGGAGACTATAATCTCCCACGTTATATCAAATTACCGTTTGGAGGAAAACATGAACAAGAAATTATGTATAGCGATTTCCATGGTGCTCGTGCTGGTGCTGCTGCCGATGGCGATGCTCAGCGGCTGCGGCAGGACAGACACCGCCTCAGCGACACCCGCGCCGACAGAACAGGCCGCCCCTGTCGAAACACCTCAGGCCACCCCCGGCAGGCAGGACGGGGAGCGCTTTGAGACGACCGTCATTGTCGAGGGCATGGAGGAGACGGTGAGCTACGAGCACATCCGGAACGAGGCCCTCGGCTTTGAGATGGACTACGATTATGAGATCCTCGAGCGCCGCAAGGATGCCGACCGCGAGGTCTTCCTTGCCCTCGGCGAGGACCCGGAAGATCCCTGGAACTATTTCGAGATCCGGCGCACCGCGGGGGATGCCGATTCCGTCGCCGCGGGGCTGAGCACGAATTTCTCGGACAGCTATGATTCCGTCTCCGCAGCCCCCTTCACCCTCGACGGTGCCGGAGCGTGCGCCTGCATCGACGTCTCCGGAGCGAAGGACGGGAAGGCGCCCGCGGGCTCCCTGCTGACCGTGTATGTCATCCCCGCAAACGGCAGCTGCCTTGTCGCCCTGGTGCGCTGTACCTTTGAAAGCGCCGGCGGCTTCGGCGTGCGGGCAAACGCGATGCTGAACACGCTCACGCTCATCGGGTGATAAGGTATTAAAAAAGAAGCTTGCAGCAGACCGAAAGTTGCTGCAAGCTTCTTTTTCTCTTGTATGGGTACGCGATCAGGCGGCGTTCTTGCCGATGTCCACCAGGGTGTAGCTGCGGCTGCCGAGGCCGATCTCCTCGGCGTGCTCGAGCGTGTGCAGGCCCTGACGGTCTTCAAGGCGCCACATGAGCTTCTCGTTTCCGTCGGCCTTCGACACGAGGTCCAGGCAGGCCTGATCCAGCGCGACGGGGTCGGTGGAGGCCAGGATGCCGATGTCGTGGATGTCGGGCTCCTCGGGATAGGGGGCGCAGTCGCAGTCGATGGAGAGACGGTTCATGACATTGATGAAGACCACCTGATCCCCCAGATCGTCGCAGACAGCTTTGGCGGCCTCGGCCATGGCCTCGAGGAACTCGATCTGCAGCTCGTCATGCCAGTGGGTATCGCTGGTGCCGCCCGAGTGGATGCGCACCTTGCCCATTGCGGAGGCAAGGCCGATGGAGGCGTTCTTGATCGCGCCGCCGTAGCCCGCCATGGGATGGCCTTTGAAATGGGACAGGATGAGGTAGGAGCCGTAATCCTTGAAGTGAGCGCCCACAAGATCGCCGGTCAGACGCGTGCCGCCTGTGACGGGGATCTCCATGGAGCCGTACTCGTCCAGGATCTGAAAGTCCGCGATGTCCGTAAAGCCGTGTTCCTCGGCAACCTCATAGTGCTCGGCAGTCGCGGCGCGCTGGCCAGCGTAGGCCGTGTTGCACTCGACGATGGTACCGTCGACCTTGTGCACGAGATCGGCGATCAGCTCGGGGCGCAGATAGTTGCTGGCGGGCGGCTCGCCGGTAGAGAGCTTTACCGCCACGGGGCCGACGGGCTTCCAGCCCAGCGCCTCATAGATGGCGACAAGCCCCGCCGGGGAGATGTCGTCCGTAAAATAGACGACGGGCTTTTCCGGCGCGTCCGCGTACGCCGCGGGGAGCAGGCAGAGGACAAGGCAGACAGCGAGCAGCAGAGAAAGAAGCTTTTTCATGGATATACCTCCTATAAAATCAGGTTGACCACAATGCCGGTCAACAGGGCAAACACGATGACGAAGGCCCAGTAGAGCAGGAAGCGCCTGATGCCGAGGACGATTTTCAGCGCGCCGAGATTGGTGATTTTCGTCGCAGGGCCGGTGAGCATGAAGGCAGCGGCGCTGCCGATGCTCATCCCCTCCCAGAGCCATTCCTTCAAAAGCGGGATCGTCCCGCCGCCGCAGGCATAGAGCGGCACGCCCACCGTCGCGGCCATCAGCACGCCCCAGGCCTTATCCCCGCCGAAGAGCCTGACCATCTGCTCCTGCGACACATAGCGCTGAAAGACGGCGGAGAGCAGCACGCCGAGCAGGAAATACGGCCCCGTGGCCCGGATGTTGCGGCCCACGTTCAGCAGATAACGGATCAGGATATTGGGGTGGGTGTCGTGGCTGGCCCGTTCCTCAAAGCCGGAGAAATCGAAGAAGCTCTTATCACGGTAAAAGGCACGGATCAGAAGCCCGGCCGCACAGCCGCAGAGAAAGCACGAGACGATGCGCACCGTGAGCACCGTCGGCCCCAGGGCGGCGCTGTAGATGATCAGCTGGGGATTGAGCAGGATCGAGGCCATCATGAACGAGGCGAGCCAGTCGTGGCGCATGCCCTGCCGGGAAAAGGACGCCGCTACGGGAATGGTGCCGTACATGCACAGCGGCGAGGCGATTCCCAGAAGGCAGGCGGGGATGATCCCGAACAGGCCCCACTTCTTTCCCTGCATGCGGCGGAATAGATCATGGATGCCGTTCTTGGCAAAGACCGAGATGAAGGAACCGATGGCGATGCCGAGCACCCAGTACCAGAAGATCTGCCTGAGCTGTATATCAAAGTAGTACCAGAGATAAATAAACTCCCGGCGCAGGATACGCGCCACTTCGCTCATGTCGGTATTCGCCCCCTGTCGGCCCGGTGCTTTGCATTTCTGCATACAGATACATTACCAGGAAAGTTTAGGCAAGTATTTTTATCGGCTTCATACAGAAATATCGTGCGGCTCCGGCATCGCCTTAGCTGCTGATAAAAGGAAAAAAGAGGTTTCCCCCGAATAATCAGGGAAAGCCTCTTTTTCATGCGGAGCAGGGATCCCGCACCGTTTGATGTGGGATTCCTGTCTTGTCTATTACAGATACCGGACGATTTCCTCTGTCTCGTATTTCGGCACAAAGTAGTCGCCGTTTTCGTCGCGCCAGTAGTTCTTCCGACCGTCCTTGAGCGGGACTACCGTGCTCTTGTGGGCGGGATAGCCGAAGGCAATGCCGGTGTTGACCTGCAGGTTTTCCGGCAGACCCAGGAACTCCGCGGTCTTCGAGCGGTGCAGCGTGCCGATGATGCAGCTGCCCACGCCATGGGCCCAGGCCGCCGTGGTCATGCCTGCCACCGCGATCCCGACGTCGATGTCGCTGTGGCCGGGGACCGAGGTATCCTGCAATACCACGATGAACAGAGTCGGGCGCTGCTCCGGCGCCGGGGTACCGGCCCCGTTCGGGATGGCGGCCGCCCATTTGGTCAGCTCGCAGAGCTTCGCCACGTCCTCGGTCTTCTGCGCC
>CADBYZ010000015.1 GCA_902799075.1 Oscillospiraceae bacterium | reverse complement strand
GCAGACTCTCTCCGACACCGAGCAGCGCATCAATGAGTTTGGATTCAAAAGCAGGCTGGCAGGGCGCGACGATCTCAAGCGCATCCTCAGCGTCTACTATGAGCAGAACATGACCAGCGAAGTATTGCAGGACTATGACGGCGAATACTGGCTCGGCAAGCAAGAGCCGAAAAAGCCGGAGAAGAAGAAACGAAAGCGCCGGGGAAAGCCGCGGGAGCTGGAGAAGGATTTTCTGGACATGATCGCGCCCACGGCGATCCGCTTCGGTTCCGAGACCTTTCTCTGCGGCAACACCCGGCGCTGCGTCTGGGCACTGCGGGAGTATCCCGTTCAGACCGAGGAGCAGGCCCTGCTCCGGCACCTGGGCGAGAAGAACGGCGTCAACCTGCATATTTACACCAGCAGGCTCTCGCTCCCGGATGTATCCATGACTTCTGAACTCATGCATGGAGAGGAAGAAACTCTCAACGGAGACAGTGGATACCTTGGCGCCGAGAAGCGTGAAGATGCAAAATTATGCAACAAATCCGGAAAGAAGATCCGGTATGAGATCAACCGCCGCCCAAGCCAAATGCGCAAGCTTAGCAAAAGCGGTCAGTATAAGTCCATAAAGCGGGAACACGCAAAGTCCTCTGTACGGGCATTCAAGAAGACGCGATACCGAGGGCTTCAAAAACAGGAAGCAAAATTCAACATCATGTTTGCGCTGGCAAATCTGATTCTGGCTGACAGGCCCTGCCTGGCGGCTTGATTCAGTGCGCTTTCGCAAGAAAAATGTAGGGGCACCATCAGCAGTTCACGATTATGCAGAGAACATTCTCCCTTTTTCGCTAATTGCGCGGTGTTGCCTTAGGATTGCGGCATCTTTAGTGTAAAGATTAGACGCAATATCCTCACCATTTGGTGAGGATATTTTTTATTTCCCTATAAAAATAGCATATTTTCGCTTGATTTTGTTACGCTTTGTTGATACGGGATTTCGGTTTCCCATTTAGTTTCCCAGTTTAGCTTTCTTTGGTCAGTTCTCGAATGCATGCATCCATCCTGGATGCACTGTCTTTTTTTGCCGCATCAGGCGTATAGGCGTAAACATTAAGCGTAAAATCCGGTGTTTTATGACCGAGCAAGGTCTGCACGGTCTTTCCATCATCCCCATTTTGGAGAGCCAACATAGCATAGGCATGACGCAAGTCGTGTACTCTCATTTCCGGCAGACCAATCTTTGTCTGTCGTGTCACAAGGCTCCTGATAGAGGTGGCTGTTGTCCGACCTCCTTTCCTGATAGATTTCCCGTGCCGTGCGCACACACGGGATGAATTTGGGCACGTAAAAAGCCAGCCGCTTATTTGCGACTGGCGTCATGCCAATATTAGATTGTGCGCGTCTCCATAGATTCTTTATGATAATGACTGCTTTGGGAGATCTGTTAAGCCCGCCATAACGGTCAGGCAGTCATTCTTTCTCCGGCCACAGGTGGGCGGAGGGGATTTTTATATTGTGAGTTAGTGCTCATTGATGTGAGACGTATCGTAGCAGTCCCAAAAAACCAATCCATTTAGAACCCAGATATCCAAAAGATTCGGCCCTCCGTCTTCCCCTACGGTACAAATCAGGTAATCTCCTTCGCCATGCGGGGCATTTGGAAGATTTGTGTGCAGCATGTCTCCCTGAGCAGTTTCCACAAATACAGCAATATCCTTTGGAACATGCATGGCATAGTAACTGATTTCAACATATCTTCTCGATGTACGACCCTCACCCGCTTGATTTTCTGCGCACCAATGTGACGGTGCAGCAGTTTGACGAGCTCATCGAAACATATGGAGATCTTTTTTCCTGTCAAATTGGCCTCTTTCTCTCCTGAATCGTCAACAATAGACGCGATACCGGAGTATTGCCGCTCCGGTATCGCGTCTTTTCTGCTTGCCTGTATATGGTTCAGCGCGCGCAGTAGATTTGCGCAAGGCCGCCGTGGGAGGTCTCACGATATTTCTCGTCCATATCCCGTCCTGTCCGATACATGGTAGTCACCACATCGTCAAAGGATATCTTGCGGGTGGAATACAGGAAACGCGAGAGGTTCACGGAACTGATAGCCCTCATGGCGGCGACGGCGTTGCGCTCGATGCACGGGATCTGCACCAGCCCATTCACCGGATCGCAGGTCAGGCCCAGATTGTGCTCCATGGCGATTTCAGCCGCGTACTCGATCTGGTCGATATTCAGCCCGTACAGCGATGCCAGGGCCGCAGCCGTCATGGAGCAGGCGCTGCCGATCTCCGCCTGACACCCGCACTCCGCGCCGGAAATGGAGGCATTGGTGCGGATGACATTGCCGATGAGTCCTGCAACAGCCAGCGCGTCCAGGATCTCCTCCTCTGGGAAGCCCCGATCTGTCTCCATGTAATACAGCACCGCCGGCAGTACGCCGCAGCTGCCGCAGGTGGGCGCTGTGACCACGATATGCTCGTCGGCATTTTCCTCGCTGACAGCATAGGCATAGGCTGCAATGACGCGGTTCATGGTGACATCGGCGCTCTCATTGTAGCATCGCTTCTCAAACAGCAGCTTCGCCTTGCGCTCCACGCCCAGGCCGCCCGGCAGTGTACCCTCCGCCGCAAGACCCCGCCGAACGGAATCTTTCATGGCCTCCCACACGGTTTTCAGATAGTCCCGCAGCCGGTCATCCTCCATGTGGCTGATAAATTGCAGGAGGCTCATGCCGCGCTGCCGGCACAGCAGCAGAATCTCCGAGAAATGCTTCTGGGGATAGACCTCGATCTCCTCCTCCGAGCTTTCCCCCTCAATGCGGATGGAGCCGCCGCCGATACTGAAAATGCGATTTGTGCCGATCGGCTGCCCGCCCCTGTATGCCTCAAAGAGCATGGTGTTCGGATGCGGCAGGTCCTGCTCGGTCCGGTTAAAGACGATCTGTGCCCCGGGCAAACCGGCCAGGATGGCCTTGCCGGTCCCGTGTCCCTCACCGGTGAAGGCCAGGGAGCCGAAAAGCGTGACCCTGTAAGCGTCAGCATCAGGATAGCGCTGGGCAAAAATCTGCGCCGCGTGATAGGGGCCGACCGTGTGAGAGCTGGAAGGTCCGTTTCCGATCTTGTAAACACTTTTGATTGTTTTCATGAATACCCCTCCTTACAGCGGGAGCTTTCTGCCCTGCTTTTTCCATTCCAAGAACTCGGCCGTTGCGGTAAACAGCACGTCACCGGAGGAGTTGAGAGCCGTTTCCAGAGAATCCTGTATCACGCCGATGATAAACCCGACGCCCACCATCTGCATGGCAATGTCGGCGGAGATCCCGAACAGTGAACAGCCCAGGGGCACCAGCATCAGTGAGCCGCCGGCCACGCCCGAAGCGCCGCAGGCGGAGAAGGTGGCCACAATGCTCAGAAAAATGGCCATCGGGATCGTCACGGGTACGCCCACGGTAAAAGCCGCGACCAGGGAAAAGATCGTGATGGTCACCGCCGCACCGTCCATATTGATGGTGGAGCCGAGCGGGATGGAAACGGAGTACAGATCCTCATCCAGCCCCAGCTCCTTGCAAAGCTGCATGTTCACAGGGATGTTGGCTGCGGAGCTGCGAGTGAAAAAGGCCGTGATACCACTCTGCCGGAGGCAGCGGAATACCAGCGGATAGGGATTGTGACGCAGTATGAGACCCACAATCAGCGGATTGATGACCAGAGCCACGAACAGCATCGTCCCCACCAACAGCGCAATGAGCTGCCCGTAGCGCACGAAAATCTCCGAACCGCTGGTCGCCACGGCGGTGTACATCAGGCCCAGAATGCCGAAGGGGGCACAGCTGATGACCCAGCGTACCGCCTTGGACACCGCGTTGGCCAGGTCTTCCATCACGGCCTTGGTGGCAGGTCCTGCATGCCTCAGCGCAATGCCGAGCACCACAGCCCAGAACAGGATGCCGATGTAGTTTGCCTTCGCCAGCGCATCTACAGGGTTTACGATGATGCTCTTCAAAAGGTTCATCACCACGTCGGCCATTCCCTGCGGCGCGGCCGCGGTATCAACGGCGTCTGTGCCTGCCAGCGGAATGGTGATCCTGAAGGCAAAGCTGGTGAACACGGACACGACGGCGGCACACAGCGTACTGAACAGATACAGAAAGATGACGGTCCGGAACTTCTCCA
Organism: Oscillospiraceae bacterium; assembly: GCA_902799075.1. GTDB lineage: Bacteria > Bacillota > Clostridia > Oscillospirales > Oscillospiraceae > Limivicinus. The sequence goes on along the minus strand of CADBYZ010000015.1, from coordinate 27,346 downwards.
TGTTGCCGCCATTGGAGTTTGCAAGCGCGGACGCCACCAGCAGGAACACCAGGATCGGCGCAATCGCCTTCAGCGCGCCCACAAACAGATCGCCCGGCAGACCGATCCACGCCGACCCGGGCGCTGCAAAGCCCAGGATCGCCCCGATGACCATACCGATCACAATGCGCAGGATCAGGCTCACGGAATTCCACTTTTTGATTATTGTCATACGTATCTCCTTCCTTGTATGTTTTTCATTATATCATACAGAAGCCAGGTCTTCCACCGCAAAAAATGATTGCAGATCGGAACATTTTTATACTGATCTCGGTTAAGAAGCTTTCTGCGCCGAAGTGCTTTCATACATTTCGGAATACCGCTCCGTAACTTCGGTCGGCAGCTCAAAGTGCTGGAAATCTTTTCGATCCGTCCAGTCTCCTCCCCATTCAAAGCCCTTCTCGATGAAGAGCGTATAGCACAGATCTCCTTTTTCGATCTTGTAATCGAAGTCCTGTGTCCTGTCAAGATATGGTTTCCCCGTGGCCGGCTCGATCACTTCGGTCTGCGTACCGTCATCGTTTTTAACGAATTTATGGTACGGGTTATACAGCGTGTTGATATCGACCGCCATCCCGAGGCCATGCTTCGACACCTTGTTCGTATGCGATATAAAGCGGAAATTAAAGCTGGACGAGTTGTTGTCGCGCATCATCGTCTCATCATCGGCCAGATAGTTATCCGGAAGCACCATTCTCTCGATGGGGTATCCCGCGTCATAGAGCTTTTCAAAGATCTCCAGCACATCCTGCGCAATCAGCTTGTGCACGACCATCTCCCCCTGATGGGTATTGCCGTCCTTGTCTTTGTGCAGAACGAGCAGACAGCGAAGGTCCTCCCGGGGAACAATGCAGTCCTCTTTATACGTCCTTCCGCTCTTCATCCTTTCAAACAGCTCATCCGAGATTTCCCAAGCGGAAAAGCCTTCCCGCGAATTTGACTGTTCCGTCTCTTCCGCAGGATCTGACTGCGCAAAGGCCGTATTCAGGCTGCACACGGCAAAGCCCACGGCAAGCAGAAAGATCATTGCGAAGGTGCATAAGTTTCTCTTCATAATGTTCATTTTAAACCTCCTGTCGGTCATTCACACTCTATACCCGGCGAGCTTGTCTTCCCGGTCTCTTTCGGATGACAGCCGCCGACGGAATTCATCATAGCACAGAAAGCCGTTTGAGGGAAGAGAAAAGCTTTGTCCCTGATCCTTCGCTCATACCGGCCGCGTACCTGTTCACGCGCTGAGCGTCAGCGCTGCGGCGTATGCGCCCGACGACGGGTAAAGGATTGCGCTGTACAATTCCGAAATACATATGGGCGCGTTGCAAAATTCACTTTTTGTATAATCTTGCCATGAATACCGTAGGGGTGGGGCTTGCCCCTCCCCTGCGCTCATAAGGCTGTGTTTTTGCGAAAACTGGTATTTTGCAACGCGTCTATTTTTTATGATACCATAATCAGAATTTCAGCTTGAAACAATTGGAAAATTCCATTATACTGAGCATGGTACGGATCGCCATGACAGAAACCATTTTAACAAGGACATAAGCGCTTATGAAAGACAAAAACGCAGCCCTGCCCCCGGAAACGGAACCTTCGGAAGCAGCACGCAGGAGGAGCAAAACGATCTCCTCCCTCTTTGCCGTTCTGCTGATCCTGACGATGCTTTTTACCATGGCGTTTTCCACCTGCAGGCAGTACGCCGATGAGCTGGATGCCGCCTATGCGTCCCTGCACAGCTCTATCTGTTCGCTGCGCAGCCTCATCAGCTTTGAGGGGCAGCTGGAGGATTTCTTCCTGAACTTCGGCATCCGGCAAACAACGGTCTTTGCCGAGCTGACAAAGCCGTTTTTCGATTATTTCGGGGTGTCGGAGGAGTCGCTCAACGCCTGCAGATCGTATTGGGAAGCCGCTGCGCTCTACTATTATCCGGACGCGGGGCGGCCGATCACATCAGAAGACGCCGGAAGCTTCCCCCTGGATCAGAGCCAGACACGCGCGCTCCAGGAATCCGGGAGTCGGCGGGGGGCCGATTGGGTCTATTCGGCGGTCCGGCTGCAGTATGGATGGCTGTACATGAAGTGGGTGCCGGTCGAAAACATCTACGACGTGGATTTCGGGCGCATCGCCGAAGCCTGCCCGAGCGATCTGTGCATTGTTGAGAACGATACGGGCCGTATCCTGGTATCGTCCGATGAACGGCCGTACGATTTTCTGGATGAGAGCCGGATCACTTTCGACGGGGAGCGCAGCAGCGCCGCGGGGGACGATATCCGCGCGGGCTTTCTCAGGGGAAAAGCCCCGCTGTCCGGCGTCTTCTTCGAGAAGAGCCGGCTGCTGGACCGGTACTCGGTATTCGTTTACGTGTCTGTTCGCAGCGTTTTGGCAAACGCCCTGCGAAAGACGCTGCCGGTGCATGGTCTGATCCTTCTCTGCTTCCTGTTTATCTGGTTTAGCGCCCGGAAGCTCCGGGCAAAAGCAACGGCACTGCCGGATCGGAAAAGCTGCCTGCGGCTCGGAAGGAAAAACTGCTTCAGCCTTCCCATGATGCGGCAGCTCCTGCCGCTGCTCCTGGCGGGTATTCTGTCGATCTCGGCTATCACCGCCTATCTGCCGCTGCTGACAAACTACATAGACCATAACGGCAAAATGGAGAAAAGCCTCCGGGCCTTTGTCAAAGAGATCGAGCTCAATGATGAGGAATGGGGGAAAATGGAGGAACTATACCGGCGTCTCGTATTGAGTCAGGTGTCCATGATCGACCTGTTTGCCCATACGATGGGAGAGGATTTCACGCAGGACGTTCTGCAGGATCTGGCACAGCGCCTGGGCTTTGACAGCGTGGTGATCTGCGACGGGGACGGCGTTTCCAGGATGTCGACGACAGGGTATACCGGTTATACGATCAGCCAGGATCCGAACGACGAGGAGTACTTTCTCTGGAATCTGCTCAAAAACGCGGACACCGGGATCATGGGTGAATTATCGGACAAGAGCGGCTTTTACGCCGCCGCACGCCGCCTGTTCGGCACTTCCGGTCTGATTTACGTCACGCTGCCGGACGACAGTCTGGTGGCGATGAAAGAGCAGACCGACATCCGCGCGGCGCTGCTGCGCATCGATACCGGGACCTACGCCAAGATGTACGCCGCTGCCGCGGCGCCTGAGACCCTGCTCTGGGCCGCCGCTTCCTCCGCCGCCGTGCACCCCATCGCAAACACCCTGCCGGAGACCGCGCTGATGAACCGCTACTGCGGCGCGCAGGCCATCAACGGCTATGAGTACTACCTGAACACCATGACGGATGACAACCACATCCTCATCAGCGCCGAACAGTTCCGGGTGTTTACGGAGCCGGTCAAGATGGCCCTGGCTGTGATCATCCCGGAAATCCTTCTCCTCTCGCTGTTCATCCTCTGCGGCTCCTGCATTTACCCTTGCGGTGACAGGTGGCTGAAAAAGGAGCCGTTACGGCAGGTCCTGTCCAGGCTGCGCTCCGCGGACGAGGAAGCCCCCGCCCCCGAAGAGCGTGAGCTTCGCCTGGAGGTAAGGAAACGATGCTCTGCTCTGCTGTCACTTCTATGCGCGGCGCTGGTCATCCTGTACTTTATCGACACGCTGTACGCCGATCACCCGATATCCGATTATCTGTTCTCCCGCCAGTGGCAGCGGGAGCCCAGCATTTTCTCTTTGACGACCATCATTCTGAGCGTTTTGTTCCTGATCTTCGGCATGAACTTCCTGAAGGCGGTCCTGCGGGCGCTGTCCTCCAAAATGGATTCCCGCGCGGAGACCTTCAGCGATCTGGTCATCAGCATCGTGCAATTTCTTCTGACGGTCGTCGTCGTGATTTACTCGCTGCATGAGCTGGGCGTAGACACGCGTGTGATCCTCACATCCGCCGGAGTCGTTTCCCTGATCATAGGCTATGGATCGCAGAGCATCGTGGAAGACCTTGTCAGCGGGATCTTCCTCATCATGGAGGACCAGGTGCGCATCGGGGAATACATCGAGATTGACGACTTCATGGGAAAGGTGGAGCATATCGGGCTGCGCACAACGCGGGCCGCGTATGACAACCGCACAAAGGTCATCAGCAACTCCAACATGGTCGGCTTCTATAACCTCAGCCGTGATGCCTCCCCGGCCTGCTGGTCCGTCGGCCTGCCCCACTATGTCGATGTGGAGAGGGCCAAGTCCCTGATCGTCGACAACGCCGAACGCTTCCGGGCGGAGCTCGGCGGCGCGCTGGTCCGCGGCCCGGTATATCTGGGCATGAGCAGGATCCAGTGGGGCGGTCAGTATGTCCTGCTGTTTGCCGTGTTCTGCGATATAGACGATTGGGAAGAGGTCCGGGCCGCCTCGATGGAGATCTGCTATAAGATCTACGCGGAAAACGGCATCAGGCCCGTCAGCGGAGAGCTGATCCCCCTGTGATTCCCGGGCCGCTTCAGATTTAGGGCAATACCGCAGACGTATTGTGCGGTGTTGCCTTAGTGCCCCTCCCTGAGTATCCGCGGCACGTCCGCCGGGCTGTCTGCCGCAGCCGTACCGGCTGATGAAGGGGATGCAGAAGGGCAGTCCGATTATACGTGCCTGCCGCGTTGTTCAAGGCAGGATTTAACGAAAGCAGCCGGCGGATCCGTTTTGCGGATCCGCCGGTTTTCATTCAGGCTGTTCCCGGGTTCAGCCGCAGCCCCAGGTCAGGACATCCCAGCCGCTGCCTTCGCTGCGGGCAAGCCACCACTGCCAGTCGGTGTATTCCTTGTCGGCCTCCCAGGCGCCGACCTGTTCCTTCGGAGAGTGGAAATCCATGAGGAACTCGGCGACCTGTGTATAATTCCCCTCCGGGTTCAGCTCATTCATCCACTTGAGGTTTTCCTCCGTGCAGCTCTCGTCCCCGGCATAGCGGATGCTGTGCAGCGCGCAGCCTTCAAAGCCTGCAAACTCTTCCATGATTTTCGCGATGGCGCGCTCAAGGTCTGCTTGCGTATAGAGGGAAGACTCGCCGAGCTGAAGCTTGACGGCCTCCTTCGCTGTCGGCTGAAAGCCCCAGTCCTTCCAGGTGTCCGGGCTCAGGCGCTCCAGTGTGTCGATGACGACCACGCAGTCGGGCTGTACGCGCTGCATGACCTGCTCCATGATGTTCTCCGGCAGGGACACGCAGCCGCCCGTGTAGGGCTTGAGCGGGCCGAAGCAGTGCAGGAAGATGGCGGAGCCTCTGCCCGGCGTGCCTTCCTCATTGAAGCTGATGTTCAGGCAGTACTGGTACTGATACTCATAGTCGATGATATGCTCGCTGTCGTCCTTGGCAAGCTCCGGGAAATCCTTGATGTCCACCATCTCATTGTAGTGATATGCAGGATCACCGGACCACCAGGTATCGTCCGTGACCTGGACATAGGGAATCGCGCAGCCGGGGTCGGCGGCAATGCCGAAGGCCCGGTTGAAGTGATACACGCCGATGGGGGTCTGTCCGCAGCCCTCTATATGGTCGGCATCAAAGCACAGGCCGTTTTTGCCTACAAAGCCGGGCGTGGAAAGAATCTGCTTCCAGCTTCCGTTCTCGTCCCGCTCATGCATGGAGACGGTGGCGGTCGTCTTATCCATACCGAAGCCCGCCACCACAAAGAGCTGCTTTGTGGTTTCATCCTTCGCGGCGTCCAGGGCCGTGATCCATTCGGGCGAATCCGTCTCGCGCTGAATGGAGGCGTGGAGATGATCCTCCGCCTGATCGGCAAGGCCGGGCTCCTCCGCCCAGGCGATCAGGGATACCGTGCCGAGCAGAAATACGGCGACCAGCAATAGGGAAATCGTTTCCTTCATTCCTGGTATTCTCCTTTTTAATCAGAATACCGAGGGAACCGTTTGGGTTCCCTCGGTATGGGTTTTTCAGCTGTGAATCAGCGAACGCGGATCACGTCGCCGGCGCGGATGACGTCGATGTTCTTGATGACGCCGGGGTTGAGCTGCTGGATGGCGTAGGGGGTGGTGCCGAAGAGCTGCGCGATGTTGCCCAGGAAATCGTTGGGAGCGATACGGTAGTAGGTCGCGCCGCCGTCGGACCAGTACTGGCCGTTGGCATGGGCCGCGCCGCCGGAAACTGCGTTGAGCTGATTGTCGTTGAGAATAGCCATTTTTGTAATCTCCTTTTAAGAAATTTTGTTTTTTTGTTCGGTTGGGTTTTCTTCCCTGCCTGCGCGATCATATTACCACAGGTTTCATCACATTTCAATCACACAGCCGCAGGTTTAAGTCTTATTAAGAATTGGCCCTCAGCATCATCCGCGCGTCTTTCCCACATGTGCGGCGTCATTGCGGCCGGCAGGAAGTGACAGAATGTGATGCGCTTTTTCTTGACAATCAGCCTGTAAACGAATAGAATTAATATCAGGATATTCTGACCACATCTACGCACACCCAAGACGTTTGCGAGAGTCGCGCTCGGTGACATTTTCAATTTGTTTTTGACGGGGCTTTGCCTCGGCAAAAACACCATAAGCCGAGCTATGCGAGGCCTCGCGCCGACCAAACGCGGCTTGTCCCTCGTAAGCCGCGTGCGATAAGCGCGAGTACCTCAATTGCGAATCGCATTCGCAATTGAAATTTTATAAGGAGGGAACCCTTTTGGAAGTCAGAGAGAACCTGATCAAGCTCTGCGAGAAGATCAACGGCGGGCACTATAAAATCACGCCCGACTGCGCCGAGTACAAGGTCTTTGAGCAGTGGATCACCGACGAGCAGATCTCCGTCATGCTGGCCATGACCGACATGAAGCCCGCCTTCGTCCCCATCATCGCCCACAAGGCCGGCCTGAGTATCGCGCGCACCCGCGAGGTGCTGCATGAGTGCTTCGACATTGGCCTCGTGGTACAGGTCGTGGTGCCGGTTGTGAACCTGGAAATCTACCTGCTGCCCCCTTACACCCCCGGCATTTTTGAGTTCCTGCTCATCAACGAGAAGTTCTGTCTCGCCCACCCCGAGATCCCCTACGCCTTCCATCAGCACGCCACCACCAGCCAGATCGAGCACGCCCCCAACACCCCCATGGGCGCGGGCATCATGCGCGTCATCCCCATTGAGAGCGCCATCCCCGCCGACGCCCAGCAGATCGACAACGAGCGCGTGAGCATGTACCTTGAATCCAACGAGGGCCACCTGAGCATCACCCCATGTCAATGCCGCCGCGTGCGCAAGATGATGGGCGAGGGCAGCGGTGACCTGGACGAGGGCCTGTGCATTTTCATGGGCCATGTGGGCGATATGTTCAACCGCTCCGGCAAGGGCCGCCCCTGCACGGTCGAGGAGGCCAAGGCCCTGGTCCAAAAGTGTGACGAGCGCGGCTGCGTCCATCAGATCACGACCCTGCACCAGGGCGAGACCTTCGCCATCTGCAACTGCATGCCGGAAAGCTGCCTGGCCCTGGGCGTGAGCCAGTACTACAACACCCCCGCCACCTCCCGCAGCAACTATGTGGCCGAGATCGACCAGGAAAAGTGCGTGGCCTGCGGCCAGTGCACCGACCGCTGCGCCAACAACGCCATCCAGATGGGCCAGAAGCTCTGCGCCAAGACCCCCATCGTCCACGAGCCCCATGAGACACCCGACGACATCGAGTGGACCCCGGAGCACTGGAACCCCGAGCACCGCACCAACCGCGAGTACATCGCCCCCGAGGGCACCGCTCCCTGCAAGACCGCCTGCCCCGCCCATATCGCCGTGCAGGGCTACCTCAAGCTCGCCGCCCAGGGCAGATACCTGGAGGCCCTTGAGCTCATCAAAAAGGAAAATCCCCTGCCCGCCGTCTGCGGCCGCGTCTGCAACCGCAAGTGCGAGGATGTGTGCACGAGAGGCGACATCGACCGCGCGGTCGCCATCGACGAGGTCAAGAAGTTCATCGCCGACCGCGAGCTCGAGCGCGACACCCGCTTTGTGCCGAAGAAACTCTACGACTTCAGCGACAAGAAGATCGCCGTCATCGGCGCAGGCCCCGCTGGCCTGAGCTGCGCCTATTTCCTCGCAGCCGACAACTACAAGGTCACTGTCTTCGATAAGAACGATCAGCCCGGCGGCATGCTCCGCTACGGCATCCCCAGCTTCCGTCTGGAAAAGCCCGTGCTCGACGCCGAGATCGACGTTTTGAAGGAGCTGGGCGTGGTCTTCCGCTGCGGCGTGGAGATCGGCAAAGACATCACCATCCAGGAGCTGCGCGACCAGGGCTACAACGCCATCTATCTCGCCGTCGGCGCGCAGAAGTCCGCGCCCATCGGCATTCCCGGCGAGGACCTGAAGGGTGTCTGGGGCGGCATTGATTTCCTGCGTGAGGCAAACGCCGGCGCCCGTCCCGCCATCGGCAAGCGGGTAGTCGTCATCGGCGGCGGCAACGTGGCCATGGACGTGGCCCGCACCGCCGTGCGTCTCGGCGCTTCCGTCACGGTCGCCTACCGCCGCAAGGAGAGCGACATGCCCGCCGATCCCGCCGAGGTCGCCGAGGCCAAGGAAGAGGGCGTGAAGTTCGTCTTCGAGCACAAGCCCCAGATGATCGAGGAGAGAAACGGCAAGGTCGCCGCGCTCGTCTGCGAGGGTGACAAGAAGGTCCGCTGCGACACGGTCATCGCCGCCGTAGGTCAGCGCATCGACCTGGGCAGCCTCGACCTGGGTGAAGTCAAGGTAGACGAACGCAATCGCGTCATCGCCGATTCCGTCACCTACCAGACTGCCCAGCCCGACATCTTTGTCGGCGGCGACGCGTACACCGGTCCCAACTTTGCCATCGACGCCATCGCCGAAGGCAAGCAGGCCGCCATCTCCATCCATCGCTTTGTTCAGCCGGGCCAGAGCCTGACCATCGGCCGTGACCGTCTCACCTACCGCGCCTTCGACAAGGACAACGTGGACTTTGACGCTGTCAAGGAGAGCTACGACAACGCCGCGCGCCAGGTGCCCGCGAAGGACGAGGCCAAGGCTTCGACCTTTAAGGACGACCGCAAGACCTTCACCGAAGAGCAGATGAAGAAGGAGACGGCCCGCTGCCTCGGCTGCGGCGCGTCCTTCGTCGATCCGAACAAGTGCCTCGGCTGCGGCGTGTGCACGACAAGGTGCAAGTTCGACGCCATCCACCTGCACAAGCGCTACTTTGTGGAGAGCATTGACTACTTTGATCGGCCGGATGAGCTGCCCGTCTTCATCGAGGGTCGCCGCAAGCGCATCGAAATCCGCAAGATGCAGGAAGCGAAGTAAAGAAAAGACAGCATCGCACGATCCGTCTTTGGCGTCTTCCGGAAAACGGTAAGGAAAGCAGCGCAAAAGATCACGATATGGAAGATGCCCGATCTTGATAAAGACCGGGCATCTTTTGGGTCAGGTTTGTATTATAATTGAGGAGTTTAAAGCCATGACCGGCAGCAACAGTAATAGCGAGCATTCTCTTTCCAGGCAGGATGAACACGACAGCATGGATGTCGAGCAGTATCTCCAGCAGTTTCACGCCGACTTCGACCCCATATACAGTATGCTGATGAACTATCAGTGCGCTGTAATGGAAGTAGAAACCAAATTCAACATTCTCAATAATCGGCTTTCCATCCAGGGAGAACACAACCCCATCGAATCCATCAAGTCAAGAGTGAAGTCACTTGACAGCATCGTCAGGAAGCTGGAAAAACGTCAATTACCGATTACCATCGAATCGGTGGAGGAAAACCTGAAAGATATTGCCGGCGTCCGGGTAGTCTGCTCCTTTGTTGACGATATTTACAGAATCGAGGAAAGCTTCCTCGCACAGGAGGATGTAACGCTGATCCAGCGGAAGGATTATATTCAGAATCCGAAGCCGAGCGGTTACCGCAGCCTGCATTTGATCATCAAGACACCGATCTATACGGAAATAGGGAAAAAGGATATGTTCGTGGAGATTCAGATGCGGACAATTGCCATGGATTTCTGGTCAAGTCTTGAGCATAAGCTGCGGTACAAGAAAAATCTCAATCCGGAAACCGCCGAACAGCTCGCAAAAGAGCTGGAAGCCTGTGCGGAGGAAAGTGCAAGACTGGATGAGAAAATGCTGCGCATTCGGAATCGAATTGCAGAGGATGCGGCGAAACCCGGCGACATGAGCCTTGTGGAGATCGATGCGGAAAAGCTTCCCGATGAAGATAAATGAACTCGCTGTCATGAGCAAGCGGCAGACACATTGAAACCTCCCGGCAAAAGCCGGGAGGTTTTGCTATATCCATATAGGTACTGACGCGGAACCGACAATACGGTTTATTTCCCCGCGCCGTATTTTTCCTCGAACCGCTCCGCCGGGATGGGGCGGGAGAAGTAGTAGCCCTGGAAGTGGGTGCAGCCCATGGCGGCAAGCGATTTGAGCTGCTGCTCGGTCTCGACGCCCTCGGTGATGACATCCATACCGAGGGAATCGGCCAGACTGATGACCGAGCGGAGGATGATGGTGTTGCGTTCGCTGTGCTCCATCTCCCGCAGGAAGACCATGTCGATCTTCAGCACGTCCGCCGGGATGGTCTTCACAAGGCTCAGGGACGAGTAGCCGGTGCCGAAATCGTCAATCGCCACCAGAAAGCCCCTGGCGCGCAGGCGGGCGACAACGGCGTTGATTTTGCCGGGCTCGACCAGCAGCGCCGTCTCGGTGATCTCAAGTCGCAGAAGGCGCGGCTCCACCTCGTACTCCTCCGTAAGGTCCGTGAGGACCCGGTAGATGTCAAGGCTGTAAAAGTCCTTGGCGGAGACGTTGACGGAAATGGCGATGCCCTCATTCTTCGTCCCCTTCCAGGCGTGCAGCTGTTTTACCGCCTGCTCCCACATGTACATATCGAGCTTCTGGATAAGTCCCGTGCGCTCAAGGATCTCGATAAACTCGCCCGGCATCATGACGCTGCCGTCCGGTCTGTGCCAGCGCACCAGGGCCTCGGCGGCGAAGGCCGAGCCGTCCTCGGTGGCAAAGGGCTGGAGGTACATCCTGAACTGTCCCTCGCGCAGGGCCTCCTCAAAGCCGCCGATGATCGACTGCTCCTGCCGGAGCTTTTGCATAATACTATCGTCGAAGCGGGCGACGACGGCGGACAGATCCTCGCGGATGGTGCGCAGAGCGGAGTTTGCCCGGCCGCACATGACCGAGACCGGGATGGAAGGATCGTCGATCTCGCAGACGCCGAAGTGGATGCAGAAGGTGTAGATGCCGCTGCTGTAGCAGTCGGCCAGGACCCGGGCGATATCCGTCAACGCCTGCTCGCTGTAGTCCTTCTTCGGGATGAGCACGGCAAACTGATCGCTGCCCAGTCGCCCGCAGAGCCCGTGACTGCTCTCCGCCAGCTTCCTGAGTATCGAGGCGGTGTGCACCAGGACCTCGTTGCCCTTGAGCACCCCGAAGAGGGTATTGACAAGGAGGAAGTTCATGATGTTGCAGGTGATCATGATCCAGGACCGGTCAGGGCTGGCCTTGAGGACATCGCGGCTGAGCTCATAGAAGGCGTCGGAATTGAGGACATTGGTAAGACTGTCATGCTGGGCAAGGTAGTGGGACGCGCGCTTGCCGACATTCTCCGCCTCGCGGTCGTTGAGAGCCTGATCGCAGGTATTGCGCACAGTGATGAGCTCCACAACAGCGTTGAAGCTGCTGCCGTCGTCGAGCTTAAGGACGACAGGATTGGACTGGATGAAATAGTCCCGGTCATGAAAATGCTCGGCCTTCTCCTGGTGACAGCCGGTTTTGCAGGCCAGGGAGCTGGAGCAGTTGATGCACTTCTGCTCGGCATTCCAGATGCCGTAGCAGCTCTCGTTCAGGCTGACGGAGCCGTTGTCCTTCAGCTCCAGGATGCGGCACTCGACGGGGTCCACCACGCGGGCCAGGGCATATCTCTCCCCCATCTGCTTGAGGAATGCCTGCATCTCGGGCACGGTGTACTCCGCCGCCGTCCGGACAGGCTGGGCCTGGGGTATGGAGGCCGCTTCCCTGACGTTTTTTCCCCGCTTGACCGCGTACATTTTTTCGTCAGCAGCGGCGATCAGGGCTCGAAGGCGGGCGGAATCCCGAAGCTCGGCATGGACATAGCCTGTGGAAAAGCCCACCTGTTCCCCGTCGCTGAGCCTGGGTCTTGCCTCCATGAGCGCGTCGCGGCGTTTTTTGAACTCCTCCTCGCTTACGTCCGGCAGGATCACGAGAAATTCATCCCCGCCGTAGCGGTAGCAGTGCTCCACGCCGAAGGTATTGGCAAGGAGGCTGCCCGTCTCGCGCAGGATACGGTCGCCCTCCTCATGGCCGCGGGTGTCGTTGATGATTTTGAAGTTGTTAAGGTCCAGCATCATCACCGTGACCTCGCGCCCCTGATAGGATTCGTAATCCCGGCGCAGGGCCAGGCGGTTGCAGATGCCGGTGAGCGCGTCGGTGACGGACGCGTGCAGGAGCTTTTCGTTTTCCCGGTGGAGATCCTCCGTGAGCTTCTCCACCTCCCGGAATGCCTGCACCTCCGTCTGCTTCAGGATACATACGAACACCATATCCGCCGTGATGCCGATGAGCGACACGATGACCTTCTGCATGTTCTGCGGGGTAAAGCGGATGAAGCTGTTGTCGGTGGAAAAGAAATACAGCGAGTAACCCAGCATGATGATTGCCGCGAAGATGCCGCCGCCGAAGCCGAACAGGGCCGAGCAGAGCACCAGGCCCGCAATGAGGATCATGTTGGGGTTTGGGATATTGCAGTAATACACCAGCAGGATCAGCGTGAACATGATGATAAATGTCAGCGCGAGCTTTTTCGGCAGGCTCACCTGCAGCTGCATGATGGAACGCTTTTTTGCGGAATCCATGGTTCAGCAACTCCCTTACGTTTTGTATATGCGCGATGTATGATCGGCCTGCCGGACTATCATCTCTGCCCGGCTTTCCGGGCGATCTTCTCCCGCATGCCCGGCTCATAGAAGCAGCAGCCGCAGCGTCCGTGGTCCTTGACATGGTACAGCGCCACGTCCGCCTCGTGGAACATGTCCTGCGGGTTATCCGTATCGCGGCACATCGACACGCCCACGCTCACGGACATGGGCGGCAGGCCGTCAGCACTCTCGCGCAGGTCCTCATTGATCTGCTTGACCTTGCGCTCGATGAGGCGTTTTACATCCGGCGTCACGTGCACCATCAGCATCACAAACTCGTCTCCGCCAATACGGCAGACATAGTCGTCGGCGCGGAAATTCTGCCTGAGCGTGGCCGCGAGCCTCTGCAGCGCCTTATCGCCCACCTCGTGTCCGCAGCTGTCGTTGATGGTCTTGAAGTTGTCCGCATCCACCAGCAGGAAGGCGGTGGAGCGCAGGTCCACGCTCTTTTTGATGAGGTCGTAGCCCGCCCGGTTGTATACCCCTGTCAACTCATCGTGGGATGCCTTGAAGGAGAGATTGTCGATGCTGCGCTTGTAGACGGTGTACATGTTGTTGTAGGTGCCGGCAAGATAGCGGAACTCATGCGCGCCCGTGATGGGGAGCTTCTGGTCGCGCTTGATATGTTCCACCGCGCGCAGGAGAGGATTGATGCCGAGGCTGTTTGTCACCCAGAGCAGGAAGATAAGGCTCAAGGACTGCAGGACGATCAGGATGGTCATCCACACAAGATCCGCGTGCATGCGCTTTTCCATTTTCTGCTGGGTGCCGTGGGTGCCGTTTTTCAGGGCATCCACGCATTCATCGAGCTTTGCGCGGATCGTGTCCTTCTGCGTATAGTAGCCACTGTCATGCATCATGACCCGGGCAAGCTCGATCTTTTCCTCCGGAGTGAGCTCTTCGTCCCGCTCGCCCAGATTTGTGGCCGCGAGGGGGCGCGGGATGTCTGTCTCGCCCTTCGCGCTGAGCACCAGGCGCATGGCGTAGTATTCCCTGTCCATCAGGGTGACGGAGCCCTGCAGAGCGCCCTTGAGTGCTTCAAGCGCGTCGCTGTCCGGCAGGCGCTCCTCCATGACCCGCAGCGCCTCTTCGCGCCGCCTGACGTTCTCAGTCTCGTTAAAGTAGTTGTCGAGCTGCTTCCTGTCGCCGATCACCGTGTAGCACTGGGCCTGCTCGGTCAGATAGTCCGAGGCCCTGAGCAGACTGTCCGCCGCATCCTGGAGATCTATATAGGTATCCATCGCCTCATCCAGAGCGTGGAAGGATTTGATGGTGCGGAAATTCGTAAAGAGCAGCGATGCCGTGATGGCCAGGGAGATAAACAGCATCAGGAGAAAGGTCAGCCGGAGCGACAGTCCCTCTTCCTTGAACTTTCTGAAGAAGCGCATGATCCCGAATCCTCCGAAAGAATATGATTTTGGGAATATGCCATAGGAGCGCAGCCGGTTTTGGAGCCTAACAATATTTTTTAATATGGTTACTTTATATTATAACACCTCCCGATCATGTTTTCAATATCATTATCATCTTTGTTTCAGCTTTGCTTGACATTTTCTGCCGACTGTCCTGTACCCGAACCCGGCTGGCAGGAAACGGAAAAGCCCGGCCGCGAACGGCCGGGCTTTTTCTTATTACAGCACGTGGACCGACGCCGGGTCGAAGACCAGGCAGCAGGTATCGCCCACCTGATAGATGTGCTTGTTCTTGGGATTGTGCTCCTCAAGCTTGACCAGCGTGTCGCCCACCATGACATGGTAGTTCTGGTAGGAGCCCATGAAGCAGCTCAGCACAACCTTGCAGGGCAGGCCGCCCGCGTCTGCCAGCGTCGCGGCCTCGGGGCGGAGGACGACGGTGTACTCCCTGCCCTTCTCCATGCCGTCGTGCCCTTCCACGCGCAGGGGATTGCCCTCGATGCTGAGAGTTACAAACTTGCCGTCGCGCCCGGTCATGGGGCCCTTGAGGAAGTTTGCCTCGCCGATGAAGTCCGCCACAAACTCGTTGACCGGGTGGTAGTAGATCTCCTGCGGCGTGCCCATCTGGGCCACAACGCCCTTGGACATGATGATGATGTTGTCGGACAGGGCCATGGCCTCTGACTGGTCATGGGTGACGTAGATGGCGGTGATGCCGACCTCCTGCTGGATGCGGCGGATCTCGGTGCGCATCGTGACACGGAGCTTGGCGTCGAGGTTACTGAGCGGCTCGTCGAACAGGAGCACCGACGGCTCGATGACCAGGGCGCGGGCCAGGGCGACGCGCTGCTGCTGGCCGCCGGAGAGCTGGTTGGTCATACGTCCCTCCATGCCCGTCAGCTCCACGAGGTCGAGGATCTTCATGACGCGATCCTTGATCTCGTCCTTCGGGACCTTCCGGAGCTTGAGGCCGTAGGCCACGTTGTCGAAGACATTGTAGTGGGGAAGCAGGGCGTAGCTCTGGAACACCATGGCGGTGTCGCGCTTATTGGGGGTCAGCTCGTTGATGGGCTCATCGCCGAGGTAGATTTCGCCCTCGTCCGGGCTTTCAAAGCCCGCGATCATTCTAAGCGTCGTGGTCTTGCCGCAGCCGGAGGGGCCCAGCAGAGTCACGAAGGAGCCGGGCTCGATGACAAGGGAGGTATCCTTGACGGCGTAGAACTCCTTGCCGGTCTTGGGGTCGTTGTAGATTTTGGAGATATGCTCGAGGCGAACGCCTTTTTTCACTTTAGCCATGGACTCAATCCTCCTTCATGGTTTTGCTGGTGCCGAAGTGCTTGATGAACAGGTTCATCAGCAGCACCGCGCTGTAGGTGATGATGATCAGGATAGTGGCAAACGCGCAGGCCAGACTGTAAGCGCCCTTCTCGGCAAACTCGTTGATCTGCACGGTGATGAGCAGATAGCTCGGCGTGACGAGCAGGATGATGGCGGAGATGGCGGTGATGCTGCGGACAAACGCGGTGACAAGGCCTGAGAGGAAGGAGTCTTTGATGAGCGGCAGCGTCACGGTCATGAAGACCTTGAAGCTGTCCGCGCCCATGTCGTAGGCCGATTCCTCGATCGACTTGTCGATCTGCCGCAGGGCGGAGATGCCGCTTCTGGTGCCGGTAGGCAGCGAGCGCACCACGAATACGATCACGAGGATCAGGCCCGTGCCGTAGATTCCCTGGAGAAAGCCCGTGTGGAAGATGCCACCGGAGAAGCCTCTTATGTAGCCGACGCCGAGAACCGTGCCGGGCACGGCCATGGCGAGCATGGACACGGCTTCGATAAAGCCCTTGGCCTTGAACTTGCGCTTGACAACGAGATAGGAAATGATCATGCTCAAAAGCGCCGTGATGGGGGCGGAGATGAAGCTGAGCACAAAGGAGTCCTTAAAGGCCTTGAAGCCGTGGTAGCGGGTGAAGACCTGGTTGAACCACTTGCCGGTCAGCGGGAAGAACTTGTAGCCCCAGGTGGGGAACAGCGCGCCGATGGGGACGCAGATGTACATCATAATGACAAAGGCGGCAGCCAGGCTGCAGAAGATGGTGAGGGGGATCTTGACGCTCTTGTCCTCGATGAGCATGCGCCCGCGGGAGGCCTTGCCGGTCAATGTCGCGGCGGTCTTGGCCTCGAGGTAGTATTTCTGCACTGCGAACATCGCGAGCGTGATGCACAGCAGCACCACGGCCATCGCCGCCGCGCCCGCCTTGTCATAGGCACCCGTGATCTGCAGGTAGATGGTGGTCGCCAGCGTATCGTAGGAGCCGCCGATGAGCATGGGGTTTGCAAAGTCGGCAATCGACTCGATGAAGGTCACGAGGAAGGCGTTGCCGAGGCCGGGCAGCATCAGCGGCAGCGTCACGTCCGCAAACACCTTCCAGCGGCCCGCGCCCATGTCGCGCGCTGCCTCCTCGAGGGAGGGGTCGATGTTTTTCAAGAGGCCCTTGAGCATCATGTAGCAGACGGGGAAGAAGGTCAGCGTCTGCACGACGACGATGCCCCAGAAGCCGTAGACATTGTTGTCATAGATATGGAGCAGGAAGCGCGTGATGATGCCGGCCTTGCCGAAGAGCATGATCATCGACAGGGACAGGACAAAGGGGGGCGACACCACCGGCAGCATGGACACGACCTTGAAAAGCCCGCCCACGAATTTGTTCATGCGCACATAGACCTCCACGTACGCAAACAGCAGGCCGATCAGCGCCGACAGGATGCCGACGAGAAAGCCCACCTTGAGGGTGTTGGTGATGGCGCGGGTAAAGCTCGGCATGGCGAAGATGCGCTTGAAGATCGAAAGGCCGAACTTGCCGTCGCCTACGAAGCTGTCCACCAGCAATATTGCCAGCGGGTAGAGAATGAACAGGGTCAAAAAGGTAATCAGCACGACGATGGTGGTGACCATGATGGGGTCGGCCATCAGCTTTTTCCGGTCCAGCGCCGCGCCCTGGCTTCTTGCCATACGATTCTCTCCTTTCTTGAAAACCTATCAAAAAAGGGATGGCGGAAATCCGCCATCCCTTGCGGGATTATTGGTTGTAACGTGCTTCCGTCAGATCACGAGGTCTTGAAACGGCCCTCGCCGGTGTCGCCGCCGGAGGCAGCGATGGCAGCCATGACATCGTTGACGTTCTGCTCGGTATCGGTGACAGCCTTGCCGAAGTCATAGCCGTCCCAGACGAGGCTGGGATCAAGGCCGAATTCGGCGGCAGCCTCGGGCTGCTTGGCGTTGTCGATGACCAGGAACTGGTAGGAGCCGTGGGAAGCAGCCAGCTCAACGCAGTCGGGGCTCAGGGCGTACTCCATGAACAGGTGGGCGGCGTTGGGGTGAGCCGCGCCCTTGAAGATAGCCACGGGGCCGATCTCGCAGGCGGTACCGTCAGCGGGAACGACGAGGCCGACATTGTCGTAGCCGTTGTCGACGATCTGGGTGATGCCGTCATGCAGGAAGCCGATGCCGATGACGCACTCGCCGGTGCCGACATTCTTGGACGGGCCGGAGCCGGACTTGGTGTAGACCTGGATGTTCTTGTCGAGGTCGCACAGGTACTGAATGCCCTCGTCATGGCCCTTGAGCTGGATCATGAGGTTGGCGACGAGCTTGGGGGTGCCGGCGGTCATGTAGTTGGACAGCCAAATGAGGCCCTTGTATTCGGGCTTGAGCAGATCGTCCCAGCTCTGGGGAGCCTCAAGGCCCATGCGGCTGAGCTCGTCCTTATTGACCATGAAGCCCAGAAGGCCGGTGTAAATGCCGTACCAGTAGCCGTTGGGATCTTTGTAGATGTCCTTGGTCAGGTGGGAAGCGTTCATGGGGACATAGGAATTGTCCAGGAAGCCCTTGGCGGCCAGGCCGTCATAGGGGTTGTTGGTGCCGCCGAACCACACGTCGGCAGAGGGCTTGCCGTTCTCTTCCTCGATCTTGGCAGGCACCTCGCCGGTGGACAGGCGCTGATAGGTGGTCTTGATGCCGTAGAGCTTCTCGAAGTTCTGGCAGGCGGCAGCGAGGTAATCCTCTTCGCAGGAGCCGTAGACGACCAGCTCGCCCTCGGCCTTGGCGGCGGCGATCAGATCGTCCATGCCGTCAGCATGCGCGCTGACAGTGAACAGGGCGAAGACCATGACCAGAGTCAGTAACAAAGCGATGGTTTTTTTCATGATGATCCTCCTTCATTCTTTTCTATCCCGTGCAGGTGCGGCAGGCCTGCCGCAGTCCGCTGAGATCCGATATTTATTCGGGGCTGTCCCGAAACATGCCATGATTATAGCACATTTCCACCAAGCGGACAAGAAGTTTCCTGTTCCATCCTGTACAAAATGCACATCAAATTCTTGTAGTATTTGACTATTGACAATACAAAGTGGAAAGTGAAGAGTGAAAAGTGGAGTTATGGTGTCCGCATGGCGGACGGATTGATCCGCGGCGCAGCCGCTCCTTCACTTCACTTTATACTTTTCACTTTTCACTTTCATCTGGTATAATGACAAAAACACACAAAGGAGGAAACGCTATGCGCTTTCTTCACCTTGCCGATCTTCATTTCGGCAAATCCATTTACGGCACTTCCCTGCTTGAAAACGGTGACCAGGGCGCGTGGGTCGACCGCTTCCTCGCGCTTGCGGAAAGCATCAGGCCGGACGCGGTGGTCATCGCGGGGGACGTGTACGACCGCGGCGCACCGTCGGGTGACGCGGTGCAGCTTTTGAGCCGCATGCTAACAAAGCTGTCGGCGCTTTCGATCCCCGTCATGATGTGCGCGGGCAACCACGACTCTGTGCAGCGCCTGTCGTTTGCAAGCCCGCTGCTTGCGCTTGCGGGTGTGCATATCTCGGGGAGCCTGTATGACGATCCCATGCTCTCCCATGTGACGCTTCATGATGAACACGGGCCTGTCACTTTCTGGCTCATGCCCTATGTGTTCCCGGCGCTCATTGCCGGGGCGCTCGGGGACGATTCCCTCCGCGACAGCGACAGCGCCGTGCGGGCGCTGCTGAACGCTCAGCCTGTCGACTTTTCCGGGCGAAACGTCCTCATTGCCCATCAGAACGTGACCGCAAACGGTACGCCGGGCGAGCGCGGCGGCTCGGAGTCCATGGTGGGCGGCGTCGGGCAGATCGACTATACGGTCTTTGACGGCTTCGACTACGTCGCCCTCGGGCACATCCACGCGGCTTACCCCGTCGGGCGCGAGGCGGTGCGCTATGCGGGCTCGCCGCTGTGCTATCACTTCAACGAGACGCGGCAGGCCGCCAAGGGGCCGCTGCTGGTGGAGCTTAATGCAAAAGGCGAGGCGGTGAAGGTCGAGACGCTGGTCATCCCTCCGCTGCACCCCATGCGGGAGATATGCGGGGCGTATGAGGAAATACGGGACGCGGAGCTGAGTGACCCCCGGCGGGGCGAATATCTGCGTGTAGTGCTCACCGACCGGCGCGTCAGCCCCGAGATCGCCGCCTTTTTCCGAGAACTGTATGAGAGCCGGGACAGCGTGCTGATGGAGCTGTGCTCGGAGTTTACGCAGTTTTCCGGCGCGGCGGGAGCGCCTGAGCGGGGCGATGTGGAACAGAAAAGCATCGAGGACCTGTTCGGCGATTTCTACACCGAGCGCAGCGGCGGCACGCCGCCCGCGGACGCGGACGCGCAGCTTCTCTCCGAGGCGGGCGAGCTTCTGCGCCGGGCCGATCCGCATGCCGCCCCGGCGGCGCGGGATGTGGAAAAGCTCCTTGATTATCTGATGAGGCAGGAGGTTGAGAGATGAGACCGCTGTATCTGGAAATGACGGCCTTCGGCTCCTACGCCGGGACCACCGCGCTGCCCTTTGAAAAGCTCACGCACGGGCTCTATCTCGTCACCGGCGACACCGGTGCGGGCAAGACCACCATCTTTGACGCCATCATGTTCGCTCTCTACGGCTCCGCCAGCGGCAGCGACCGCAGCCCCGACATGCTCCACTGCGACCATGTGCCGAAGTCCGAGGACACGGTGGTGAAGCTCCGTTTTGCCCAGGGCAGCAAGGAATACGAGGTAGAGCGCCGCCTGCATTTCAGCAAAAAGCGCGGCACCGATCAGTATAACGACGCGCGGCCCGACGCCGTTCTTACCGAGCCCGGCCGCGAGCCCACGGAGGGCGCGTCGAAGGTCACGGCACGTATCGAGACGCTGCTGGGGCTCAACGCAGAGCAGTTCCGTAAGATCATCATGCTGGCCCAGGGGGAGTTCCGGGAATTTCTCAACGCCGACAGCGACAAGAAAAACGAGATCCTGGGCAGGCTCTTCGACTCCGCGCCATACGTGTGGTATCAGAATCTGCTCTCCGGCGCGCGGGATGAGCTGAAAAGCCGCCGCTTTGGGCAGAGTGAAAAGCTGCGCGCCCTGATGGAGAACGTCTTCCAGCCGCCGGAGGGGGATTTGGAGGACTATCAGCCGGGGCACCCGAAGCTTCTCGAAAACCTGGCAGCGCTCATCGAACAGGAGACGCAAGGCCTTCGGGAGCTTGAAGCCGCGCGGGGGGAGCTGAACAGACAGATCGCGGCGCTCAACACGCAAAAGGGCGCGGCCGAGGCCGACAACGCCCGGCTCGCGGAGTTTCAGCGGGTGCAGGATGCGCTTGCGGAGCTGGAAGCGAAGGGCCCGGAGATCGAGCGGCGCAAGGCCGCGTGGGCGCTGGCCGAAAAGGCCGTGCACCGGGCAAAGCCCGTGATGGACGAGGTGCAGAAGGCCGGGACGGCACTCGCCGCCACGAAGGCCGAGTTTGAGACACTGAATGGGCAGCTTGCTTCCTACCGTGACGCAGTACAGACCGCGGAGAAGACTGTGGAGGCGGACGCGGAAACGAACACCGCGTTGGGGCAGCTTGCGGCAGAGATCCGGGATATTGCCTTCAAGCTCCCGCGCTACGAGGAGCTGACGCAAAAGCAGCGGGAAAAGGCGGCGGCCGAGAAGGCCGGGAGCGAGGCAGAGAAAGCACGCACGGACGAGCAGGCAAAGCTTGATGCGCTGACTGCAGAGACCGCCGCTCTGCGTGAACAATACCGGGCTCTCGACAATGCCGACAGCGAGGCCGAGGCCGCGAAGCATCTTGAAGAACGGGCACGGGAAACGGTGCAGGCCCTTGCGGGCATCCGTGCCGAAACGGACGCGATCCGGGCGCTGGAGGGTGATCTCGCCGCGCGGCAGGAGCGTCTGGAACAGCTCACCGGGAAGGCCGCGCAGGCCGAGGCAAAGTATACGACTCTCTACCGACGCTTTATTGCCGGTCAGGCCGGGCTGCTGGCCTCAGACCTGCGGCGGAGGCTTAAGGAGGACGGTGAGGCCGCCTGTCCCGTCTGCCGCACGCGGCTTGACCGGGAGGCTGCGGAAAGGCTCCCGGCACCGACGGAGGACACGCCCGATCAGGAGAGTGTGGACGCGGCAAAGGCGGCGCACGAAAAGGCCGAGCGTCTGCGCGCGGAGCAGGCCACCGGCAGGGCCGCCCTTGCCGCCGCCATCGAATCGCGCGTCACCGCGCTGCTGGAGCGGGCTTTGCCGCTGCTGCCGGGCTGTGACGGCTGGGAGAGCCTGCGCGACGGCTCGGAACTGGACGAGGCCGCGGAGACCGCGGCACAGAAACAGGCAGAGGCCGGCCGTGCCCTGGCGGAGGCGGAAAAACGCAGGGCCGAGCGGCAGCGTATCCGCGAGCTTCTGCCGCAAAAAGAACAGGCGCAGGAAGCGTCGAGGATACGGATCGAAGAATTGAACCGTGAGGCCCAGGCACAGGACGGCATCGCCCGCGAAGCGGAGGCCGTGCTGCGAGAGCTGAAAAAGCAGCTGCGCTTCCCGGATGCCAAGGCCGCAAAGGCGGAGCAGAAAACCCTGGAGGAAAAGCGGGGCCGTCTCACCTCCCGGCTCCAGGCCCACCGTGAGGCGCTGGAGGGCGCAAAGCAGAAGCTCGACACCGCCCAGGGCAGTCTGGCGGAAAAGCAGAAACTGGAGGTGAAACAGGAGTCGGCCCTTTCGGATGCCCGGGCGGCGCTTGCCGACACACTCGCGGAGACCGGCTTTGCTGACACGGACGCAGTCCTGACCGCCCTCTCCCCCGTCGGTGCGGACGCGGAAGGCTGGCTCAAGGCCGAGCAGCAGGCCTTCATCGCTCACGCCGAGACCCTGCGCCACACGCGGGAGCAAGCCGCACGGCTGGAAGAACAGACCGCCGGGAAGGCCTTCACCGAATTATCCGCGCTGGACGAGGCGCTTGCACAGCTCGGCGGCGAATACGACGCGGCAAACGGCGCGTGCGCACGGCTGGCGGCACTCGTCCGAAATCACACGGAAGTGCGGGAGCAGGCAAAGACTCTGCGCGCTGAGCTCGAGGCAGGCGAGGGCGCGTGGACAAGACTTGATCGCCTTGCGTCCCTGGCTGTCGGCAGCAGCGGCGAGGGCGGCAAGCTCAGCTTTGACCGCTATGTGATGGGCGCGGTGTTCCGGGAGATCCTCGAGGCAGCGAACCGCCGCATGGAGCTCATGAGCGGCGGGCGCTACACCCTTATGCACAAAACCGGCGCCGACCGGCGCAACGCCAAGGCGGGGCTTGAGATTGAAGTACTCGATAACAGCACCGGGCAGCTCCGCCCCTCGGGGTCCCTCTCCGGCGGCGAGGGTTTCTTTACATCGCTCGCTCTGGCTCTGGGCTTGTCTGATGTCGTCCAGAACCACGCGGGCGGCAGGCAGATGGACGCCCTGTTCATCGACGAGGGCTTCGGCACCTTGAGCGACGACGTGCTCGACCGGGCGCTGGATGTCTTGAACCAGCTCACAGAGGGCAATCGCCTTGTGGGCATCATCTCGCATGTCGACAAGCTCGACGAGAGCATCGCCCAGAAGGTGCGAGTAAAAAACACCGGCAAGGGCAGCACGCTGACGCTGGAGCTGCCGTGAATCTATAAATAAACGTAGGGCATCGAAATAATCCGACGCCCTGTAGTGGTTTATATAATTGTTAATGGAGTGCAATAAATGTGAGGCCGTATTCACTCGCATATGTTTCGGCTTTACTTCCTGGAACACCGAAAAATGTGAGGTCAATAACGTGTTCAAAAGCGTTCGGTGCCAGTGTGTTCACGCTTTGAGGGATGTAGATGTATTGAAGATTTGAGCAATCTGCGAAAGCATAATCATTAATCTCCGTCACTCTGTTCCCCAGTTTTACACATGCAAAGTCACAGTTTTCAAATGCATGAGCTTCAATCCTCTCCAACTCCAAGGGCATAACACAATCCGGTATGGGATATGGATTTATCCATAATACCGCGGCCGCATCATAGGAAAAGAAAACTTCGCGTTCTTCCCCATCCATCGTGACAACGTCGCTGTAGGTGCAGACACCATCCTCTGTCACAGGCTCTGGCTTACTACGAAGATGTGTGATGATCGTATCGCAGTCCACAAGATTGAGGGAGCGCAATTGGTTGTGCGCACAGTTCAGCTTTTCAAGAAGATAATTATTGCTGAGAGTCAGTTCGGAAATAAGATTGTGAGAACAGTCCAGCGAAAGCAGAGCGGGATTGCGCCCGGTGTCAAGCACTGATAGTTGATTGTATGCACAGTCAAGCTTTTCCAGCGCATGCAGGGAATCAAGCTGAAGCGCATGAAGGCTGTTATTCCCGCAACTGAGAGAAGAAAGCGCCTCAAAATATGCAATGCCTGTCAAATCAGCTATCTCCATGCTCGCACAGTCTATTTCCCGGACAGCATTAATTTCTACTCGGTCAAGGATTTCGTCCGCGTTCGTGTCAATGTTCTCACGTACATAGGCGAGAAAGTTCTGATCCGGGAAATAATTGGAATCGAGCAAAATGGAGTCGGAAAATACAAGATGCTCTGCCAAAGTAAAGTCAATACTTAAATCTCCTGTTTCGCCTTTATCGTAGTAGCTGATATAATCTCCCTGATTACCACCGTATTTTTCAGTCATACCAAACTGTGCCAATGTCGAAAGAATAGGACACATAGTCAAATCGAGGCTCTGCAAAGGGTTATACCAGCACCAGAGCACGCGCAAACGCTTGTTGGTATGCAGATCCAGCTCGTCAAGCTGATTAGACTGGACTTGTAGCTGCCGCAGTGCCGCAGCCCCCGTCATATTCAATTTTGTGATCTGGTTATAGCTACAATCAAGCTCTTCAAGTGCAGACAATCCACTTACATCCAGTTCCGTGAGCAAGTTGACCCCTGAGTTGAGTCTTCTCAGTGAAGTATTACCGCTAACGTCCAAGGAAACAATATGGTTATCACAACAGACTAATTCCTCAAGCGCCGTGTCATCGCTGACATCCAGAGCAGCAATATAATTATTTCTCAGATTGATCGTCTTGAGCGCTGTATTACTGCTGGCATTTAGCTCTTCAATCAGACTTCCGCTGCAGTTTAGTTCTTCCAGTGTTGGCATCCTACTCGCATTCAAACTGCCAATTTCAGTTACTTGGCAGTTCAGAAGCTCCAGCGCCGGCATCCCGCTCACATCCAGTTCTGTCAGCCTGTTCTGCCCAATATAAAGGAACTTGAGCGAGGTAAATATCTTTATACCTTCTAAAGAAGCAATATTTTCTTCTAAACAGTCAAATTCTTCTACTGACGCAATCTCCCCCTCACTAAGGGCGCCGTCATAGTTTTGCTCAGCAAGCATACGGACAAGTTTCCGGAAATTTTCGTCGGGGAAAAATTCCACTGATATGGGTATACCATCCGGTTCCAGTCCCTGATAAATAACGGTTGTGGGTGAAAAACTCAGATCTGCTTCCGCGTCGAAGAAGGAAACATACCCGTCATATTGTTCTGTATGATTACCTTCACGCATCACTTCCATGAGCTTTGGACATTGAGTAATGTCCAAGCGTTCAAGTTCGTTGTCCCAGCACCACAAATATGCAAGCTCCGGGTTAGCAGAGATGTCCAGCTCAAGCAGGGCATTTTCACTGCATGTAAGATGTTTGAGTTTGGGAAGGCATGATACATCCAGCGCCTCAATATGATTATAGGCGCAATTGAGGTCTTCGAGTGTGGGGCACATGCGCAAGTCAAGGGCGGTCAGTCTGTTGTCCCAACACCATAACCGCTTAAGTGGGACACTGCCAACATTCAGGGTGGAAATACCACCGTGAGTCATCGGAGCATCAAAGCTGGCTATATCGTCCATTTGGAATATTATGTCCTCCGGTTGATCTGACGGATAGATGTAATCCCCAGGGGGAGTGGACTCTGGGTCACCACTATCATTAGAGGGGGTAGTTGGATCTTCATCTGTTTCGGCACGGTATTCATAGTTGCTTTGGCAGTAAAGGTACTCAAGCTTTGGGAGGCTACTTACATCTAAAGCAGTGAGTCTGTTTTCACTGCAATTGAGTATGATAAGGTTAGTAAAATACTCTATCCCAGTAAGGTCGGCGATGCCAAAACCGTGGACATCCATTTCGGTGACAGCCTCAATCTCTGGCTGTGTCAGGACAAGATTTCCATCCGTGTCTAAGTACTCTTCTATATATTCACGAAATACGCGATCAGGAAAAATTGACGCACTGACAATAACGCCGCGCGCTGCGTCGAAGCTTTCTGCATCCTGGATGAAAAGCGGCTCAGCTGCAGCATACGCGGGCGTTATAAGAAATGTTACAAAGCTTAGAATCGTGGTTAACAAAACACGGAATTGTGTATTCACGGCAGCATCCTCCCATAAAATTACATTAAAAATTATAACACACAAAGCATGAACTAGCAAGGATTCCGCGAATAGCTATCGCGCACTTTACAAAATAAGCAGCGCAGTGCTTGATAGTTTGCCTACTCTGTGCTAATATAAAAAAACTTATTGATACAAGATGATACAAGGAGATACAACTATGATTGCAATCGGCAGTGACCACGGCGGGTTCGCCCTCAAGAAGGCGCTGATGGCGCATTTGGACAAGCGTGGGCTCAAATACAAAGATTTCGGCACCTACAGTGAGGCCTCCTGCGACTATCCCGCATACGGCAAGGCTGTCGCCAATGCGGTAGCGGACGGCGAGTGCGAGCGCGGCATTTTGATATGCGGCACCGGCATCGGCATGTCCATGGCCGCCAACAAGGTCCCCGGCATCCGCGCCGCCGTCTGCGGCGACTGCTTCAGCGCCGAGGCCACCCGTCAGCACAACGACGCCAATATCCTCTGCATGGGCGCGCGCGTGGTGGGCGAGGGGCTTGCCCTCAAAATCGCGGACACCTTCCTCGACACTCCCTTTTCCAACGACGAGCGGCATATCCGCCGTATCTCCCAGATCGAGGGCTGATCCTTGGCGCGGGTACAGGAGTTTTATAAGGGGAGCCGAAAACGGCGCAACTACGCCTTCATCCCCTTCATCGCGCTGCTGGCGCTGTTCTCGGTGATGCTGGTGCTGTTTTACGGCATGCAGAAGTACGCGGTCATCTCCAAGGACGGCGTCAAGATCGAGCTGCCTATCCTCTCGGACGGGAAGGCCGGGACCGTCGACAGCGAGGGCCACACCGTGCGGCAGTTCGAGCCCGTAAGCGTGCCGCTGAATCTGGACAGCCCCGACTTTTACTATGTCAAATCCAGCGCCGGGAAAAATGCCCCGCCGGTGCGTGCCATTTTCATCCCCTCGGTGAACGTGAACCCCAGCAAGATCATCGAGTACGCCTCCCGTCTTGTGGCGGGCAACGCGCTGGTTTTGGAGATGAAGCCCCGCAGCGGCGTGTGCCTGTGGGAGTCTCAGTCCCAGATGGCCCTGGCCTACTCCCTCAACCAGCCTACCGAGCTCACCGCCGCCATGCCGGAGATGATCGAGACCTTGAAGGGCCAGAATATCTATCTCGTGGCGCAGATCAGCTGTTGTATCGACGAGCTGCTGCCCACCCGCACCACGGCCTACTGCATCCGCACGGAGACGGGGCTCAACTACACCGACGGTCTCGGCACCTGGCTCGACCCCTACAACCT
>CADBYZ010000014.1 GCA_902799075.1 Oscillospiraceae bacterium | reverse complement strand
CATGGAGATCTTCTGCAAGGACAAGCAGCTCAACATCTCCCCCTACTACTTCAAACCCGGCTTTGCCTACGGCGGCTCCTGCCTGCCGAAGGACTCCAAAGCCCTGCGCACCCTGGCCCATGACCTGTATGTGGATGTGCCGGTCATCAACAGCATCGACCTGTCCAATGAGATTCAGAAGAAGACCGCCGTGGAGATCATCGAGAGCAAGGGCCGGCGCAATGTGGGTGTTCTCGGTCTGAGTTTCAAGGCCGGCACCGACGATCTGCGCAACAGCCCCATCGTGGACGTGATCGAGGCCCTCTACGGCAAGGGCTACGATGTACGCATCTACGACAAGAACGTGCGCCTGTCCCAGCTCACCGGCACCAACGCCGACTTCATCCAGGCAAAGCTGCCCCACCTGCACCAGATCATCTCCGACGATCTGGACGCCGTGTGCAAAGCCAGCGACGTACTGGTCATCACCAACAAGGAAAAGGAATTTGCCGAACTGCCTGAGCGCTACCCCGACAAGTGCATCGTGGACCTTGTGCGCCAGTTTAAAGAGCTTGACTACGAGGGCAACTACGAGGGCATCAGCTGGGCCAACATCAACCGCAACCCCGCTCAGGAAAAACCCATCGAGCGCGACATGCTCAGGACCGAATACTGATCCCATCATTCTCTGATTTCTTTTCAGGAGGCTGCTTTCTATGTGTGGTATTGCCGGCTTCTGCAACAACCGTATTGACCGCCATGCGCTCATCCGCGCCATGACCGACCGTATGCGCCACCGCGGGCCGGACGCGGAGGGCTTCTGGCTGGACGATCGGTCCGGCTGGACCCTGGGGCACCGCCGCCTCTCGATCCTG
The DNA here is from genome assembly GCA_902799075.1 of Oscillospiraceae bacterium. Lineage (GTDB taxonomy): Bacteria > Bacillota > Clostridia > Oscillospirales > Oscillospiraceae > Limivicinus. The sequence continues at coordinate 30,205 of CADBYZ010000014.1, read as the reverse complement.
GACCTGTCCCCCTCCGGGGCGCAGCCCATGGTCTCTGCCTCGGGCCGCACGGTTTTGAGCTACAACGGCGAAATCTACAACGCCGCCGAGCTGCGCGACGCGCTCTTGCAGGAAGGACATGTGGAAAAGTTTCGCGGCCACTCCGACACGGAGATCCTGCTGGAGGCCATCGAAGCCTGGGGGCTGGAGGCGACCCTTCATCTGAGCCGCGGCATGTTCGCCCTCGCGGTATATGACCGGGAGGAGCGGGTCCTGCGCATGGCCCGCGACCGCGCCGGGGAAAAGCCGCTCTACTACGGGACGGTGAAGGACGAATGGGGCAAGCCCTTCTTTGCCTTCGCCTCCGATCTCGCGCTGTTTCGCTGCATCCCCGGCTATGAGGCGGAGCTTGACCGGGACGCGCTGGCAGCCTTTTTGATGTACAAGTACGTCCCCGCGCCCGCCTCCATCTATAAAGGCGTATATAAGCTCCCCGCCGGGTGCATCCTCACCCTGCGCGAGCCCTTCCTTGCGCCCGAGATCGAGCCCTACTGGTCCCTCGTTGAGACCGCCCTTTACGGGCAGGAGTACCCCTTCCACGGCAGCTACGAGGAGGCAAAGGAGCAGCTGGAAGCGCTGCTGACCGAGTCCATCCGCGGCCAGATGGTGGCGGATGTGCCGGTAGGCGCGTTTCTCTCCGGCGGCATCGACAGCCCGCTGGTGGTGTCGCTGATGCAGAAGCTCTCCGATAAGCCTGTCAAGACCTTCACTATCGGCTATGACGACCCGAAAATCAATGAGTCGAAGTTTGCCGCCGGCATTGCTGCCCATCTGGGCACCGAGCACACCGAGCTCATGCTCACCGAGAGGGAGATGAAGGAGCTCATCCCCACCCTCCCCTACTACTTCTCCGAGCCGCTGAGCGATTCGTCCCTCATCTCCACCTATTTTGTCAGCAGGCTTGCCCGCACGAAGGTGACGGTCTCCCTCAGCGGCGACGCGGGAGACGAGCTTTTCTGCGGCTATGAGCGCTACTGGGAGACGCCCGCGCTCTGGAACAAGGTGCGCCGCGTGCCCGCATTTCTGCGCCGCCCCGCCGCAGACTTTATGGAAAAGACGGGCCTTACGAAAAAGCCCTTCTTCTACAAGGCCGCCTCCTGTCTTTCTGCCGACAACATCAACCAGGTGCGCGAGATGCTCCAGTACCGCCGGGACATCGAGCTTCTGAGCCTCGTGCCTGGGGCAAGCCTCACGCCTCTCTCCGCGGTGGAGGCGAAGCTTTCAAGCCCCTATGCCTCGATGCAGCTTGCGGACATGGAGTATTATTTCCCGGACGATATCCTCTACAAGGTCGACCGGGCCAGCATGGCCCACTCGCTGGAAAGCCGCATCCCGATGCTCGACCGCGATCTGCTGGAATTTGCCTGGACCCTCCCGGATTCCTTCAAGTACAAGGACGGCGTCAGCAAGCGCATTTTGCGCGACCTGCTGTATCAATATGTGCCGAAGGAGATGCTCGACCGGCCCAAGCAGGGCTTCTATGTGCCGATCCAGAAATGGCTTCTGGAGGGCAGCACCTATGAATACACGAAGGAGCTGCTGGAGCACAGCCACCTCGTGCGCGACGGCTGGCTCGACGGACAGACGGTGCGGGCCGTGTGGGAGTATTTCCAGAAGAATCACAAGAAGCACCAATTGACATTCAACATCCTGATGGCCGAGCAGTGGTATCGCAGCCAGATGGAGAAATCCTGAATATGACAAATCCCGACAGTTCCGTTCGAGCTGTCGGGATTTTCTTTTTATACTGGTCTCTTTCATGGGATAGTATCAATCAAACTGGCCGGTGAAGAATTTTTCGTAGCCTTCCAGGAGGGCCTTGCTGGTCTTTTCCCAGCTCAGCTCGTTGAGGATGCGGTTTCGTCCGTACTCGCCCATGCGCGCGCGCTTTTCCGGGTCCTGCAGGAGCTCCTGGATTTTCCGCGCCATGTCAACGGCGTCGTTGCGCTTTGCGTAGAGCGACGCCTCCTGCGCCGAGAAGCGGCCCTCGGTCAGGTCAAACTGCACGATGGGCTTGCCCAGGGCCATGTATTCGAGCACCTTGTTCATGGTGCTCTTGTCGTTCATGGCGTTGTAGGTGTCGCTGTTGACACAGACATCGGCGGTGTTGAGATAGCGCAGCATGGTCTCGTCGTCCACGCGGCCGGTAAACTCCACGCAATCGTCAAGGCCCATGTCGCTTGCCTGCTTTTTCAGCGCCTCCCAGTGCGGGCCGCCGCCCACGATGCCCCAGAAGACATTGTTTTCGTGCTGCTTTGTATACTGCGCTGCCTGCAGGATGTACTCGATGCCCTCCTGCTGGCCGATGACGCCCACGTAGCCCACCATATAGGGGTAGCCCCGGCGGATGGAGGGGTCGGGCGGCAGGATGCGCATGCGCTCGAGCCGGGGGCCGCTGCGCAGGACGATGACCTTCTCGGGCGGCATTTTGTCCCGCTCGATGGCGATTTTGCGGTAGCTCTCGTTGGTGACGAAGGCGAAGGTGCAGTGGCGGTAGGTCTGGCGCTCAAGCCACACCTGGCTTTTGTACAGCAGGCTCCTGGTATTGCCGAACTTGGCCTCGAAGAGCTCAGGGCAGATGTCGTGATGGTCGAAGACGTAGCGCACGCCGTACCTTTTGAAGAAGGAGGCCACGAGATAAATGTCGTCCGGCGGGTTGCAGCCGTGGATCACGTCGAAGCCGATTGTCTTGTAAATCTTCTTTGCAAGGCGCAGCTCTTCCTTGAGGGCCGAGCCGTATTCGCGCGCGTAGCCGACGGCGCCGTTTCCCTCCGGCGGGAGCTTGTGGCGGAAGATGTGCACGCCCTCCAGCGTCTCCTCCTCTTTGGTGTAGCCCTTGCCCGTCGGGCAGATGACGGACACGGTGTAACCATTGGCGGCCAGGGTGGTGGCCTCCTGCCAGACGCGGGTATCGAAGGGAACGGGCAGGTTCTCCACGATGATCAGAATTTTTCTTTCCTTGTTCATAGCTGTCTCCCTTTCCCTCAGGCCGTCTTTACGTCAAAAATGCGCATCCACTTTTCAAGGCAGATGTAGCGGAACAGGCCGATGTCGTCCTTGCCGCGGGTGAGGCTGTCCCAGTCGGCGGCGACTTTCTCCGGGTCGATGTATCTGCGGGCGCGAAAATCCGGTGCGGTGAACACAGCCCTGTACTCCGCGCCGTGGGCGGCCATCCAGGAATTTTCCGGGGTGTAAAAGCCGATCTTGTCCCGGCGCCTGCGGATCACCTCCGGCATGTCCAGGGCTTTGCGCATGATGGCCTTGGAATAGCCGTCGCTGATTTTGGCATTGAGGGGCAGGCCCATGGCGTACTCCACCAGGCGGCAGTCCAGGAAGGGCAGGCGATCCTCAATGGAGAAGGCCATGGAGTTGCGGTCCACGTAGCGCAAAAGCGCCGGCAGGACGATTCGGTCAAAGTCGTTGAGCAGAAAGCGCTCGTTGTCGGCATAGCTGTGGGTGAGCGTGCGCTCGGCAAAGTGCGCCTCCAAATAGCGGTGGCGGATGTCGGAGCTGCTGGTCTTGCCGAGAAACTGGCGGATCATGTTGAGATCCGCCGCCAGCGACACGTTTTTGCCCTTGCGCATATAGGGCAGGTAGTAAGCGATCTCTTTGGCTGCCCTGGCAAATTTCTTTGCCTTGATGAGGCGCTTGATGTAGTAGACGCGGGCCTTGCGGTAGCCGCACAGGATCTCGTCCGCCCCCTGGCCGTCGAGCAGCACCCTGGTGTTATTCTCGTTTGCCAGCTTCATCACGCAGTAGGAGGCATACATGCTGGTGGAGACAAAGGGCTCGTCCTGGGTATAGATGAGATGGTCGAGGTCGGCAAAGAGCGTGTCCCCGGTGGGATAGGCGTAGTGGGCCTCCACGCCGGTCTGCGCGACCACAGCGTCGATATACGCCCGCTCGTCGTTCGCGTCGCCCTGATAGCAGGAGGAGAAGGTCTTTTGCCGCTCCTTGCCGCCCTGCTCCTTGAGCTGGCGGCTGCTCTCGCAGACGATGGCAGAGGAATCAAGCCCGCCGGAAAGGCACGAGCCCACCGGCACGTCAGCGCGCAGGCGCAGCTTCACCGACTGCTGAAACAGGCGGCGAAATTCGTCGGCCTGCTTCTGTCCCGCCTCGCCGATGAGCGTCTCCTTATAGGGCAGGGTGTAGTAGCGGCGCAGGGTCTTTTTCCCGTCGGGCTCCAGGCGCAGCCAGCAGCCCGCCTCCAGGCGCGTGACGCCCTCGAAGAAGGTCTCCGCCGTGCAGTCGACAAAGCCGTTGACCAGGTAGTCGAAGATCACCTTGTCGTTTGCGACACGCGGTATGTTCCCGTCCTGCAAAAGCGCCTTGAGCTCGGAGGCAAAGAGCAGATAGCCCGGCGTCTCGGTATAGTACAGGGGCTTGACGCCGTAGCGGTCACGGGAGAGGAAGAGGCTCCGGGTTTTGCTGTCGTAGAGGGCAATGGCCCAGAAGCCGTTGAAGCGGCACTGGCAGTCCTCGCCCCAGTGGTCGTAGGCGGCCAGCACCACCTCGGTGTCGGTGGAGGTGGTGAAGGTGTAGCCCGCCCTGATAAGCTCTTCCCTGAGCTCGATGTAGTTGTAGATCTCGCCGTTAAAGACCAGGGCATAGCGCTCATGGCGCAGCATGGGCTGGTGCCCGGCGCTCGAAAGGTCCAGGATCGAAAGGCGCACATGGCCCAGGCCCACAGGGCCGTCCAGGTACACGCCCTCATCGTCGGGGCCGCGGTGCTTCTGCGCCGCGTTCATTTTGTTCAGCAGGGCGATGCCGTCCGGCTGCTTGCGTTCAAGGTCAAAAAAACCACAGATTCCGCACATACCGCACTCTCCTTAACGGGTCCGCCGGGCTTCGATCTGCCCGATAAAGGCGCGGGCGCAGGGTTTCCAGGAGAAATCCTCCACCACCCTGTCCGCGCTCTCCTGAAGCTCCTGCTCGCTCGGATAGTCCGACGTGATCCAGGCCTCGATATCCGCGTCGGTATCGCACAGGCAGTGCCCCCGCATATCCTTCAGGGTCAGGGAAGGGCCGATCGCCCGGCGCGCCGCGACCGAGCAGTGGTAGTACACGGCCTCCATGATCGCCATGCCGAAGATTTCCACCTCGCTCATGTTCACGTAGTAATCGGACGCGGTGTAAATCTTCCACATGCTGTCGTAGGGTACGCGGTCGAGGATCTTCACCTTGTCCTCCAGGCCGTGTTCCCGGATCTTCTCGTCCACCTGCGCGCGGAGCTGGCCCTTGCCCACGATCAGCAGACGGAACTTCTTTTTGTCCTGCACGCGCCGGAACAGCTCCAGCAGGTCAAGCGGGCGCTTGTCTTCCTCCAGCCTTGCAACGTTGCAGAGGATCACGTCGTCCGCCTCGAAGCCCAGCTCTTTTTTGAGCTCGGCGCGGTCATAGCTCAGGAAATCGTGCTTGAGCACGCCCACATCCAGGCCCACCGGGGCGATGGAGATGAGCACCGGCCTCACGCCGAGGTTTACAAGCTCCTGCTTGGCGGCCTCCGTCTTGGCGAGGATCGGGGTATGCTTATAGACCCGCAGGGTCGTGTTGGCGAAAACCGTGTCCATGATCTTCCCGCGCAGGGTGTTGACATAGAGACTGTAGGTGGTACCCACATAGGGGACGAAGACAATGCCGTGCCGCTTGCAGTAGCCCGCCACATGGGGCAGGAAGACCTGTTGGTCGGAAAAACAGAACAGGCCGTCCAGGTCCGGGTCGATCAAGTGGTTCGGCATCCAGCCGTGGGCCACGAAGTAGGGCATGGTCATGTATTTGACGGTCAGGCGCTCGTTGATCTGCACCGTCTCCACTTGGGATTTGTCCTTTGTGCCCTTGTAGACGATGACCGTGTGGCCCATTTCCGACAGGGCGCGGCCCAGGCCGATCTCCTGGCTGTTGTAGAAGCCCTTGATGCCGAAGCGCTTCATCATGGTGCATAGAATACCAAGCTTCATTTTCTTCCCCTCTACTATAAGTGCAGTCGTTTTATAACTCTCTCCAAGGTCGTAATCATTCTTCTCTGCGCGCAGGCTGTCTGCCCGGCAGGGTGAGCTTTTTTGCGGCCCAGCTGTCAAAGCTCCGCAGGATAAGCGCCGCTGCCAGCGTGATCGCCAGCGCCAGCAGGATATTCAGCGGAAACGGGATTTTGACGCAGAGGCGTATGGCGGTAAACTGTACCAGATAAATCTCGAAGGAAGCCGCAGCCAAAGCAGAAACCGCACCGCGGAAACGAGTTCCGACACAGCTTTCGTTTTTTTGAAATTCAGTCTGTCTGATCCGCTCCCGCGGAGGCATTGTGCTGGGCGTTGCCGACAAGCAGGGTTTCGATCTCCTCCAGGTCGGAAATATCTTCCTCGGGGACGGTATATACGATCCTTTCCTTCTCGCGGAGCTTTTCGCTGCGGGAATCCTTCTTCATCTTGAACAAAGACTCGAACATGCCCGTCAGCAGCTTATACAGAAGGGTTGCGAGGATGCCCATGGCCGTTGCGGCGAAAATATGGAAGAAGGAGCTTACAAAGGGGCTGAACTTCCGGTTGGCCAGCTCAAAGGCAAACCAGGCCGTATCGCGCCAGTAGCGCTCGAAGAGGTAGGTGCCGAAGGTCCCGGTGGACAGCAGAGACCATATCGCCGCTGCGCGGCCGGTAATCGGACGGCGCGTATACAGACATTTGGCGATGTAGAATACCGTGATGCTCGGGATGGCGACAAAGGTGCTGAAGAAGGTCTGGGATGTCTCCGAAGTCCACACCTCAGCGGAGGCCATCTTCCATTCTGTCAGCATATAGCTGCCGCCGATGGCAAGAGCGCTTGCGGCGATGAGAACGGTAACGGTCTCCAGGTTCATGCGCTCCTTTTTCATGACCCTGTCGATATAGAAGCCAAAGAGGGTGTAGAGCACATAAATCTGACTGGTAAAGAGGGCAAAATCCCAGCTGTGCGTCTTGGCGCCGCGGAACCAGAAATAGTCCGCGACCTTGATCAGTTCCGTCAGAAGGTACAGCGCGAGCAGCCAGAAATAATCCTTCTCCCGCATGGTCCTTGCAAGCTTGCGCAGGAACGGCAGCGTCAGCAAAAACGCCAGATAGCTGTACAGATACCACAGCGGGGTAACGACCTCGCCGGTGTAAAGGCGCACCGCAAAATCATACAGCGAGTAATTTCTGTCCCCTGAATAATAGTAGACATAGTTGATGGCCGACACCACCAGCAATATCAGCGCAAAACGCCGCACGCGGCGGGTCAGGATCGTGTGTACGCTCTCCTCTCTCCCCAGCAGCAGCGCGCCGGAGGCCATGAAGAACAGCGGTACGGCGATCTTGTCAAGGATGGAGCAGCAAAGATACACCAGATGCCGCGGCATATCATGCACGTCATTATACAGCTCGAAGCCGCTGCCGGTATGGTTCCAGAGCACCAGAAAAATGGCCAGCACCTTCAGGATATCCAGATAGGTCTTCGGCTTTCTCGGTACGGGGATATAGCGTGTCACGAAGCGGAGAACCGGTCCCGCCTTCCACTTGGAGGCTTCGACGGTGTTTTCCTCCGGGGGCAGCTCCGGCTGCTGTTTTTCCGGGTCAAAATCCTCCGGCAGCACCGTGTCTTCGTCTTTGCCGCGGCGCCTGATAAAGTCAAGCTGTACCTTCTCCTCCTGCCGCAGATATTTCCCGTGGTGCGGATTGTCCGGCGAGGTGCGGGAGACCGCGTACAGAACCCACGCCATATTCAGCGGCGCCGCGGCGATGAGCGGATAGCCGTAATGCAGCACGCCGTTGACCGGGCTTATCAGCAATCCGATCGTCAGCACAAGCGAGGGCACAAGCCCCAGGAAGGCAAACAGGTTCTTTTTCCTTGCGCTGTAGACCAGCATGATCAGCAGTACCCAGGCATAGAGGCCTGTACCGATCAGCATGCGCAGCACCGGCACATGCAGGCATTTTTCCCAAAGCTCCGCCACTTTGCCGTGAAGCGGCGACTGATAGTCTGCGGTCAGGAAATCTTCTTCACGGTCGATACCCACGCAGTAATCGATCCCGTCAAACCAGGGGTTGAAGTGCTCAAAGGAGCCCATGATCGTCGCCTTGACAAAGAACATGGGATGGCGGCGAAGCATCCTGCGATAGAGCTGCCGGAAGGCATCCTGCGGCTCATCGGTGACTTGGAAGGTGCGCCAGACGGTATCTGAGGTCAACGGCGTATAGTCTTCGATGATCTTGTCATAATTGAGCGTACTGTCGACGATTGCCTTTTCTTCGACTGTCATCTCGTCCTGATAGTTCTGGCAGTACAGTGCGACCTGCCGGAACTGCAGGCTATGGTTTTCGGATTTCGACTCCGGGGAGATGTCCAGGATGGGATACAGAATACTGTTGCTGAACCAGAACAGTCCAACAAAGACTGCCAGCATTGCCAGATACTGGGGCAGAAACGTCCGCCTGTGCCAGAGTGCCGCGGTGAGCAGGCAGATCGCTGCGAGGCAAAACGTCGCCTTGCGGGTATAGACCACAAGGAGCGCCGTCAGCAACAGCAGCAGCGCGTTGCGCCAGCTCTTTTTCCGCTCCCGCATGCATTTGAGATAGACGCACAGGAACAGCAGGAAGCAGCCGGTATGCAGCACATCCTTCAGCAGAACCTGGGCCGCGCTCTGCCAGACGGGCAGCACGCCGAAGAAAGCCACCGTCGCCCAGAACCACGCGCGGGATTTGGTATAGCGGTATACGCAGCTCGCCGTGAGTCCCATGGCGGCAGCTGTGACCAGCGACTGAAACAGCAGACCGAGGAAGATTCCCTTCGCCTGACCCTGCATGGCCGAGCCGATCTGGTACATGGCCCCGTAAAAAACGGTGGTGAGCACAGGATACGACGCCGTGACCGGCTTGAGACCGAGCCAGCTCATGATCTGGCAGCGGGTGTCATTCATGACGCTGCCGGGGTAGAAGATGAACACGATCGGCAGCCACAGCAGCATGATGCAGATGTAAGCGCCCAAAAACAGCTCGCCGTTGGTTGTGGGCAGCTGATCATCCGCCCAGATCCGATAGCGCGTCCCGCGGTCGAACGCGAGATAAATAAGCTCCACGCAGGTATACAGCAGCACCGCAAAGCCCAGCAGCACCATGACATTGCCCACAATACCGGCCGGGAGGAAGATTTTCTTCAGATCGCTGTGCTCCATGGACAGGGCGACGATCATGCCAAACGCCAGCAGCAGCGATACCGCCGCGCTGCCGGGGTACGGCCTGCCAATCAGCTGGAAGGCCAGGCAGTAGAAAACCAGAAGCACTGCCGCGCTCACCAGCGTCGCAAGGCCCAGGCTGTCAAACAGCATCAGGCTCCTCTCGCCGGTGTAGTAGAGCTCTGTCTCGGGCGATGAGCGCATAAAGCAGAACACGCTGACGCTCAGCGCACTCAGCACCGTCGCCAGTATCGCCAGCGCCTGGCTGCCGGGCCGCAGCTCCAGATAAACGTCTTTGCTGATTTGTATTCTCTTGTGAGATTGCTGATTGGACATCTCACAGCCCTCCGAATTGATTGATTATCCGCGGCAGCAGTCGCAGTAGCAGACGAGCTCGTAAAGTCTTGCCGTCAGTGTCGCGGGGTCGGCGTTATGGCGCTCCATGCACCGGGTCTCCGGATTGTAGCAGAGCTCCTTCTGCTTTTCCAGAAGCGCAAGGACCTTATCCTCCGACGCTTTGCCGTTGAACATCAGGTCGATGAAGGGGGCCTCGAAGGCGGGAGAGTTATAGCCGTAAGCGTATTTGTTCATGGTCGCCGGGCTGTCCGTGCCGAGGCGGCGGTTGAGGGTGTCCGCGTCGCTGTCGTAGGCCAGGGCCTTTTTGAAATCCCTGCGGTCAAACAGCTTGTATTTCGGCGCGAGCGCCTTGATGTGCGCGTAGCCGAAGAGCTCAAAGAGATGGTAGCCCTCCTCCTGGACGAGGATGTCCACCTTCCGGGGCTTGAAAACCTTCAGGCGCAGGCCCGCGTATTTGACGTACTGCTTGGCGTAGAGGCTCAGGAAGTCCCTGCGCGGGCGCTTCATGGCGCCGAAGTGGCGGATGAGGCCGCTTGAATGGATGCCGAAGTACTCTTTTCGCAGGCGTTTGAGGTGCGTCTTCGTCTCGCGGCGGATCTGCTCATCCTCCCGGTGGCGCAGGAGCATCAGGCCGCTGAGGGCAAACCACACCTGGTGGTTGAGGGTATAATCGTAGTCAAGCTCCGTGCCGTCCGGCTCCACGCGCTTCCAGAAGCCGGTCAGCTCGTCAAAGCGCTGGGAGCGGAATATGCGCACGGCGCAGTCCAGGTACTCCTCACCGCCGAAAGACTCATAGGCGCAGACCAACGCCTCGATCACCCAGGCCTGGCCGATCAGGCCGTTGAGATGGTCGGACGCGCCGCTTTCCACACAGGCGACAGCGCCGGAGCGGCTCTTTCCCTGCTCATCGAGCAGATAGCGGGCAAAGCGCAGCGCGATCGTTTTGTACTTCTCCTCCCCCGTGGTTTTCCAGAGGTGGGCATAGGTGATCAGCCAGTGGGCCGTGTTGCGCACCGGGGTATCGGTGCAGCCGTAGGGGCCGTTATGGCCCGGATCGGCGCGGCCGTTTTCCAGGAACCGTTCACTGGCGGCGTCGGCGCACTCGGTCAGAAGCCGCTCGATGGCTCTGAGATCGGCGCGCTCCGCCGCGGGGGCTGCGCTGTCGGTGCCGAGCATTTCCCGGAACGCGCCCACGGTACTGCGGGCGGTGGTCTTCCAGTTGTGCCGCTCATCCACGATGTCGCGGATGGCTTTGCGATATTCCTCCCGCTGCGCGCCTGTCGTGTCCATGGCCCGGAGCAGGGCGTCCTTCATCGCTTCGGGGTCTTCGGAGGCAAAGAGGATGCCCGCCTTGCCATTGTCCGTCCCCTCCACGAAGGTAGGCACATCGCTTGCCACCACGGGCACACCGTAGGTGTAGGACATGAGCAGCACGCCGCTGCCGTAGATTTTCCTGTACGGGAACAGCAGGAAGTCCGCATTGCCGATGAGCTTCGGGATCTCCTCCTCGGGCACGCGGGTGTTGTCAAACTCCACGCAGTCGCCGATGCCGTATTCCCGGATGAGGGCTGAGTAGTCCGTCGGGTCGAGCTTCGGGTACTGCTCGCCCCGGATCACAAAGCGGCAGCGGGCCCGGTCCTTCTCGTCCATCAGGGAGATGGCCTTGAGCAGGATGTCCACACCCTTGTAGGGGCGGATGCGCCCGAAGTTGAGAAAATGCACGCGCTCATCCCTGTCCCTGGCGTTCCCGTCTACAGCGTAGGTGGTATAAAGCCCGCGAGGGATGACGCGGATCTTCTCGTCCGGGATACTGAATTTGTCCTTGAGATCCTGTTTGGATGCGTCGTTGTGGACGATCAGCAGATCGCAGGCGCGGTAAAAGCGTCCGTAGAGCTCGGCGTCGCCGGGGGCGGGCTCGTGGGGCAGGACGTTGTGCACCGTCATGACCAGCAGACGGTAGTACTTCCTCGTCTGCTCGTAGAGCTTCATCTCCGCCGATGCCTTCTTGAAGCTCTGGATGTGCAGCACGTCATAGTGCCCGGTGCGGATCTCGTGCTCCAGCTCCAGAAGCGTGCGGCCGTAGTCCAGGATCGCCGCCGCCTTGCCCTTGCCGCCGTTGTAGAAGCGGCGCTTCCAGCGGATGCCGGGCTCCTGAAGATCATTGCGCATATCGCAGAAGATGGTCAGGTCGCACTCGTTCTTCATCTCCCGCGCAAGCTCCAGCACATAGCGGTTGCCGGGGGAATGGTGCTCCACCATCAGCACCTTGAGCCGCCCGTTGTTATTCTGAAAATGCTTCACGATTTTTCCTCCATCCTGCGTGATTATCGTTTGATAAGCCCCAGAAGGGCCCGTCTCTGCTCTCCGGTGCAGGCAAGGGCCACATGCAGCGCGCTGCCGATCACACCGCACACCGCGGCGCACAGGATCAGCGCAAGCCACCCCTGCGGCACGTACAGTTCTGAAAGCCCCCGCAAACACGCCGTCATCACGGTGCAGGAGAGCACGTTGCGTACAATATCCGGGTAAAAAGTGCCCGCCGGCAGCTCCAGCACATGGGCCATGTACAGGGGATTTGAGACAAAGTTAATAAAGCTCATCACCGCAACCGTTGTCCAGGCCACGGCGTAGACCCCCATGTGGGCGTATTTGATGAGCACATACATGCCGGCGACATTGAAAAGCCCCCCAAGCAGCGTGACGTAGCAGGGGAATTTCTGCTTGAGTCTGAGGGTATAGATATAGTAGAGCGGATGCATCGCCCCGTTGGGGATGCACGTCATGATCGTCACAACCGTAAGCCGGTAGATAAGCTCCGTATCCTCACCGGGGATCCAGAGCTTGTAGAAGCTCCGGCCAAGGGCCACAAAGAGCGCGAAGGTGACGTTCGCAAGCAGGCCCGACACCTTCATGGAGACCCGTAGTTCCCGCAGCAGCTCCTCCTTCCCGCGCTCGGCATAGGTTTTGAGAAAGCGCGGGATGAATGCCTGGTCCACCACGGTGTAGAGACTCTGCACGATGGTGTCCACCGTTTTGGCGATGGCGAGCTGACCCATGGCAAGGGACGATAGCATCTGGTTGCACACCAGCAGGTCAAGCCCGCTGTTGAGAAGATTGCCCACCATGTTGAATGAGGCCCAGAAGCCCTCCATCACCAGCTTCTTCACCGCCGCGAAGGAATAGTACTCCCGGGAGGTTTTCAGCATGGGCAGGAGTTTTTTGCTCATCCACAGGTCTGAAAGCGCAATGACGAGCGCGGCGCTCAGCGTGCCGAGCCCCACCCACGCGACCTTCGCCGGGAAGAGCATATAGGCAGCGACGAGCACCGCCGCGTTTGCCAGATACGACAGGACCTTGAAATAGCCCTTCCAGTCCATGCGGTCGCGCACATAGCCCGCGCAGCCGAAAACGGAGAAAACCGTCGTCACCCAGAAGGCCATGAAGGACAGGATAAACAGGAGCTTGACATCCTGCGCGATCGCCGCCGGGACAGAGATCAGGCGGTCGAGAAACACCGTCAGCACCAGGGCCAGCGCCAGCAGCGCAAAGCCGAGGCAGACATCGCCCCAGAATACCGAGGCATAGTAGACATTGGCTTCACGCATATCTTTCCTGTGATAACTCAGGCCGATATAGCGCGCCGCGTATATGTTCAGCGCGGTGGTCACGATGGTGGCATACTGGGTGAACTGCTTGGCGAGGGTCACGAAGCCGTAGGCCTCGGTGCCGACGGTCCGGGTGATGTAAGGCGTCAGGATCAGCGTGATGCCGTAGCTGACCACATAAGCCATGCCGGTGACAAGCATCGTGCGGGCCATATGCAGGACTTTGTTTCGTTTGGATGTATTTTCTTCCGTCGCCACAGGCAGTCCCCTCTTCCTGTTATTTCGGCAGCACCGCACGATCCGCCTTCGGCGCCTCCCGGAACATCTGCGTCCTGACTTTGTCACTTTTTCCTGAAATACACCATGCGGCTCACTGCGTTCGCGTGCATCAGTCCGCGTCAGCCAAATCAAAGATTTGGACGCTCACTACTATTCCTGAAAAACCGCCGTCGTCAGAACTCCATTTTTCTCGGGATTCGCTCTCGCCGAATGCCGCGGTATTGCCTTAAGCGTTTTCGACGTTCTTCGGGGGGCGCGCGGTGTTCCTGACGGTCACCAGGGTGCGCCGGCGGGAGCCTGCGGCATTGCAGCCGACAGACATGGCCAGAAAGCACGCCATCACCCTGTAGTCAAAGTTGCCGCCCAGGCAGCGCTCCGTCAGGCCGTTGATGGTCAGAAAGGTCATGATGCCGATGCACAGGCGGTACTGATCCTCCCGCAGGCTGCTCATGTCGCGGAAGGAGAAGATCGCCATGAAGAAAAAAGCGGCCAGGCCCAGCAGCCCCGAATTGAGCCAGGTCTCCATGATGACGTTGTGCGCGCCGGTGGTGAGCGTGGCCATAAAGGGGTCCCTGCGCATGCTGAAGCCCGTCTGGAATTTAAGCAGCGCGTTGGGATCGCGCCAGAACATGCCGTAGCCGAAGCCCGTCATGGTCCGGTTTTCGGTCATGACCTCGATGACCCTGCGCCAGATCGGGATGCGGCCGTTAATGGTGGCGTCCTTCCCCATCGCAACCAGCATGTCCTCAAAGTAGGGCATCAGCGCCAGCATGCAGAAGAGGAACACGACGTTCACCGTGATGTAAGCAAGTCCCAGCGGCAGGCGCCGATCCGGAAAAACGAAGATGGACAGGACCGCCACGATCACCGTGATGACGGCGCCCATCGCCTGGCACATGAGCAGCAGCACGGTCTGGATGAGCAGCAGGACCCACCAGTGAAGCTCCCGTCTCCGCGTCCCCCGCTTCTCGCGCAGCAGCAGCACCGTCATCACGATGCCGAAATCCAGCTCGGTTGCGCAGGCGTTTTTCGTCTCGAAAAGGCCGATGAGGGCGTGGTTCTGGTCTTCCATGTTTGAGTAGGCCCGGGAGCGGAAGATCACCATAAACGCCAGTGTGAACAGCACGAAAGCCCCCTGGGCGATGCAGATCATCTCCAAAAGCTCCCGAATGCTGTATCGCTCCTGCAGCCAGATGACGAACAGCAGCGTAACCGCAAAGCGGACGCAGGTGATGATCTGGGACCTGGCGTCATAAGTGACGAGCATGGAAATGCCGAAGCAGGTAAACACGTACAGGTACATGGCCCAGTATTTTCTGTTTAGATGGATAAGCTCGATATCCTGCCAGGAACCGGCGCTGGAAAACATCAACAGCAGCAGCTCCAGCGCGAAGGCGCCGTATTCCAGCATCTTCTCTATGGATTCGCCCGTCACGTTCTTCAGGTTTCCGGGGAAGCCCAGGGATACCAGCATACTGAAAATGATGGCCAGTTCAAAAAAGACCTCGGTCTCGCGCTTTTTCTGGTTGCGCGGATCTGTCATGACTTCCCCCTCCTTCCGATACAGGACTGTATACCGCGTCGGTTATTGTATGCTGGTATTATTCTTCATAAGCTCTCGCGGGCATCATCCTGCGTACGAGCTTATACAGCGCAAGCCCCAGAAGGGCGCCGACAGTATTGGCAGCAAGGTCCTCAAGGTCGCACTGGCCGTTTCGCATAAGAAGCTGTGTCGTCTCGATGATGGTCGTCAGCAGCATGCCCAGAGGCAGGACGGTACTGAATCTTGCAAGGCTCGGGTGGATGGCGGCAAAGAGCGCCCCGATCGGCACGAACAACAGGATGTTCGTCCACAGGTGCTGCAGCGGCGCGAGAGAACGGCGGTTCATGGCCTCCCGGATGGAGTCAAAGCTCAGCAGGATGTCCGTCTGCACCTTCCCGCGGCGGGAGAAAACTGTGATATAGCTGACCATCAGCAGGTAGAGAACGAACAGCACCAGTGCGGTCTTGTTGCATGCGCGGAGGTTTTTGACGACAAACGAGACAAAGGCAAATACGCCAAAAAAAGCCGCCAGGATCAGCAGCGCCAGGAAGGCAAAGCTCATGCCTCCCATCTGACTGATGATCAGGACCAGCGGCAGTGAAATCAGAAGATAGACCCCCAGCAGCACGACCGCCAGCAGCGGGATGGAGGCCCGACTGGCAGCCCGCCTGGCGACCGCCTGGAAGAGATAAAAGTACCCGCACAGAAGCAGGATCACGATCAGCAGCAGCTGCATGCTGTCAAAGTTTCCGGTTCGCCACACTTTTTTAGGGCTCCTTTCCGTCAGAATCAACGCCCGTCTGCCTCTCCTTCAGGAGAGAGAGGCAGACGCGGTCTGGGTATTTGGGAGAAGCTTCTGGAAGCGGAAGCTCGTGCGCGCCTCCAGATCCTGCTGCATGGTCCTTGCGATCTCAACGGGATTGGCGCCGAGCACATAGCCCGCCACGACCCCTCCCGCGCTGAGGACAAGAGCCATCACAAGGATGATCAACAGAGCGATTCGCAGCTTTTTCATGTCTCCTCCTCCGTGTCAGGCAGAATAGCAAACTTGCCGATAAGGTTCGGGATCATCTTCACCAGCATCCGCAGCGCGAGCCAGAACAGCAGCAGGCCGAGGGAGACGGAGCCGAGGGAGATGCCGGCGGCGGTGAGTCTGTCCGCAAGCTCGGTAAAGCTGCGCAGTGCGTTTACGGCGCCGTTTGCGCCGTAGACAAAGACGGCGGCGGCCTCACAGCCGATCAGCACTGCCGCCGCTGCGAGGACGATCGCGATCGGCAGCGTAAGCAGCAGACGTCCGACGCTGAGCTTATCGCCCGATTTCCTCGCCTTCTTTGCCGCCGGAGCGGCGGGCGCCTTTTCAGGTCTTGCGGGCGCGGTCTTTACAGGGGCCGTGTCCGGCACGGGTTCATATACGCCCTCCGCGGGAGCGTCCCGGTCCGTCTCGTCCCCCGCGTCCACGATCACGATCTGCTGGGGTTTTGCGGCCCGGACCACGGTGCGCACCGCGCCCGGCGCGGGGTACACCGCTGACGTGCTCTCCCGCGCCGCCGTGTTCACGGCGGGCGGCGTCACCGTCCCGGCAGGCTCTTCGGCAGGCGTCTCAGCCCGGTCGGGGGCGGCTTTCGGGGTGCCGGGCTCCGCTTCCTGCGCGTCCGGTTTTTCTTCGCCGAAATCGCTGTTCAGGCCCATGCGCACCAGTTCGTCGATGGTCTCCTGGTCCGTGAGGGCGGCCTTGGACTTTTCCGCCTCCTGCTTGATGGTGTCCTCATAGACATTGCGCTTTGGGATATCCACCACAGGTTGGACGGGTTCTTCCGGGACCTCCTTCTTTTTTCTGCCGAAGAGGCCCTTCTTCTTCGCGTTTTTCTTTTTCCGGTCCTTGCTCTCAGGGGGCAGCCCGGTTTTATTCTGGCTGTCGTCAAAGCCGTATTTTTGTTCCTCGGCCTTCTTCTGGGCGGCCTTTCTGCCGATGCTCTTCTTGTAGTCCTCCGCCGTCTGGTTTACGCTCAGCGCCCTGCCGGAGGTGGCCGCGTTGACCACGCAGCCGAGCACGCGGGTGCCGGACTTGTCAAGCTTCTCGAGAGAGCTCTGGATCTCCGGCAGCGAGGACTCATCGTAGCCGATGACGAACAGCACCGAATCCGCCACCTGGTTGAGGCTCAGGGTGCCGGACACGACGCCCACCGGGGGCGCGTCCATGATGACGTACTCATAGCGCTGCTTGAGATCCTCCACCAGCTCGATGAGCATGTTGTCCACGTTGATGACGTTATGCTCCAGCACGGAGGGCAGGATGTCAAGATAGCCCGAGAGGGTCGTGATGGCCTCGTCGGCGGTGACATCGCCGCGATAGAGGGCATTGAGGGAGTGCTCGTAATCCACCTTGTTCAGGAAGAGCGCGCCGAGGTTGGGGTTGCGGGTGTCGAAGTCGATGAGCAGCACCTTGTGTTCCATATCGGAAAGCTGGATGGCGAGGTTTGCCGCCACGGTCGTCTTGCCCTCGCCCGCGATGGCCGAGGTCACATAGAAGCACTGGTGCCCGTCCCTGGTGCCGAGACGGTTGCGCAGGATATAGGCTGCGGCCGAAAAGCTCTGCACCACCGGCGAGTTGCCCACATCGCTGCGGGTCATGATGGAGTCCTTGCGCCTGTAATAGGCATTGTCGCGCGGGATGACGCCGATGGTCTCCAGGCCGAAGAGCGTCTCCACATCGCGCACGTTGTTGAGGGTGGGGTGCATCAGCAGCTCAATGATCGCAAAGCCCACGCCCGCCGCGAAACCCAACAGGGTCAGCAGCACGACCTTGTTGTTGCCGCCGCCCACCACTCCGATGAGCTCCGCGTTCGGCTCGTTGATGATCTCCAGCGAGCCGAGCTGCAGAGTCTCAGGCAGGATGTCGCTTGCGTGGCGCAGGATGCTGCGCCAGACCGCAAGGCCCTCCTCGGCGTTTCGCCAGGTAAGGCGCATCTCCAGGATCTGCGTACTGTTGTACTGCGTGACGGTGATGGCGTTTCGGATCTGGGTGGTGGTGTAGCCGAGGAGCTCGTTTTCGTTGACCACTTCGTTGAGCACACGTTCGCTGCGCAGTACGTAGCGCACGGCGTCCACCATGTCCTCGGCCAGATGGAAGTCGTTGACGTTCGGGGCATTGTAGCCGCCCACATACTGGCCGTTCGTGTTCTTGGACGTGATGGCGAAGGAGCCGTTGATATTATAGGACTGGTAGGAGCTCCGCACAACCGTCATGGCCGACAGGATCAGGCCGAAGGTCAGCCCCACCAGAGACAGCGCCACGATGACCATCCATCGCTTCTGCAGCGCGAAGAGCAGGTCGCTCACCCGCACGCGAATCACGCCGTTTTGTGTCGATTCAGTGCCCTGCAAGGGTAGTCACCTCTTTTTTCATGTCTGGTTCTGGATTATTTCCATGTTATGTTTTCTCCGTTTGCGCACCCTGTGAATGATGAACACGGTCAACAGTGCGATAAGCAGCAGGCACAGCGCCGCGTAAATGATGTAGTGTACAAGGTAGGAGTCGCGCAGGTTGATCGTCTGGACCTCTGCAGTGTTGAGCACACGCACATCGTAGCGGGTTTCCTTGTCGCCGCTCTTGATGAGGTAATAGGCGCCGGGATCGAGCGTCTCCATGCTCATGGCGCTGCCGGAGGTGGTCCAAGTGTAGATCAGGCCGTCCCTGTCGGAGTAGAGCGCAAGGTTGACGCCGGGGATCTGCATGTCGCTGAACTCGTCGGTGATGCCGAACTGCACGCGTATGATGCGGTTGGTGCTCTCCACCATGGACTCGGCCTCGCCGGACATGTAGCCGTAGGCGTCCACCGGCACAAGCACCTCAGGCTCGGTGATGCGGTAGTTGCCGACCGCCTCCGTCTGGCGGATGCGGTAGGTCGTCCCCTTCTCCACGGCGTCGAGCACAAATTTGCCGTTGGAGTTCGTGGTGATCTCAATGGGCTCGCCGCGGCCGGACAGGACCTCAAACTTTGCGCCCGCAATGCCGCTTTCGGGATAGAGCTCGTCATTGAGGGAGAAGCGGATGCGCATGCGCTGGCTGGCGATGGTCTCGGGCGCGGGCGCCACGGCGGATTTCTTGACGACCTCCACCTCGGTATCCTCGAGGATGCCCGCGTAGTACTGGGGGATCTCCCGCTCGCGCAGCGTGTAGCTGCCGAGATACAGCTCGCCGCTTTCGCCGAAGCCGGTCTCGTCGCAGACGATCTCGTCCACGATCTGACCGATGCGGTAGCGCAGGGTGCCGTCGGCTGTGATGATGTTCTCCGCCGCCACCACTTCAAAGCTGCCGCCGGAGATCTTGCCGCCGTTTTCGGCGTCGACCATCTGCACGCGGATCACATTCTTCGAGGGCATGACCGGCACGCGCACGACGTATGGGTCGGGCCAGTCGTAGGTATCATTGAGGATAAACTCGATGTTCTCCGAGCTCTCGTAGCCCTCCGCCTCGGTCAGCTCATGCAGCTCGTAGCCGCCGGCCGCCAGCTTCTCCGGGAAGTAGTAGGTGCCGGTTTCCGTGGTCTCGTAGAAGCGGAAGGACTGGCGCTCGGGATAATAGGTATTCAGGATCTGGAGGGCGTGGTTCTCGCCGTAGAGCTCGAACTGGACGTTTGCCTCCTTGACGGTGCGGTCGGTCTCGGCGTCGACGAGCATGACATAGACCGCCGATTTCCTGCCGAGGTCCGGATCGTCGCCCGGGCCATCTCCCTGGCCGTTGCCGCCGCCGTCACCGCCGCCGGTGCCGCCTCCGCTGCCCGGCAGATCAGGCGTCGGGGTGACGGTGGGTGTGGGCGTAGGCGTGGGTGTGGGCGACGGTTCGATGTCGAATGTCGGAACCGGCGACCAGCCGCCGCCTCCTCCGCCGCCGCCGTCATCGTTCCAGGTCGTGGTGGGTACGGGCGTGGAGCCGCCGTTGTCGTCGCCGTACCAGGGGTCGATCTCATCGTTGTCGGGTATATGTACAAGATACAGACTCAAGAGCAGAATGATGAGCATCAAAATCAGCATCAGCGCGCTGAACATATCAGACGCGGGCTGCCAATAGTTCAGCTCTCCCTCGTTCTGCTTGACTTTTTTCTTCATTGCTTGCTTTCCCCTGAAATCAGCTTTTCAAACTCTTCCGCGGGGATGGGTCTTGAAAGGTAGAAGCCCTGGCCCTCCGAGCAGCCGCATCTGCGCAGCATGGTCAGCTGCTCCATGCTTTCGATGCCCTCCACCGCGACATTGATGTTGATCTTCCTGGCCTGCTCAAACACGGCGTTGAGCGCGCCCTGATTCTGTCTGCCGTCGAAGCGGCGCAGATCCAGCTTGAGCACGTCGACGGAAAGCCTGTCGATGGTGCTCAGGGAGATATAGTCGCCGTTGAAGCCGTCCATGATGACCCGGAAGCCAAGCTGACGCAGCTTTTCCTCGGTCTCGAGCACGGACTGGGGAGATTCGAGATAGGCGTTCTCCGCGATCTCCACCTCCAGATAGCGGGGCGGGATGCGGTACTTTTTGAGCATTTCCTCCATGAAGCCCGCGAGGTCCATGGCCAGGATATCGGTCTTGGTGGCGTTGATGGCCAGGGGCATGGGGCGCACGCCGCTGTCGATCCAGCGGCGGATGGTGGCGAAGACGCTCTCCCAGATATACTGGTCAAGCTTGGTGATATAGCCGTTTTTCTCGAGGATGGGGATGAAGACCGCCGGGGACACGGTGCCGAGCTTGCCGTGGTTCCAGCGCACCAGAGCCTCGCCGCCGATGACCTTGCGGGTGTTGAGGTCGTGCTTGGTCTGCAGATAGAACACAAACTCGCCGCTGCGCATGCCCTCAAGGATCTGGGGCATGAGGATCTGCTCGTTGCTGCCGGCGGACGCGGGGGCGCCGCTGCCGATCTGGCCGGAGGCGGAGAAGCCCGCGTTCTTGGGCAGGCGCTCGAGAAGCTCGGTGATCTGCTTGAGCTCCTTCTGCTCGCGGTAGCGGACCTGGTCGCCCACGGGCGGGATGACGTTTTTATGGAACTCTTCCGTGAAAAGGCCGAGGTTTCGGCGCAGCATGTTCCAGGAGATGCGGTAGATGATGTTGAACAAAAGCGACAGGATCATGCCGGCGATGGAGGTGTAGAATGCCACCTGAATACCGCTCAGCAGCGTCTGCACGCTCGTCAGGGCGATGTCGATCGAGCTGAAACCGATGCCGCGGATACCGATGAGCAGGCCGATGAAGGTGCCCAGAATGCCGAGGCCGGTCAGGGTGCCGGGGATCTGGAGCACGACGTTCTGCCAGGAGCGCAGGGCGAGGATGTCTTCGTTGATATAGTCCTCGATATCCGTCAGGGCCTGGCCGGATTCTCGCTGTACCTGGACCTTCTCCTGATAGTCGCGAAACAGGCCGTCCAGTGTGCGCTGATGGAAGAAGTCCTCGATCTGCGCCATGACGGACCAGGTGGAGCTTGTCTGTACCTCAAGCGCCCTTTCTATATTGTTCAGACCCGTTTCAAAAGCGTGGTAATACGACACCACCGGCAGTATGCCCACCACTACGCCCGCCAGCACAATGCACTCCATGATGACGATGAACACCGTGGAAATGTTGTCCGGCGCGTATGAGGTCAGCACAATGCCGCCGATCAGGATAAAAATTACCAGCGTATAAATCAATCTTCGCATAATGATCTCCTACCTGTCCAATCCTCCGGGTTGGTTTTTCAGAATCGCATGAGCATTTACGCGCTTGTGTCCCAACGCGCGCACCAACAATAACAATTAAGTATAATACCAGATTTTTCCATACTTTTCAAGTTTTTTCACACGGCAGCCCAGCGATTCCGCGCGCACCTGTTCTTATGAAGTATAACATTATTATATAATAGTTGCAACCAATTTTTCAATGAATTGCATTTTTTTGTCAAATCGGTTTCTCAGTATTCTGCTGTTTCCCTGCTCTCTGCGTTTTCCATAGTTTCCAGACAAAGCATGCCGCAAACGGATTGCCATATTGTGAGCGATCCTGTCCAATACGATTCCCTCCGATTGCGTCAACCGGGCGCACAGGCGTAATACTGTTTTTCCATAAAACACGTCTCATACGGTCTCCGACGCGCCTTTGGCGCTATAAAATGCTTTCACAGCGTTTTATGGGAGACCAGTATAAAACAACAGGGGCCGATCCTTTGATCGGCCCCTGCGCCTGTATATTCATTGTCCGGCTTACCAGACGATCACGCGGTCCTCCGGGGCCAGGTACATCCCGTCGCCCTCGGTGATGCCGTAGCAGTTCAGGAACTCGTCGAACTGCTGGAGCGTGCAGTTGATGCGCAGATACGACATCGGGTGCACGTCGTTGATGCTCGAATAGACACTTTGCAGGGTATCCTTTTCGAGCCAGAGGCCGGCAAAGGAGCGGAAGAAGGCGTCGTAGTCGAAGTTTTCCTTCTCGGCAGCAATGCGCAGTACAGCCTTCATACCGGCCATATCGGCTCCGGCCTCGCCGGTCATGATGCTGCCGTAGAAGTCCTGCCCCTCCCATGGGTGCATGGCGTTGTAGTAGTCCGCCATTTTCCGGTTGCGCTCCAGGAAGGCCGCGTAGTCCTCTTCCGTCCACCAGGAAGCCATGTTGCCGTTCTTGTCAAACTGGGCGCCGGTGGAATCAAAGCCGTGGGAGATCTCATGGCCGATCACACAGCCGAGCCTGGCCAGCAGCTCCTCGTCGCTCATGTCGCTGCTGTACAGACCGCCCTGGGCAAAGGCGCCGAGTATCGTGATGGTGTTGCTTGTCCAGTCATAGAAGCAGTTGACGATCGTCGGCGGCATGGGCCACTTTTCCTTGTCCACAGGCTCGGGGAACTCCTTGATGCTCTTGGCGATCAAGTATGCGGTGATGCGCCGGGAGGCCTCCCAGAGCGTGCCGCCGTTCTCCGGTCCGTCGAAGTCCAGTCCGTCGCAGTTATATTTGTCCCAACTGTCGGGGTACAGGCTGCGGGGCTCGATGGCGTCCAGCTTCTCGATGGCCTTTTCGCGGGTCGCATCGGAGAGGAAGTCGGCCTCTTCGATGATGCCGTGATAGGCGTCCAGGATCTCGTTCATCATGTCCATGATGCGATCCTTGTCCTCCTGCTTGAGGTAGGTCTGGGTATAGAGCTGCGCCACAGGCCATGCCAGCGTTCCGGCAACCGAATTGGAAAACGCCGTCTCATCGTCGAGCATGCCGCTGGCACCGGAGATTGCGTTGTTGGCGGCATATTTCCACTCATAGCACTCGCGGTCGAGCTCTCCGGCTGAGCCGACTGTGCCGCGCACGATCAGAAAGTCCTTGATCAGGGGCAGGTTTTCATCGGTGTACAGCTCGATCAGCTTTTTGAGGCCGTCCGGATTTGTGACCTGGTACCGATCCGTCTCGGGGTAGCCCGTCGCTGCCAGGTCCTCCAGGATCGGGAGCGGGCCCTCCGCCTCCTTCATCTCGTCATGGCTGCAGAAGTTGAGTATTTTTTCCAAATAGTCCGGCTTCCGCTGATCCTCATTGGTGTACAGGGCGGGGGCCAGCATCGTCTCAAAGGCGAAGCAGTTGTCGATCTTCCGCTGCGCCTCGTCCTCGGTATAGCCGAGCTTGACCAGCATCTTGCGCGCCAGCTCCGTGATCGCTTCCTTCTTGATGGCGCCATAATCGGTCAGCTTTTCATACTCGGCGGAGTCTCCCAGCAGCAGGCCGACATCCGACACCTCAAGCACATGCCTGTTTGAATCCAGCTGATCCTGAGAAGAACCGGCATAATAGAGCGAGGCAAGCTCGTCCTCGTCGCGGGTTTCTACGAAATAGGTGCTCAGCTCCTCAACAGAGTTGATGGCCTCCAGGGGCGCAATGGCCTCCTTGAGCGGGGTGACGCCCAGCGCGTTGCGGCTGTCCCAGTCCATCATAAGCTGAAAGAGGTCATAGGCGAGCCTTGCGTCGTGTCCCTCCGGCGCATCGCCGAGGAACATGTTCCTGACATCCTCCATCTGCTTCAGATTGACGTCCATCACGGTGCCGGCGGAAGAATAGCCCTCCGGGATTTCAAGGGCGAGGATCTTGTCCTTGTTGACCGCAAGGGCAAAGTTGTCTTTGAGATCAGCGGGGGTGTCCGCGGTCACGACGCCGTCCAGATCGACGCAGAGCCAGGGCGTGCCGGTGGTGTAATCCGGCTCGTCGGCAAAGGCGGGTACGGTCAGCGACGCCAGCATGGCAAGCGCCAGCAGGATGCTGAGGATTTTTTTCATGTTGCGGTCTCCTTTTATTGTAGTATTATTATGCCTTTGTTTTTTCTATTATATAAATAATTCCATAAAAATTCAAGAGAACCGGGTTAAAAACAGATCTTTAGCAATTTATCACAAAAAAGAATCTTTGCATTAGGCGATATTGTACAGGGAGTTAGAAAAGGAAAAACCCGCTTGACAAACCGGGTTTGTGCATTTATATTCATAGCCAAGATAGAGGCGCGGCGTTCAAGAGTACACCCCGCAGGGAAGCAGCTTTCGCGGGAGTGGAAAGGGGACATCGCCGAAGCGGAGAAACGCAGCTGCGTGTTTCTTTGCTGGGCCGTCGGAGAACATCCGCCGGACTGTCACGCGAGTGGAGCGCTATCGAGTACAGGATTCACCGCCGGGGCCCCGGCGTACAGATGATTCCAGGTGCCGTAGACGCAAAACCGCGTCTGCGGCTTTTTTCGTGCCCCTGTCAAAATCCAAAAAAGGAGACACAAAAATGAACAACATGAGAAGAATTTCGGCCATCCTCCTGGCCCTGATGCTGGTCCTGTCCCTCCCTGCCTTCGCCTTCGCCGACAGTAAGGCCCCCTATGAAGAACTCAATTACCTCAACGGCCAGCTGCGCGTCGGCATGGAGTGTGCCTACGCTCCCAACAACTGGCAGGAATCCGAAGCAAGCGATACCAACGTCCCCATCGAGAACGTTCCCGGCGCCTACGCAGAAGGCTACGATGTGCAGTGGGCCCGCATCATTGCCGATTACCTGGGCCTTGAGCTCGTGATCGTCAAGATGGACTGGGACGGCCTGATCCCCGCCCTGAACGAGGGACAGATCGACGCCATTGTCGCAGGCATGATGGACACCGCCTCCCGACGCGAGGCCATCAACTTCTCCACCCCCTACCACGCTACCGAGTACGGCATGATGGTCAACGCGGGCTCCCCCTTTGAAGGTGCCAAGACCATCCAGGACTTTAAGGGCGCAAGCGTGCTTGGCCAGAAGGACACCGCCCTCGACACCGTCATCGACCAGATCAACGGCGTTGAGCACCTGACCGCCGTCTCCAGCATCCCCGACATGGTGGCAAGGCTCCAGCAGGGCGCCTGCGACGCCATCGTCGTCAACGTTGAAAACGCCCCCGCCTACATGGCTGCAAACCCCAACTTTGTGCTCATCACCTTTGCCGAGGGCGACGGCTTTGAGCTGCCCGCCAAGGGCTCCTGCGTCGGCATCCGCTATGACGACAACGACCTTGTCGCCCTGGTGAACGAAGCGCTCGCCGGTGTGGAGCAGGCCCAGCGCGACGAGATGTGGAACACCGCCGCCGAGAAGGCTCCCGCATAATCGTTGTCAAGCAAAACTCGCTCCAGTCTGCTCCTTCCGTTTTCCTTTCAACTTCAAAGCAAAGGCTTTACTCCAGTCCGCTTCCCCGGTTTTTTAGCCGGGGAAGCGCAATAAATTAAAGGAAGATCACCCCATGAACGAAAAGACAACGAACAATCGCGTGCGCATGCTGAAGATCGCGGCGTGTGTCATCGGCCTTGCGCTGCTGGTCTGGTTCGGCATCCGCTTTGCCGAGACCGTGCGCGTGTGCTCCACGCTGGATAAAAACCCCCAGGGCTTCTGGGATTCCATGGTCTACATGAGCATCAAGGGCAAGGACATCCTCCTCAAGGGCGTGTGGACGACGGTGCGCATCGCGCTGCTGGGCACAGGCATCGCCTTCGTGCTGGCGATATTGCTGGTGTTCCTGCGCATTCAGGAGCCGAACAAGCGGGACAGGGACGCGGTCAAGGCGCTCAAATGGGCCGCCTGCGGCTTCGCAAAGCTCTACGTGTTCATTATCCGCGGTACCCCCATGATGGTTCAGGCGCTGATCTTCTATTACTTCGGCTTTAATATGTTCAAGCGCACGGGCATGACCGTGACGGAGATCAACCACGTCTGGAGCTTCTTCATCTCGGGCCTGTGCACCGTGGCACTCAACTCCACGGCCTACCTCACGGAGGTGCTGCGCGGCGGCATCCTCGCCATCGACAGGGGCCAGACGGAGGCTGCGCGCAGCCTCGGCATGACCAACTGGCAGACCATGCTCAAGGTCGTGTTCCCCCAGGCGGTGAAGAACTCCATCCCCGCCATCGGCAACGAGTTCATCATCAACATCAAGGACTCGTCGGTCCTGTCGGTCATCGGCGTGATGGACCTCATGTATGCGACAAAGTCCGTCAGCGGCATCTACTTCAGGTCGTTGGAGATCTACTGCGTGGCGGCGCTTTTGTACCTGGTGCTGACCTGGCTTTCGTCGCAGCTTTTGAAGTGGCTGGGCAGGAAGCTGGACATGCCGGTGCGCGGCATCCCCAGCTCGAACTGAAGGAGGCGAGAAGATGAGCGATACCGTACTGCGTATTGAAGGGCTCGAGAAGTCCTTCGGTGAGCTCCGGGTCCTCAAGGGGATCGACATGGAGGTACATCGCGGCGAAGTGGTGACCATCATCGGCGCCTCCGGCTCCGGAAAATCCACGCTCCTGCGCTGCGTCAACCTTCTCGAGGAGGCGGACGCGGGGCATATCTGGTTTGACGGGAAGGACCTCATGGACCTGCGCGTGGACTTAAACGCCCTGCGTCAGAACATCGGCATGGTGTTCCAGAGCTTCAACCTTTTCAACAACAAGAACGTGCTGGATAACTGCACGCTCGCGCCCATGTCGGTCAAAAAGATTCCGCGGGCGCAGGCGGAGGAGACCGCCAAAAAGCACCTGACGGCGGTGGGCCTCAAGGACTTCATCTACGCCGACGCAACGCGCCTGTCCGGCGGGCAGAAGCAGCGCGTGGCCATAGCGCGGGCTTTGTGCATGGAGCCGGAGATCATGCTTTTTGACGAGCCCACCTCCGCCCTCGACCCCGAGATCGTGGGCGAGGTGCTGGATGTCATGAAGGAGCTCGCCGCCGAGGGCATGACCATGATGGTCGTGACCCACGAGATGGCCTTCGCCCGCGAGGTGAGCGACCGGGTGGTGTTCATGGATCAGGGCGTGATCCTCGAGCAGGGCAGCCCCGCGGAGCTTTTTGCCAATCCGAAGAACGAGCGCACCCGGGCATTCCTGAGCCGCTATCTGGAGGACAAGTGAGCATGAGCAGTGTCTATGATTTCTTCGCCGGTGAGGAACGCTACCCTTGTCTTGACGCCGAGGGCGCGGTCAGACGGCTTTCCGAGGCCGTGCGCTGCCGGACGGTGAACAACCCCTGCATCAACGACTTTGAAGAATTTGAAAAGCTTCAGGCCCTCATACGCGCCTCCTATCCCGCCGTGATGGCGGCGGGCAGCTTTGAGCTGATCGGCCACGCGGTGCTCATCACGATCCCCGGCTCGGATCCCTCTCTGCCGCCGTCGCTGTACATGTCCCACCAGGATGTGGTGCCGGTGGTGCGCGGGACAGAGGACAACTGGACTCACGGCGCCTTCTCCGGCGACATTGCCGAGGACAGCATCTGGGGGCGCGGGACGCTGGACATCAAGCAGATGGTGTTCGGCATCCTGGAGGCGGCGGAGACCCTGCTTCGCAGCGGCGCACGCTTTCGGCGCACCGCTTACCTCGCCTTCGGCGATGACGAGGAGACGCTGAACCTCGGCGCCCTCGGCATTGCCGAAACCCTGCGCGAGCGTGGGATACGCCTTGCCTACGTGCTCGACGAGGGCGGCGGGCTCATTGAGGATGGGGCCGTATTCGGCGCGCCCGGCGTGCCGGTGACGCTCATCGACCTGATGGAGAAGGGCTACGCGGATCTGGAGCTGTCGGTTGAGAGCGCGGGCGGGCATTCCAGCCGCCCCTGGGGCGGAAGCTCCCTTGAACATCTGGCGCGGGCTATCACGGCTATTGCCGACAGCCCCTTCCCTGCCCGCTGCCCCGAGCCGCTGCTGCGTACCTTTGAGGCCCTGGCCCCGTACATTCAGACAGAGCCCCTGCGCACGCTGGTACAGGACGTGCAGGCAAACGCCGACGCCATCGCAGCCTGGTGCCTGAAGCAGCCGGAGCTTTTCTCCTATGTGACCACGACCATCGCCCCCACCGTCATCGAGGGCGGCAGCGCGGCCTGCAACGTGCTGCCCCAGAACATGCGCGCGGCCGTCAACTTCCGCCTCAACCAGGGCGAGAGCGCGGAGAGCCTGCTTGCCCGCTGCCGTGAGGCGATCCTGGCCGCGGACCCTGACAGCCCCGTGAAGCTCCGCTTTTTACAGGCAAACGACCCCTCCAACGCCGCGCGCACGGACGGGCTCGGCTACCGCGTGCTGGAGCAGGCGCTGGGCGAGTTCTTCCCCGGCGTCAAGGCAGTGCCGTCCCTCACCGCCGGGGCCACCGACGCCCACCAGTATGAGCGCATCTGCGACACCTGCCTGCGTTGCAGTCCCTTCATGGTTGAAAAGGCGCTGGCGCGAAGCGGCGTGCACGGTACGGACGAGCATATCCCCGTGCGCTCCTACCTCCAGGGCATCCGGGTGCTCATGCGGATCATGGAGCTCGGCAACATTGAGGCACAGGTGTGACGGTTTTGTGACAGTTCGTGTGATATCATATGCCTGTAAAGCAAAGAAACAACACACCTTAATATAAAGGAGGATATCACAATGAGTGAACTTAACAAGAATCTGGAGAATCTGGGCGACGAGCAGCTCGGCACTGTGGCGGGCGGCATGTCCGCGGAATATCTCGCGGCACTGGACGTGATGGACGGCAAGTACGGCAACGGTGAGGACCGCAGAAGAAGACTCACCGCGGCAGGCTTCAACTACGACGCCGTGCAGCACCTGGTCAACGGACTTGCCCGAGGCTACGGCCCCGTCGCCGCCGATGTCATCAACGGCCGCTACGGCAATAACCAGTACCGCATCAACGCCCTGCGCGCCGCGGGCTATGACCCCTACCTGGTGCAGGATCTCGTCAACGCGATGCTGAAGTAAACGATGTGAAACCCCGACAGAAAGCGTGAAAGCGTTTTCCGTCGGGGTTTTTGATTCTCCTGTAGATTTTTTATGTCAACTGTGATATAATGCGCGACAATAAGAATTATGATTACATTCACACGGGAGAGTATGCTGCATGTGGCCTTTTGGAAAGAAAAAAGTGGAAGTCACCGTCATGAGCCGCGAGAATGCGGTTCAATACTGCCGGGAAAGGCACAAGCAGCCTTCGGTGATCATCTCCATCTCCGACCCCAACCGGACATATGAGACAGCCCCCTTCTGCTCCAGGGAAAACGGTGTGGCCGCCATCCTCCCCCTCTCCTTCTGCGACGCCGACGGGCCGGGCAAGGACGTGTACGGGCGCGATGTGGACGAGAGCGACCTGATGCAGGATGAGGACGCCGTGAAGATCGCACGCTTTGTGCGGGAAAACCGTGACAAGCTCATCATCGTCCACTGTGACGCGGGGTTCTCGCGCTCGGCAGGCGTGGGGGCGGCGATCGCCAATTACTTTACCGGCGACGCGAAGCGCTACTTCGGAGGCATTGATTACGAGCCGAACATGTGGTGCTACTCCAAGACCACGATGGCGCTGCTTGAAGATTGAAGTTCATTACGCGCGAAAAACCGGCAGGCCCTGCGGCCTGCCGGTGTGTTTTTCCGTATGCGGCTCAGAGCGACGCCTTTTTCGCTTCAAGCTTTGCCTGAAATATGTCGATCAGCTCCGCGTTCACAGAGGGATTTTCGAGCATGGCGTCAAAGAGCATTTCCAGCCGCTCCGCCCCGCCGTTAAAGACGTTGCGGGCGTAGTACTCGACACCTGTGAGCGTGGCCTCGTACAGCCTGCCGTAGGACTTGCCGCTGCGGGCAAAGCCGCCCTCGGTCAGCGCGCCCTTGGCCAGCAGCCGGTTGAGCAGGATATGTATGGAATTGTCCTTCCAGTTCTTGTCCACCGACAGCTCCAGGATCTCACCGCGGGTCAGCGGCTTCCC